>CANHTS010000149.1 GCA_947463435.1 Flavobacteriales bacterium | reverse complement strand
GAAAGTCCGGCAGTGTTTCGCCTGCCAACAAAACCACGCTGCGGTGGGTAGGATTGGGATAGACCTGAATGGCAGCGGAAGCAAGATGGACGCTTGCACTGCCGGTGGAGATTTCAACGGCTTGCTGCACTCCGGGAAGTATTTGTCCTGCGCTTGTTCCGGAGTGCTGGTAGTGCACCTCCTACCCGATGCTGTAGGCTACGCTGCCGCCTGTGCCTGCTGCATCGCCGCCGGCCCCATGCACAGAGGCCTGAGCAGGTAGAAGCAAGGTTGTATCAAGGAAGAGGAATATGAACAGTGTCTGATTTTTTACAATCGCTTGCATGTCGCAGGATTTGGATTTGCGGTTTACAAAAGTTGGACCAGGCTCCGCCATTGTCCTGAGCACAGCACGCGTGACAGCATTCCTGGGATACCGGTTGGTTGCGCTCATTCGGGCTGCTTGCCTTGCGCTGGTTCCAGCGCCCTGGCCAACAGCCTGATGATCGGATTGAAGCCCCGCTTCCATCCACCCCAATGCGCATCTTTCATGACCCGGATTTTCGCTGCACGCACCCAATACCGCGGCTGCGAGCGCCGGTTCAGTCGGCCTTGTTCCGCCAGTTCAAACCATTGTATCCAGCCCTGCTCATAACCCGGATGCCCGGGCTCCAGCCTCACGCGGAATCGGATGAAGCCGGTGCCGGGATTGTAATAGCGGTGCAGGGTGCCGGGTGTAATGCTATGGCTGTCGCCCGGACGCAGCAAGCGCAGGTCGTGCCCCTTTCGCAGGTAAGCCAGCGTACCTTCCACCGGCAGCAAAGTCTTGATGAACTGCTTGTGGAAATGAAAGCCGCAGGTGCCTCCCGGAGCCATGCGGAATTCCAGTTCCGTGACACCCTCACCGCCGGTTTCAGCGGAACGGATGATGCGGAGCTCGTCACTGCCGGAATGCTGCCGGAATGTACTCATGGTTGTTGTTGCGCGCAAGTTCAACATTTGCCATTGTTCCGGAATATCCTTGTGCGTAGAAGTGGTAGGATATTCATTGAAATGCTGTGTATTGTTACTGTCTGCAGGAACATGCGTTGCCGTGCGGGTGTTCTGTACAACTTGACAGTGCTCTGGCATCTACGGTCTACCTTTGAAGTGCCCCTTTCGATGGAGGCTGCAAACAGACGGAACTGAACCTCGATGTTTTCACAGCCTTTACCGCACTGGAAACCCGGCGCCTGACCCTGCGGTACAGGCAACGCTTTCAACAAGGCATGGGAGTGAATCGCAAGAATCTCCTGACATATAAGGAATCGGCTTCCGGCGCGGTCACCTGAGAGCTTGCGGCCAGCCTTATCTTCGCCCCCGTGTTTGTCTCCGGATTCACCATCGCACGCAATGTGGTTCAGGGCGATTATCCGCTCCGCGAAGCTGTAGAGTCCGTCTTGCCCCTGGTCGATGAAATGATCATCGCCGTGGGGAAGAGCGAAGACGAGACGCTCGCTTACGTGCGCAGCTTTCCTTCGCCCAAAATCCGCATCATTGAAACGGTATGGGATGATTCCCTACGCAAGGGCGGTGTCGTCTTGGCCGTCGAAACCAACAAAGCCCTCGATGCTTGCAATCCCGAAGCCGACTGGTGTGTCTATATCCAGGCCGATGAATGCCTGCACGAAGCCGATTACCCTGCTCTCCGCAACGCCATGGAAGCCCATGCCGAGAACCCAGTGGTGGAAGGATTGCTTTTTCGCTACCTGCATTTCTACGGCAGCTACGACTATGTGGCCGATTCGCGGCGCTGGTACCGGCACGAAGTGCGCATCATCCGCCGCAACCCTGATATCCGATCTTACATGGACGCCCAGGGCTTCCGCAAACATGTCAAGGAAAAACTCCGGGTTTGCGACAGCGGCGGTACGGTTTACCATTACGGCTGGGTGAAGCATCCGGAAGCGCAGACGCAGAAGCTGGTGCAGAGTTCCCGCTTCTGGCATGCCGACGACTATGTGCAGGAAATTGCCGACGCCGGCAGTTTCGATTATTCCGCCATCGATTCGCTGCGGCATTTCGAAGGCCGGCACCCGCAGGTGATGCTGGAACGCATCGCCCGCATCAACTGGGCTTTCAGCGCCGACCCTACACGCAAGCGCTTTGGTTTCAAACAGCGGCTTCTGTACGCCATCGAAAAGCTCAGCGGCTGGCGCCCGGGTGAATTCCGCAACTTCAAACGCATCCGTCCCTGAACACACAGACCGACGTCGATATCCTGGTGATGGGAGGAGGGGCTGCCGGTTTCTTCGCCGCCATCCACGCTGCCGAAACAGGTCGTAAGGTATGGCTGCTGGAAAAGTCAGCCCGCACCCTGAGTAAAGTCATTATCAGTGGAGGCGGGCGCTGCAATGTCACGCACGACTGCCGCTCGCCTGCCGCCCTTGCCGCCTGTTATCCGCGCGGCGGCGCCTTCCTCAAACCCCGCTTCAAGCGCTGGGGTGTGGAAGAAACCATCCACTGGTTTGAATCGCGCGGCGTGCCGCTCAAGACCGAATCCGACGGACGCATGTTCCCGCAAAGCGATCAGTCGGAACATATTGCCATGGCCCTCGAAAACGCCGCCCGGGCCAATGGCGTGTCGGTGCGCACCAAACACGGCGTGGCGAAGATTGAAAAAACGGCCAAGGGCTTCACGGTTCACCTCGACAATGAGCAAGTAATCAATGCCGCCCGCGTCATCGTCGCTCCCGGCGGTTTGCCCAAGCTGTCTCAGTACGCTTTCCTTGAATTGTCGGGCCATGCCATTGTACCGCCATTGCCTTCTATTTTCACCTTTCACACAGGCGGACCGGCCTTGCATGCGCTGAGCGGCTTGTCGTTGTCCGAAGTGACCCTGCGCGCCGAAGGTCAGAAGCAAACCTTCGGCGGTCCGATGCTCATCACGCATTGGGGACTCAGCGGCCCGGCCGTATTGCGCTGTTCGGCCTGGATGGCGCGCGAGCTGGCAGCATCCGGTTACCGTTTCAATCTTTACGCCCGACTCTTGCCCTTGAGCGAGGTTGAATTCCGCGATTGGCTTGAATTGGCCATCCGCGAACACCCCAAGCGCCGTTGCCACAACCAGGTTCCGCATGGCATCCCGGCGCGTTTCTGGGCTTATTTGCTTGAAGGAATTGAGATTTCTGAAACCATTACCCTTGCCGAATTGGGCAAGAAACACAAGAACCGCCTCGTCGAAACCGTGCTCAACCATCGTTTTGCTGTGGAAGGGAAGAGCGCCTTCAAGGAGGAATTCGTTACCGCCGGCGGTTTCGCGCTCGACGACCTGCAGCCCGGTACCATGGAAAGCCGGCATTGGCCCGGTCTCTACTTTGCCGGTGAAGTGCTCGACATCGACGGCATCACAGGCGGTTTCAATTTCCAGGCGGCCTGGACCACCGCCTACTTCGCCGGCACCGAAGCTGCCGCATCGTTACTATAAGCACCTATACTGAGCCCCGCAGGGGCGACACATTAATAGCCCCGCAGGGGCGAAATGTCAATAAACCTCAATCCTGCAAACCCGCTCCGGGAATCCAATCGTAGAGCATATACTGCTGGCGTTCCTTCAGGAATTGCCGGATCGCAGGTTGCCAGCCGGCGCGGATGCTTTCCGCCGTTTTTCCGGCGACGATGGCTGTGCGGAGGCCCGTTCCGCCTGCCAACTTATCGAAGAATGGATTGAAATACGCTGCCTTGTCGGGGCATTCCTTGTAGGTGAGGATGATCCAATCCAGGTAGAGTTGTCCGGCTGTTTCCAGATATCCCCGCGCGAATTCCCGCAGGTCGAGTCCGTGGCAGAGCTGTGCCTTGAAAGGCGGATTGATGGCCTTGCCTGCGATATCTTGTGGCGTATAGCTCAGGCTGCCTTCTTTCATCCAGGGCGCGCCGATGGTCTGGAAGGGGAAGTCGGTGCCGCGGCCGATGCTCATCACCGTGCCTTCGAAGAGGCCGAGCGAAGGATACAAACGCACCGATTCCATATTCGGCAGGTTGGGAGAGGGTGGAACGGGTAATTTATAGCGCCGGTTGTGGTGATAGAACTGCATGGGAATCACCTGCAGGCGGCAGGTATCTTTTCCGCCCAGCCAGCCCTTGCCGTTGATCATGCGCGCCAGTTCGCCCACGCTCATCCCGTGCACGAGCGGTATCGGATGCATGCCCACGAAGCTCTTGAAAGCCGGGTCGAGCATCGGACCGTCCACGTAATAGCCGTTCGGATTGGGCCGGTCGAGCACGAGCAGCGTAATACCCGCGTCGCGGCAGGCTTCCATGATATGGTGGAGGGTGCTGATATAGGTGTAATAGCGCACGCCCACATCCTGAATATCAAAGATCATGAGGTCGATTCCCAGCATTTCCTCAGCCGAAGGGCGGTAATGTTTGCCATAGAGCGACACAACCGGCAGACCGCTGGCCTCGTCGACGCCGCTGCTCACTTTTTGGCCATTTGCTGCTTCACCGCGGAAGCCGTGTTCGGGAGCGAAGATGCGGGTGATCTGGTGGCCGCTGCGCCGGATGCTGTCTACCAGGTGGGTGTTGCCGATACGCGAGGTCGGGTTCACGACCAATCCGAGTTTCTTGCCTTTCAGGAGCGGAAACCACTGTTCGGTGCGTTCAGCTCCGGTGCGGATGGGAGGCTGGGTCATCGTGCCCCCGCCGTATTGCGGGATCACCACCTTGCGCATGTCGCTGCCGGGCTGGGCAGCAAGCCAGGAGGTTCCGAGGAACAGGAATAGCGGCAGGGAATTTTGTCGCATCTTTGAAGTCCAATTTAGTAGCAGTTTCAAGGTGTTCATGTCCGGCTGGCCTTTTTTTATCGCGCGCAGGCTTTTCTTAAGCAAGCAAAGATCGTTCTCAAAATTGATCGTGCGCCTGGCCACGGCAGGAGTTGCCCTCAGCGTAGCGGTGATGCTCATTTCTCTGGCCACCGTTGCCGGCTTCCGCAGCGGCATCCGCGAAAAGATCACCGGCTTCAGCGGGCATGTGGTCATCAATGCGATGAACAATTCCAACAGCCTGGAGCAGGTGCCTTTCCTGTACGATCCCGGCCTTGGGCAGCAGATGCGCAGCCGGCCTGAGGTAGCCAATGTTTCGGCTGTTGCCCAGAAACCCGGCATCATCAAGGGCGAGGAAGACCTCGACGGCATCGTGCTGAAGGGTGTCGACACGCATTACCGCTGGGGATTTCTGCAGCAATCGCTCGTACAAGGACGGCTGCCGCTCTACAGTCCGGACCCCGGCAAGGCCGAAGTGCTCATCAGCGCCTATACCGCCAAGCGGCTGAACCTCAAGACGGGCGAGCGCCTGCGCGTCTTGTTCATACGCAGCGACAGCAGCGGCAACAACCGCAGCACGGCAGTCGGACCCCGCATCTCCGGCATCTACGATACGGGTCTGGAGGAGCAGGACCGCCTCATGGCCTATACTTCCCTGCCTTTGTTGCAACAGGTGTTCCGCAACGGACAGGCCATGACGCAATGGGACGTGCACCTCAGGCCGGAATACCTCCAGGGCAATGCCGCGGCCTTGCAGGAAGCCACCGAGCAGATCCACGGACTTGTGCCGCCCGGCCTGCGTGCGCTCAGTATTTACGAGCAGCAGCCCCAGCTCTTCGAATGGCTCGGCTACCTGGATACGAATGTGGAAATCATCATTGCCCTCATGATCCTCGTGGCGGCCATCAACATGTGCATTGCCCTGCTCATCCTCATCATGGAGCGCACGAACATGATCGGCCTGCTGAAAGCCTTTGGCGCTGGAAACCCAGGCATCCGCCGCATTTTTCTCTTTCACAGCGCCTATATCATCCTCTTCGGTCTCTTGTTGGGCAACCTCGCTGGCCTCGGCTTCTGCTGGCTGCAAGACACCTACGGCTTCATCCGCCTCTCCAAGGAGACCTATTATGTTGATCGCGTGCTGGTCGAAGTTATTCCCTGGCAGGTTTTGCTGGTTAACCTCATCACCTTCGTGCTCATCCTGCTCGTCCTCTTTTTGCCAGCCACGCTTATAACGCGCCTGAGCCCGGCTAGAACGATAAGGTTTAACTAGTCGGTGATATGGCGCTGCGGCGCAGCTCGGAGAAGAACATGCCGCTGCTATGCAGCTCAGACGCATCGCTCCGTGAGTTCGTAGTAATGTGTCGCTGCGATGCAGCTCAAGCGCATTGTTTCTTGTTGTTGCTGAATAGCGCTATGCAATGAATTCACCCGACCCAAGCTGCAGAGCAGCTACATATCCATAACCCGATGAAACCACCAGACCCGAGCTGCACAGTAGCGTCATGTCACTGGAACGATGGGGTACGTGTGGAACGAGCTGCGTAGCAGCGGCACAAATAACACGAATAACAATTCCCACCGCGGCGTGGCCCGAATGCATGGTACCGGATGATGCCGCAGCTGCGCAGCTCGGGCGCATCGTTCCGTGAATTCTAGTGATTTATCGCTGCGATGCAGCTCAAGCGCATTGTTTGGTGTTGCTCAATGTTACAATGCATTCACCGGACCCTAGCTGCACAGCAGCGACATGTCCATAACACGATGAATTCCACCGGACTCGAGCTGCACAGCAGCGACATGTCACTGGAACGATGGGTTTTGGGCGGAATGAGCTGCACAGCAGCGGCACAAATAACACGAATAACAAATCCCACCGCGGCGTGGCCCGAATGCATG
>CANHTS010000148.1 GCA_947463435.1 Flavobacteriales bacterium | reverse complement strand
TAGGGTACAAGCAGCCTGAAACAGGGTGGCTTCGGCTGTTTTATTACTGGATATTTGAAATACCATTTATTCAACAAAATTTATGAAAAATCAATCCCTCATCCTGTCGGCTATCCTGGCCACGGCGGTTCTGGCTTCCTGCGGGAAAGAAGAACTCAAGAACAAACAAAGCGATGCAGCGCTGAATTTCCGTTCAGGCAGCTCCTCCATCAGCGTTACAGCGAATTGGGCGGAAGGTGCAACCAGTTTGCTCAACGAATCAGCACATGCTGCCCAGACAGCTAAAACTGTGACCATCTGGAACGACCTCGGCAATGTGAACCGCGGCCGCATCGGCTTCCAGCGTTGGGA
Organism: Flavobacteriales bacterium; assembly: GCA_947463435.1. GTDB lineage: Bacteria > Bacteroidota > Bacteroidia > NS11-12g > UBA955 > REEB481. Next base: position 6,387 of record CANHTS010000148.1, on the reverse strand, counting down.
TCAGACCGGTGCCGGTCACTTCGGTCGTACCAACAACAACACCACCGGTGGAAAAGACGGTGATGCCCTGCATGCTTTCGCTTTTGCGACCACCAACTGGACAGCCAAAGTGCCTTTCGCTTTTGGTACGAACGCCAACGGAACCCGCGAAGCCATCTGGACGCCTTCTTTCGTGAATGTCGGCATCGCAACTGCCAACAGCGCCCTTTTCGTGACCGACAATGGCACAGGTGACGAAGACGCTACCACAGGCATCATCGAAGTAGGCGATTTCCGCGCCATCGATGGCGATCTCCACGAGAGCCGTCCCAACAAAGTGATTTTCAGGAAGTGGAACGGCAGCAGCTGGGCCCAGATCGGCCGCACCAACGGCGCCGGTGACGACGGCAACCTGCTCGCGCTGGCGGTAGTGAATGCACGCACAGCTTACACCGTTTCAGGTGGTAAAGTTTCTGCACAAACGGTGGAAGCCATTCCGGTTGTGAAGCTGCTGCGCAGCAACAACAAGACGCGCCTCATCACCGACCTCCCCGGCCAAAACATTGGCTCTTCCATGATGTACGAGTATTAAGCCGAACATCGTTCAGGAAACATTCTGATTGAATTTTACACGCAGGCCATTGGGGTTTCCTCAATGGCCTGTTTGTTTTCAAGCCTCGCTGCTTCGCCCCGATTGCCGGTTCAAACACCGGTTCATTGCTTTACAAACCATTGTCTGCCCGCGGCTCCGGATGATAACAGGGAAAGGCAATAAACACCATCCGGCAGGCCTTCCAGCCCGATATAGAGCCGCTTCGCCGACCAGGCATTCGGGGCCGGCAGTTCCCGCATTCTCAGAACCTGGCCGAGGCTGTTGCTGATCTGCCAGCGCAATGGCAGGCTGTCGTCGGCGGTGTATTCCACCACGATGCCATCGCCGGCGGCAGGATTTGGGAAGATCCGGTCCAGGCGGATGGATGGGTAGCTGTTTGCTGTCTGGCAAGTTTGCAGCAACGCATCCATGCTCCGGCTCACCGATAAACGGCCACCGCGAACACAGTATTGGTCGAGTTGTTCAAACTGCGCTGCACCCTCCATGATGGCCTGCTTAACGGCCAGTGCCGCCTGTTGCGGAAAACGGTGGATCGACTCCCCCAAGGCGCTGCATGGCAAACTGTACAACAAGGCCACCGCACCGCTCACATGCGGTGTCGCGGCAGAGGTGCCGGAAAAATACCCGTAAGCAGCCCCGGGTTTGGTGGTGAATACCTGTACGCCCGGAGCGCCAAGGTCTATCGATTGTTTGCCGTATGCCGAGGAGGCCTGCTTCGAATCGTTCGGGTCTGTAGCCATAACAGCCAGCAGGAATGGACTGTTACAGGTGGCAGGCATGTCTCCGACTGCATCTATATCCACCGCTTCATTGCCGGTGGCGGCCACGGTAAGGATGCCGGTCCGCCCCAGTTGTTCCAACATGCCGCCCCAAACCGGTTGTTCATGGCAGAAAATGCCGGGCACGCCGAACGAAGCATTGACCACCACCACCAGGGCGCCCTTTTTTCCGTTGGTTGCTGCGTACAATTCCCGCTGCTGAATGATGTATTGATAGGCTTTGATGACCTCGCTGACCCTTTCCGTGCGGAACAACATGCATTTGACGCGCTGGTTGATGCCGCTGATGCCCATGTTGTTGTTGCCCACCGCGCCGATTATTCCGGCCACCGAGGTGCCGTGATCATCCTCCGGAAACTCCGGTCGATCCTCTGTGAAATTCCATCCGTGGTAATCATCTGCAAACCCGTTGCCATCGTTGTCGATGCCATCCCCGGGAATTTCTCCGTGGTTGATCCAGAGGTTGGGAAGCAGATCGGGATGTTGGATGTCAAAGCCGCGGTCGATGATCGCAACCACAATCGTATCACCGCTTGCCGTAAGCCCACCGGTCGTTTGATTCCATGCCTCTTCCATGCCGATCCGGGGCAGGCTCCATTGTTTGCCATACTCCGCATCGTTGGGTGCGCCGTAAAACACCAGCCGGTAATCCCATTGGACAGATTTGACGCCTGATGTTAGTTTCCATTTGGCCAGCAATGCATTCGGTTCTCCGGCGCTGCTGTCGGCAACAACACAGCTTATACGGCCATGGTTGTCTTCCACCAGCAAGGTGTTCAATCGATCCTGGGCGGATAAATACACGGCGGGGCATCCGGCCGCTAACAAAAAGAAAATACGGTTCAGCATCCTGGCTGTTTCCAAAATTAAGCACACAACCCAACCTGAATAAGGCTTTGATGCCCTGATTCCTGCGCCGGCGACCCCGGTGGTTGGCATCATCACAGGTATCGCGTTGTTTTTGAAAGGCGCGGTAGGGGTTGGGGAATATGCGTGGGCTGTGTTGGCGACCACGAGGGTCGCCGCTACTGCTTGATAATCTTCTTGCTTTCGCCTTCGCCCCGGAGCACGTATACGCCGGCCGGCAAATGGCCGATCTCAAGGTCTTGTTGTGCACCGCCTTCCAGTCGGATGGTCAACCAATTCCGGCCGTCTATACCGCTCAGGGTAAAGGTCTGTGCCCTGCCAAGAAGGCTTTGCACATGCAGGCGACCGGCTGTTGGGTTGGGGTAAAAGCGCAGCCCGCTGAAATACTCAGGCTGTACAAGGCCGACTGTCGGATCAAAATAGGTATGCACCGTCGTATTGGTGCGGCGCCGGCCGTAGCTGTCGAAAGCAATCTGTGCGGTATTCTCAATTTTGGTGCCCACTGCCAGGCCCTTGCGCACCTTCACCTTGTAGGAGAACCAGCCGCGGCTGAGGGTGTCGGATTGCTCGTAGGGATACAATACGCCCGGATCCATCGTGAATACTGCCACGCGGCCATCTACCACACGCAGGCGGTAGTCGTGGCTCCAGGATACGGTTTCAAGGTATTGCAAAGGCAGGTTGACATCGATCGTGTCGGTGATCGAGAAGCGGGCCGTTTTGTAGCCTTCGTTGTTGCGGAAATGGATGGTGTAAACGATTTCCTCGGTGCCGGGCAGGATGCGGTCTTCCGGCGTAGCCGATTTCACATTGCCATCCGCTCCGGGTGTGAAGCTTTGGTAGCGCACCGAATCGCGGTTATCGCTGAGGTCGAGGTCAGACGCAGTGAACAAACTGCCCGTCCGCACAGCCGAAACCTGCAGCAGGTGCGTTGCTATGCCGGCAGGAGGGAAGAGGCTGAGGCGGATGCGCCGGCGCTCTCCGGGTTGCAGGTTGTCAACCGTCCATACCGCTTCAGGGTTCTGGTAGTTGGCTGCCTGCGGTTCGCTGCGGAACTGCTGCATCCTTCCGTCGTGGGTGAAATGCACGGTGGCGCCGCTGATAACCGTAGAGCCGAGGTTCTCAAATACGATTTCAAAACGCAGCCGGCCATCGGCGTCGGCACCCAGCGGATTGGCTGCATTGAGCTTCACCCGCATGTCGTTCCGGTTCGGAGCCAGGCGCAGGCCGTGTTCCACATACCGCACATCGCCTGGATTCAGGCTGAGTTGCGGGTCGCCGCAGGCTGCGCTCCAATATTTGCGCGGTCCGGCGCTGAGCAACCAGGTTCCGGCCGGAACAAACAATTCGAAATAACCGGCCGTATCCGCAATGGCAGCCAATTGTCTGGCACCGCTGGTAGCGATGACCATCCTGCCGCCCAGGGCTTTTTCTCCGGCATCGCGGAGGCAATTTTCCTGCAATTCGTGGTATACAACTCCGCTAATCCGTGCATGGCCTTCCTTCCAATTGAAGATGGCCGGCGCCGGTTGGCTGAAAGCGCCATACACCAGCATTTGGCTACCAAAGAAATGAACGCCATTTACGTTTCCGTTCACCGGCATTGAAACCATACGCAACGCAGGTTCCAATAGCAATACCGGTGCATCTGTGCTGCCTGAGCGAAAAGTTCCGCTTAATACCAGTTGACCTGATTTCCCGTTGATATGCTCCGGTTCGAAGCGATTCAGACTGCTGAAACTGTCCTTCAGGTCAATCCATCCGGTTCCTGTGAAGCGTTTCACACGCGCCGAACCCGATTCAATGCCCAGGGCAAACAGCGTATCGCCGGTGGCCGCAAGTTGAATCGTGTATCCCTGGAATGGATTGCCTATGCCGCCCCAGATCGTTCCCGTCCAAAAGGCGGTATTGCCCGTAATATTCTGGCCAACCAGGTTAAACTCTCCGGCGATGTACAAGCGGCCGTCGTGAACGAAAAGATCGCGGATGCGGCCATTAGTGCCTTGCTCGGTACTCGATGGTCCGATATACGACCATATTCCGTTTTGGTATTGGGTGATATTGGAAGCGGTTTTGCCCTGCGCTTCGTCGAACAATCCGGCTACAATCAGCTTGCCTTGGTAAACCAGCATATCGCTGATGCCGTTGTTGAGTGTCTGGATGGCGCCGCCTATCACTTCCCAGGCCTGGCCGTTCCAGCGGTAAAGATGGTTTACGGGGAAAGCGGAAGTAGCGTCGGCCAGCCTCCCGCCTGCGTATAGTGTATCCCTGTATACCGCTACCGAAGTGAAACGGTAACTGCCTTGGTCGGAGGTGACGATGAAAGGCGCATTCAGGCCCGGATAGTACGTCCAGTACAAACCGTTCCAGCGCGCTACTTCGTATTTTTCCTGGAAAGCTGTATTGTCGGTGGCATAGAGTACATAGACGTCATTGCCTTCCTGCCAGGTAGCCTTGGCCGCACCGCGCAGCCCTTCGGCCAATGGCGCCGCCACCTGCCCCTGCAAAGGAACCAGGCAAGCGAAACATGCCATGACCAGCCAGCGCTTCATCTGTTCGAGCAAATTACTCCGTTTTTTGTTCATACCGGTCATAGATTAGTAAATACGGTATTGAAGGTTGAACTGAATACCGGTCTGCTGTGGCATGCTGCGCAGCGGTGAACCCTGGATATAACGGTTGTGCAGGGCAGCTTCCCAACGCAGGGAAGTGCCGAGCCAGATATTGCGGTACAGTGATTTTTCCATACCTACCTGCAGCAGCGCAGACCATTGCACATTGCGCATGCGCAGGAGCGGGTTGTTCGACAGACTGAGGTTGGAATAATTGATTTGCTTGCCTGATTCTTCGAGCAGGATGGCGCTGCTCAATCCGCCGAGGCCCACCACATCAAATCCGTTGCCGATGGAATGGCTCCAACCGGCTTGGATTGGAATGCGCAGCGAGCGGTAACGGCTGCGGCCGGTATAGGTAACCTGTTCCGGATTGGCGCTGGTAAAATAGGCTTCGATCAGCTTGTTGCCGTAGATATCGGTTACGCCGCCGCGGTAAGAGGGGATATTGACGATGCTGTAATTGTAGCGCTGGCTGATGCTGTATTCCTGCAGCCAGGCTCCTGTCTGGATGATCCATCCTTTGCGCAAACGCAGGCTCAGGTCGAGACCGGTGCTGAGGGCTGCAACCGGAACTTCCTGCGCGCGGCGGATACCTATATAATCCTGGTGCAGGAATCCGGCCTGTTGTGCGGCGGTTTGCAGCACATCGAGTGTATAAGCCGGGGTGCTGCCGATGCCTAAGCGCAACGCGGGTTGCTGCTGCATGGCGCGGCGCGGCGAAGGTATGTTGAGTGCGAATTGTTGGCTGTTTTCAATCGAACGCTGCGCCGCTGGTGGCAGAACGTTGCGCTGCATCGGCAAACCTTCCGGAATCAGGAAGGAAACGTCGTTGGCTGAATGCTCAGGTTTTTCGCTTGTGTTGCCTGAGCCATTGTTGTTGGCACCGGGCAGGCGATCGGCCTGATCTGGCTGTTGCTGCCGGCTTCCGTCGGCCGGTGAACCCGGTTTTGAACGGGCTATAACTCCGGAAGATTTGGCTGCTGTAGTGGTTTTAGCCGTTTCGGGCTTCAGGCTGTTCGATACGGAAGGTGGAATGGCCGGGGCAGGGGAGGAGACGGCCGGCGGCTGAGCTGAGGGTGTGTTTTGAACCACCGCTGTTGGCTTGATACCAGACTCCTTACTGTTTATTGCCAACCACAAGCCGCTGCCGATGAGCAGGATTGCCAATGCCGCAGCCGAGCGCAGGTACCAGGCTTTGCGGCGTGCGCGGCGGTCGAGGCTTTGGGCAATGCGGTCCCACGAACCTTCCGGTGTCGGGAACGCCTGCCCGCCTAATGCCTGGCGCAGCTGTTGGTCGATATGTGGTTCTCTGCCTTTATCGGGCATGGGGTTTCATTTTTTATGCAAGGCTTCGCGGAGCATGGCCCGTGCCCGGCTTAGCTGGCTCTTGGAAGCGCCTTCGGCTATGCCCAGCAGTTCGCTGATCTCCTTATGGGAACGCTGTTCGATGGCGTACAGGTTGATAATGATCCTGTACTTATCGGGCAGCGAGGCTACGGCTTGCATGACCGTATCCGCATCCCAGGCTGTTTGC
>CANHTS010000147.1 GCA_947463435.1 Flavobacteriales bacterium | reverse complement strand
GCGCTTGAAGCCTTGCCGGGCGTGGGGCATAAGACTGCGAGCGTGGTTATGAGCCAGGCTTTTGGCCACCCGGCGTTTCCGGTTGACACGCATATCCACCGGCTGGCTTACCGCTGGCGGCTGAGCGCGGCGCGCAATGTGGAAGAGACGGAGCGCGATCTCAAGCGCTTGTTCCAGAAGGAAACCTGGAACAAACTGCATTTGCAAATTATCTTTTACGGGCGTCGATTTTGTCCGGCACGCGGCCATAAGCCCGAGCTTTGTCCGATCTGTTCGGTGGTTGGTTGCCGGGAAAAGAAATGAGAAATTGCAAAAGATAGCCTGACAACGGCCACTGAGGCACGATTTTTGCTGAAAGGGCGATGTTCTATATGGCCACCAATCGCACATTTACCATGATCAAGCCGGATGCCGTTGCCAACGGTCATGCCGGTAAAATTCTCGACCACATTATCCAGGCCGGATTCAAAGTGGTTGCCCTGAAGTACACCCGTCTGAGCGAAGCGATGGCAGGTGATTTTTACGGCATCCACCGCGAGCGTCCTTTCTTCAACGACCTGGTAAGTTTCATGACCAGCGGTCCCATTTACGCTGCCATCCTTGAAAAAGACAACGCGGTAGAAGATTTCCGCAAGCTGATTGGAGCTACCGATCCGCAGAAGGCAGACGCAGGAACCATCCGCAATCTGTATGCGAAGAGTATCGATGCCAACGCCATCCACGGCAGCGACAGCGATGAGAATGCTGCCATAGAAGGCAACTTCTTCTTCTCTTCTTTTGAAAGGTTCTGAACCCCATCCGGCGTTGCTGGAGGTCTTAAAGAACCTTCAGACGTCTTTCCGTGAATCAGCGGATCCACGACAGGCCCCGGCTATGGAGGCCTACATGAAGCACCTCTTTCCTTTTATCGGATTGAAAAAGCCCGAGCGCGCAGCTTGCATGAAACCGGTTTTATCAGACGCAAAGCGTTGGACTATCGATGAAGTGCACGCTGCCGCGGTTTGGCTTTGGAATCTGCCGGAACGCGAGTTTCAGTATGCAGCCATGAACCTGCTGGAAGCTGGTAAAAAGAATTGGACAGCAGACAGTTATGCCTTGATGTTGGCGATGATTCGCGAAAAGAGCTGGTGGGATACGGTTGATTACATTGCCTCTAATCTTGTCGGACAATGGCTTTTGCGGTTACAGCCTGAAACGCGCGCCGAAGAAGCCCGTCGCTTGAATACAAGTGGCGAAATGTGGAATTGCAGAACGGCACTCATTTTTCAGTTATCCTATAAAAAGTATACAGATCCAGTCTTGCTGGGTGAGTTGATTTTGACACATGCCGCATCGAAGGAGTTCTTTCTCCAGAAGGGCATCGGCTGGGCATTGCGGCAATACGCCCGGACAGACGCTGATTGGGTGCGTCGATTTGTTGCAGGGCATACATTACCCAAACTGAGTGTGCGGGAAGCCCTGAAGCATTTGGGTTAAAGGGGACGAAGCGTCCGTATTGATTTTATCGGGTTGATTTGGGGTGGATGCCAGCCTTGGTTACGGGGAGGGTTGTGTTACAAAGGTTTGATATTCAACGGGTTGTTGGTCTTTCTGATTGCTGCCATCCCTGAGTATACGGAAGCTTGCACCAAAGAAAACCTTAAAACCCTTTTGTTCATCAACCAGGGAATCTGATGGACACACAGAACGACATTAAAAGGCGCATTCCGTGTGATACTGCCGAGGGTTTGGTAACAACAGGGCACTGCGGTATAATGCATGCGCTGTTGACAAGGCATAGGCTTCCATGGGCCCACGTAACACATGCCATAAAACGCTGAATATGAGCAATATGTAATTTAAGCAAATTTTTAGTGCAAGCTTCCGTATACTCGGCCCTGGGTAATCCAACGCGTTGAAAATCATCAGAGTACAGCGCAAACCATCCATCCTCGAATTTCATTGATCATCCACTATCTCAACGGCGTCAGCTGCGCAAGGGATAGCAGCGTACAGCCCGAGCCGGCTCATCTGTATTCCGAGTTGCGGCAGCCATTGGCCAAAGCCGGCCGGCTGGAAGCGTATAGCCCGACCCCGCCGAAGCCAAAGGCTTATCGCAGCCTGGAAAATCATTGGCGGGGTTGCGCCCAACCCTTCATCACCACAATCAAATTAGGTGGAAGAGATCAGTAATACCCGGCGGTCGGGCACTCGTGAATCCTTCGCCGAAAGTTACGCCGATGCTGCGGCCCATGTCTCGGGCACGACCTTCAAGAAACAACAGAAAATCATGACCGGAAATGGGTGTTTGCGGTCCGCCACCATCGGGTGTCCAGAACTGACTTCCATAGGCGAGAATGGCCGATTTCTTCTGCTCCCAATGTGCGCTGATGTCAACTACCAGGTCGGGCATAATATGTCGGTCCTGTATATAATGGTACACGTTTTTGGGGCGCCAGGCGGCTTGTGGATTGCCGGCGTCGTCGAAGGTTTCGATGCGGCTCAGTCCGGCCAGAAAGCAGGCGTGAGCAGTCAGTTCTGCGCCTTTTCCATGGTCGGTATGCCGGTCGCGGATGGCATTGGCCAGTACGATTTCTGGGCGCAGCTTGCGGATTTCACGGATGATGGCCAGCTGGTGTTCCCGGTCGTTCAGGAAGAAACCATCGGCCATGCGCAGGTTGTTGCGGTAACTAAGGCCGAGTATGTCGGCGGCGGCAGTTGCTTCGGCCATGCGGGTGTTTGCGTCGCCACGGGTTCCGAGTTCGCCTTGGGTGAGATCGACGATGCCTGTGCGATAGCCTTGGGCGTGGTGCGACAGCAAGGTGCCACCACAACTGAGCTCAGCATCATCGGGATGGGCGGCGACGGCCAGGATATCGAGCTTCAGGGCGTCTTCCATCGCGCGTCTTCGGTATAGATATGGGCGGCAAGGGTTTCTCCGACAGCTTTGAGGGTGGCGGGTGCGACCGATTCCAGGTTGTCGTTGTGGGTATGCCAGTAGTCTGCAAACTGATGGCGGTTTTCCGGATCGTATTGGATGATGTCTACCATCGGAATCTGCAGGTTGTGGATGACGTAAACATGGTCGTCGGTTATCGGTCCGCGCTCTGCATAGACGAAATGTTTGCCATAACCCAATTGTCCGGCAATGCCCCATAGTTGCATCACCAGTTCACGGGCGCTGCTCACGCTGTTCATTTCAAGGCCGAAGAGAGCGTCTTTTCCACCGACCATATCGAGCAGAATACCGTACATGGCCTTGTAGCCGGGTACATGCGGATTTTTTGACCAATACTGCGAGCCGAGGCAATAGGAATGATCGACCTTTCCGCTGGCATCGCCCCAATCTTCGGCGTCGAAGAACACGATATCGATGCCGATGCCGGGTTTGCGGGAATGCATGATGCGCGACATTTCGAGGAGCACGCCGACGCCGCTTCCGCCGTCGTTGGCGCCGTCAAAGCGCTCACGGGGACGGTTGGGATCCTGATCAGCGAACGGACGTGTATCCCAGTGCGCGCAAAGAAGAATCCGGTTTTTGGCTTGCGGATTGAATACGCCGATGATGTTCTTCATCGTGATGCGCGTACCGTCGTAGGTTGTATCAGGCGCGGTCTGCACGATTACCGTATCGCAGAAGCGCGCCAGTTCGTTGCGCAGAAAGGCGGCGCAACGCGCGTGTTCTGGCGTATTGGGCACGCGCGGTCCGAATGCCACTTGTTTGGCAACGTATTGAAAGGCACTGTCGGCTGAAAAGGTCGGATAAGCCGCCAGTTGAATTTTTGTGTCCGTTGGTAAATCCGGATCCGGCTTTGGAACAGAAGGTCCGCAGGCATCCAATAAAATGACGCAAACGGACGTAATAAGGTAAGCGTTAATAGTTTTTAACTGCATGGCCACTGCAAAGGTAAGGATAGACTTCGCGCCACTGCATTACGCTGCATGGCTGTTGTTGCCCTTCTGGGGCTGCAGGGATCTGCCCATGCCCGACCCGAATCCGGCCCGCTTGCCGCATTTTCCGGTGAAGGATACAACCCGGTACATCCGAGCGGGGCATCTCCTCGACCCTTTTTCTTTGTCTATCAACGGTCATATTGGCAGTTTTTGTACAGCTGCGGATTTGAAACAAGAATTCGGCCGTCCCGACAGCCGTACGCCGCCGCAGCGATTGTGTTAGCCAAAGGGTGAACAATCGCCGGGCAGTTTATGGTACGGCGCAACCAGGTTTTTAATCCACTGAGACAGCCTGCAATTGGTGCAGGCCGACCTGCGGGGCTTGCGCTTGTTCCTCAAAAGCGGGGAGCATATTTTAAACAAAGATTTAAGTCGTTTCGGCGTAAAAAAGATTTTTCGCTTCAGCGACAGCTTGCCGGCAGAAGGGAAGGTAGAGTTGTGGCACCCTGACCATCCCTACCGCTGGCGGCTGCTTTTTGAGCGCAGCCGCTTGCGCATGATTACCTGGGTTTATCCCTGCAACAGAGATTTTCGTCGGAAAACCCCTTGATTCTGAAGCGTCACCGGAAAACAGGAGCGCCCCTTGTGTTGTTTTGCACTTGTATATGTTTAGAAAGTGGGCGCTTTTTCCCCTTTGCGCCGTCTGTATGGCCCTACCAGGCTTCGCCCAGACCACGGTCAACGTGAGTGGTTATGTGCGCGACCTTGCCAGCGGCGAAGAATTGATCAACGCAAGCATCAGCCATGAAGAAGGCAGCGGCGGTGTTTCATCCAATGCCTATGGTTTTTTCAGCCTCCGTTTGCCTGCAGGTCCTGTCACCTTGCGTGTTTCGATGGGTGGTTACGAGCCTGTGTTGTTGAAATTGAATCTGTCGCGTGATACCAGCATCGTTGCCGAGTTGAGCAAGAAGGAGGAAGACATGGAGACAGTCACCATCCGCACCAGCGTGCGCCGCGACAATGTGCGAAAAATCGAAATGAGCACCCAGCGGCTGAGTGGCCAGGCGATCAAGAAGATACCGGCCTTTCTGGGCGAAGTAGATGTGGTGCGCTCCATTCAGTTGTTGCCCGGTGTGAGTACCGTTGGGGAAGGCAGCAGCGGTTTTAATGTGCGCGGCGGCAGCACAGACCAGAATCTGATTCTGTTAGACGAAGCACCGGTATTCAACAGCAGCCACCTTTTCGGCTTTTTCAGCATCTTCAATCCGGATGTTGTAAAGGATGTTCAACTGGTGAAAGGCGGAATCGGGGCCAATTACGGCGGGCGTTTGTCGTCGATTGTGGATGTGCGCAGCAAAGACGGAAATAAGAAAGAAGTGGAGGGAAGCGGAGGCGTTGGAACCATTTTCAGCCGCCTGAGCCTTGAAGGCCCCATCATAAAAGACAAAGCATCTTTCGTTGTCGCCGCGCGCCGCAGCTATATCGATGTGCTGGCGAAACCCTTCCTGGCGTCGCAACCCGAGTTGAAAGACAGTCGTTTCAATTTCTACGACCTCAGCGGGAAGGCCAACTTTACCCTGGGCAAAAAAGATCGTTTGTATATCGCCGGTTACCTTGGCAACGACGTCTTCGGTGCAGGAGATCAGGTAAAGTTTATTTGGGGAAATACCACCCTGAGCACACGCTGGAACCATGTTTTCAGCGATAAGCTCTTCATGAACCTCACGTATTTCTACAGCAAATACGATTACAACCTGGGTTTCGGCGACCGCGACAATTCGTTCGATTGGTACAGCAACATTTTCAATTACAGCGCGAAACCGGAGTTCACCTGGTACCTCAATCCTAAAAACACGGTGACATTCGGCGGGCAGAGCACGTATTACGTGTTTCGCCCCGGCCGCGCCATCAGCAAGCAGGCAAGCGGTTCATTCAACTTCAGCCTGCCTGATCGCTACAGCTGGGAAAACGCTTTGTTCGTCACGAACGACCAACAGGTGAGCAAGCGCATCTCCTTGCGCTACGGCCTGCGCTGGAGCAGTTTTGATTACCTCGGCCGTGGCAAGGCCTATTACTACGGTCCGGCGCCCATTCAAGGATTCCGCCGAGAACTGGAGAGTGTGCGCGAATTTGGCCAAAACAAGAGCATTGCCTTCTACAATTACTTTGAGCCGCGTTTTGCATTCAAATACCAGACCGGGCTGCAGAGCTCTGTTAAACTAAGCTATAACCGCATGGCGCAATACCTGCACCTCCTGAGCAATACCGCAGCGTCTTCACCGCTCGACGTGTGGATGCCAAGCACCAATAACGTCAAGCCCCAGCTGGCCGATCAGATTGCAGCCGGGTACTTTAAGAACTTTGGCAAAGACGACGGTATTGAAACCTCTGTGGAGGTGTATTACAAAGACCTTCAAAACCAGGTGGATTATATCGACGGTGCCGACCTGCTTTTGAATGAATACATCGAAGCCGATTTGCTGTACGGCCGTGGCCGCGCTTACGGTGTGGAGTTTTACATTAAGAAAAGCACCGGCAAACTGAATGGCTGGATCAGCTATACCCTGGCGCGCAGCGAGCGCCGCGTGGATGGAATCAACAACAACGGCTGGTTTCCGACCCGATTTGACCGTGCACACAACCTGTATGTAGTGGCGAGTTATCAGCTGAACAAGAAATGGCAGCTCGGTGGCAGCTTTGTGTTCAGCACCGGAACGCCGGCAACCTTCCCGACCAACCTTTACCAGGTGCAGGGCTTCAATATTCCGCACAACGTGTTCGGCGCGCGGAACAATTACCGGAACCCCGCTTACAACCGTCTCGACTTCAGCGCTACCATGCAAGGCAAGAAGAAGGAGAAATGGAGAAGTGAATGGG
>CANHTS010000146.1 GCA_947463435.1 Flavobacteriales bacterium | reverse complement strand
TAAAACCAAAAGTCCCGCCTCTGTGCGGGACTTTTGGTCAATTGTAAACGAAGGCATTGCTGCCGGTTGGCGAGCGTGCCGGTTCGGATTAATTGCGGATCACACGCTGGGTGATGCGCTGGCTTCCATTGCTAAAAGTAGCGAAGTACACGCCTGCGGCGAAATGGCTCGTGTTGATGCTGCGGGTGTCGGCGCTGTATGCATCCATTGTAGTTGGTTCCCGCTTATTCCGGCTTCCGCCTCATGCCCCGGCACGCCAGCAGGAATAACAGCGGCGCCACCGGGAACAGGTACCGCGCGCTGCCTACCGGCCCGGCAACGCCACAGAACAATACAAGCAAACCGAGCATTACCCAGGCGTCGGCTTTTTGCCGGTGCTGGAGGAAACCCCGCAAGGCAAGCAGGAGTATGACGAGCCGCAGCAAGATGAAAAAAACTAGATAGAGCAAGACAGGCCAGGGTTGTTGCAGGTAAGCAGCACCCGTTTCCTTGATGCCCATGAAACCCTTGCCCGAGGCTACCCCCAGGAAAGCGAACAGGTCGTAACGCCCGGGATCGAGCAAAACTGCCATGCTACCTTTTGCGTGCAGCCAGGCATACAAACCCGGATGGGCCATGATTTTCTCTTTGGTCTGTTGTTGCATCCACTGCGCGCGCTCCCGATAGGTCATGCGCTCCAGCAATGTGTCATAGCGCCTGTCCAATTGCGCGATCTCTGTTTCCGTATTCACCCGGTTCAATACCGCACGGCGGTTGTATTCCCATGCATTCTCCACGCCCATGCTGCTGTAATGCAACCAGCCGGTGCGCTGTTGGTTGACCAGCGATACGAGGGCAAGCAGCAAGACCGGCAAGAGTTGCAGCCAGCGCTTTCCTCCCCGGGTTTTGATAAACAGATACAAACTCACAGGCAACAACAACATGCAAACCGGCTTGAGCAGCACCAAGGCCCCGATAATCCAGGGAATCCGGAACCATGCTCCTTGCTGCCAGCTGGCAATTCCCCAAAGCAATAACCACTGCACCCAGATTTCCGGCATCGGCCAGGCTGTGTAAAAGAACTGCAGCGGATACAAGAGAAACAGCAACAATACCAGGCGCAACTGCACTCCACCCAGCTGCCGAACCATCAACGGAACCGATAAAGCCGGTAACAATTGCAGCAATCCAAGTATGGCCGGGTGCAGGGTGATGGCCATCAGGACCGGATAGCCCGGCGTTCGGCGAGTGGCTTCCAGCCAGTGCTGACCGCAAAGGGTCAATTCCCCGCAGGCAGACCAATGCCCGTTCCAAAGATTCAGCGCCGCCTGGGCAAACTCCCTTGAATCGATCAGCCAAACCGGCCAGAACAGCTGTTTTATCCAGGCAAGCAGCAGCAATACCGCGTATCCGCGGTACATCCTGGAATGCCTCCAGGCTTCACGTATATCGCTCAGTACGTGCATGCCTGACAAAACTACGCGTTTCCGCGATGCATCTTGAAATGCCTCCGTTTTCTTTCAGTACATGATAATGCATGCATTGACGGATCAATATGCGTTTAATGCATGATTATGCAGTCTTATCTTGAAAATACCATGGTTATTTGTAACTTTGTCTTATAAATACGGCGTTAAAACGCAAAATCGGTATGAATGCATGAATAATAAAGCGTAATATGGAAACAGATATCGAGATTCTCCGGCGTATCGGCAGCTTCATCCAACAGGAGCGCCTCCGCCAGAACTTGACCCAAAGTGAATTGGCTGCACAAGCTGGTCTTGGTCGTTCCACCTTGAGTCTGCTGGAGCGGGGAGAAGCGGTGATGTTGCCATCGCTGCTGCAGGCCTTGCGGGCCCTGAACCGCCTCGAAGTACTGGATGCCATGGCAGTCAGGCCCGAAATAAGTCCGATTGCCATGTACAAAACCGAAATGAAACAGCGCCGTCGCGCGCGAAAGACAGCCGCACCCGATACCCTGGCGGCCGAACCCGATTGGTAAGCCATGCGCAGCGCCGAAGTAAGGATATGGAACCGAACCGTTGGAGCGGTGTTCTGGGATGAAGAGCGCCAACTGGCGGATTTCGAATATGCTCCCGAATGGGTTGAAACAGGCATTGAACTGGCACCTTTGCGCATGCCACTGAATGCCCGGAAGCGCATTTATTCCTTTCCGGAACTGCGCGCGCACCGGGACTGTTTTCACGGACTTCCGGGTCTCCTGGCCGATGCCCTGCCTGATCGCTATGGCCATGCCCTTATCCATCGCTGGCTGGAGCAACAGGGCAGAAGCAGCGACAGCATGAACCCGGCCGAATTGCTCTGCTTCATGGGCAGTCGTGGCATGGGCGCGCTGCGTTTTGCTCCTTCCATGTGGAGAGATCAACAAAAGGCAACTGCCATAGCAGTGGAGGCGCTGGTAAACGCAAGCCGGGCCGCATTGGCCGAAAAGCAAGCTTTTGAAGCCAATCTGGACCAGGACCGTGAGCAAAGCCTGCGCTCCCTGCTCCGCATCGGTACCTCGGCCGGTGGTGCCAGACCCAAGGCGGTGATTGCCTACAATCCCCAAACAGGCGCCCTGCGCTCCGGGCAAACAGCTGCGCCGGCAGGCTTCGAACACTGGCTCCTGAAACTCGACGGCGTGAGCGATGTGCAGTTCGGTGCCAGCAGCGGCTACGGTCGCGTGGAAATGGCCTATTACCGCATGGCCCTTGATTGCGGCATCGAGATGATGCCCTCACGCTTGCTCATCGAGAACGATCGCGCCCATTTCATGACGCGCCGTTTCGACCGGGGTGAAGGCGCTGTACGCCACCACATGCAAACCCTTTGTGCCCTGCAGCATTGGGATTATAACGATACCATGGCGTACAGCTATGAAGGGCTGCTGGATACTGCCCGTGCGCTGCGGCTTCCTTTTCAGGCCGCCGAACAGATTGTCCTCCGTATGGCGTTCAATGTCATGGCGCGAAACTGCGACGACCATACCAAGAACTTTGCATTTCTGATGGAAGAAGGCGGCCCCTGGAAACTGGCTCCTGCTTACGATATCTGTCACGCCTACCGTCCCGACAGCGTATGGGTAAGCCGACATGCCCTGAGCGTCAACGGGAAACGCATGGATATCTCACGCGCCGATTTGATGGCCCTGGCTATGACTGTGAAAATTCGCGAAGGAAGTTGGAAACCCTTGTTCGATCGGGTGAAGCAGGTGGTGGAGCGATGGCCCGGTTACGCCGAAGAACAAGGGGTTCAGCCGGCATTGCGCGATGCGATCGCTGCTACCTTGCAGCCTTTGTGAAATGCAGGCGGTGGTTTAAACCTCGCGGTTCGGGTCCCATTGTTCCATGTAATCGGCCACGCGGCGCACGAATTGTCCGCCCAAGGCACCGTCAACCACACGGTGGTCGTAAGAATGGGAGAGGAACATCATGTGGCGGATGGCAATCACGTCGCCGTACTGTGTTTCCACTACGGCCGGTTTCTTGCGGATGGCACCAGCTGCCATAATCGCTACCTGTGGCTGCGGAATGATCGGCGTGCCCATCACATTGCCAAAGGTTCCGACATTGGTCAAGGTATAGGTTCCACCCTGGATTTCGTCGAGGGTGAGCTTGTTTTCGCGGGCGCGCTTCGCCAGGTCGTTCACCGAACGGGCCAGGCCGGTGAGGTTCATGGTATCGGCATTCTTGATTACGGGCACAATCAGGTTGCCATTGGGTTGTGCAGCGGCCATACCGATATTGATGTTACGGCGGCGGATGATCTTGTCGCCGTCTACCGAAATGTTGATCATCGGGAAATCTTTGATGGCCCGAACGATGCACTCAATGAAAATGGGGGTGAACGTAAGGCTTTCGCCTTCGCGCTTCTGGAAAATGCCCTTGTTCTTCTCCCTCCACTGCACCAGGTTGGTTACATCGGCTTCGACGAAGCTGGTCACGTGGGGACTGATCTGCTTGCTGCGGACCATATTTTCGGCGATCATCTTGCGGACGCGGTCCATTTCGATGATTTCGTCGCCGGCGTTCACCGCGATCGCAGGTGCTGACTTTACTTCCACGCGGGGCGCAACCGGCGCTGCAGGTGTTGAAGCCGGAGCAGTAACCGCTGCGGGTGCGTTACTGCGGTTCTTGACGTAGTTGAGGATATCTGCTTTGGTAACGCGGTCTTCTTTACCGGTACCGGGGATGCGCTCCAGCTCATCCATGCCGATGCCTTCGGTACGTGCAATATTGAGTACAAGCGGAGAATAGAAGCGGCTGCCGGCTGCTGCGGGTGTTGCAGCTTCACGGGCCTGCTGCACGCTGTTCTGGATATGTTGAACCGGCGTAGGCTCAGCCACCGGTGCCGGAGCGGAAGGAGCTGCTGCTGCTCCGCCTTCGGTCAGGATCATGGCCACGGGTTCGCCTACTTTCACCACGGCGCCTTCCGGATGCAGAATTTTCCCTACGATACCGGCTTCGGTCGAAGGAATTTCGCTGTCAACCTTATCGGTCGCGATTTCGACGATGGGCTCGTCCTGCGCGATCGGGTCACCTTCTTTCTTCAGCCAACGGATGATGGTGGCTTCGGCAATGCTCTCGCCCATTTTGGGCATCAGGATGGATTTCTCTGCCATGATTCGGGCCGCAAAGTTCGGTTTTTTTACCCAATTGCGCGCCGACTTCAGGCTTCCGATTCCAACAACCTGTTCAGCAAGTGGAAACCTGTCCAGGTGCTGCGCTGGATAATCTGGTCGCGGGTGCCGAAGAAGCGGAAGCGTTCGCTGTGCACTTTGCTGTTCAGGGCAGCGGCAATAAAAACGGTGCCAACCGGTTTTTCAGCCGTTCCGCCGTCCGGGCCTGCAATGCCCGTTGTGGAGATGGAACAGTCGGTTCCGAGTTTTTGGCAAACGGCCAGGGCCATTGCTTTGGCAACGGGTTCGCTTACCGCACCGTACGCTTCAATATCGGCAGGGTTTACTCCGAGGAGCAGCTTTTTGATGTCGTTTGCATAGGCCACGACACTGCCCCTGTAAGTGGCGGAAACGCCGGGTATCAGGGTATAGGTATGCGCCAGGTTGCCGCCTGTGCAGCTCTCGGCAGTAGCCAACTGCAGCTTTTTCTGCAGCAGAAGCCGGGCGGTGACTTCAGGCGGGGTGGTGTCTTCAGCCGCCACCATCCATTCGCGGCAAGCCTCCTGCAATGCATGGAAAGCGGTGTCGAGTGCTGCTTCGTCGTTGGCGCGCCGTTCGCTGCCGGTGCTGATGCGCAGGCGTATGAGGTTCAGGTTCGGCAGATACGCCAGCTTAAAACCTTTCGGAAGAGCTGCCTCGAACGTTTCCAGGTGTTTGCTCAACAGGCTCTCGGCTATGTTGATTACCGTCAGGGTGCGGTGGGTAACAGGTGTAGACCGGAAGCGTTCGCGGATGCGCGGAAAGCCGCCGTGTTCCATGATGTATTGCATCTCGTACGGAACGCCGGGCATGCTGATCAGCACCTTGCCGTCGCGGTCGAACCACATGCCAGGTGCTGTACCGCGGAGGTTCATCAGGGTTTCACAGGCGGCAGGCAATACGGCCTGTCCGCGGTTGATTTCCAGCATCACCCGCCCCCGGTCGCGGAAATAGCGCTCCAGCAAGGCAAGCACTTCGGTGTCCTCGCGTTCGCCGCATGCGTAATAATCGCACAATACCTTTTTCGTGATATCATCCTTGGTCGGACCCAGTCCGCCCGTCATCAACACCAGATCCACACGGGCAAAAGCCGCATCCAGGGCCTGTCTGATTTCATGCGCATCATCGGCCACCGCACACCGTTTTTTGATGCGGATTCCGTGTTGGTTTAAGGCGCTTCCGAGCCAGGCGCTGTTGGTGTCAACAGTCTGGCCGATCAACAATTCATCTCCTACGGTAATGATCTCAGCAAACACGGTGCGAAGGTCGTGAAATCGATGCTGAATGGCTATCGTTAAAAACAATGTGTTGCCATAGCGCCTGTTGTCTTCCAGCTACACCCGGGCCATATCGCCTTTGCAGTAAAGGGGGCGAAACGGTGGGGAATACCGCTTTGCCCGTTTAAGCTTCATTTGTTTTCCTTCCAACAGGCATGCGCCACGCGCACACCATCGAGCGCGGCGCTCATGATGCCGCCTGCATAGCCTGCTCCTTCACCGCAGGGAAAGAGGTTGTTGATCTGCGGATGGCGGCAGTTTTCCTTATCCCTGGGAATGCGCACTGGAGATGATGTTCTTGATTCTACGCCAACCAGCACGGCATCGGGGTGTATGTACAAAGGCCATTTTCGCGCGATTTGCCGGAGTGCCTGCCGCATGGAGGTGTGCACTTGTTCGGGGAGTACTGCGTTCAGGTCAACCGGTGCAATGCCGGGTATATAGGAACATTCGGGTAGTTCCTTGCCTAAGCGCTGGTTGAGGAAGTCTTCCATGCGCTGTGCCGGCGCTGCCAGGCTGCCGGTTGCGGCATACGCTTTTTGTTCCCAGTGCGACTGAAATGCCAGTGCCTGCAAAGCGCCCTCGTTTTTCCATGGCATGAAGTCGGGCATGTCTACGGCTGCCACGAAACCCGAATTGGCGAAGTATCCGTTGCGCTTGCTGGGGCTCCAACCGTTGACCACAATCTCTCCGGGCGCGGTGGCTGCAGGTGCAATGATGCCACCCGGGCACATGCAAAAGCTGAATACGCCACGGCCCTTGGCCTGTTCGACCAGGTTGTAGGAAGCAGGTGGTAAAGTATTCCCGCGCTTTTCCTTGCGATAACGCATGGAGTCCACCACCGACTGCGGGTGCTCAATGCGCAC
>CANHTS010000145.1 GCA_947463435.1 Flavobacteriales bacterium | reverse complement strand
TGATATCTGGATCAATGAAACGGCTCCGCGGCCGCACAACAGCGGACACCATACCATCGAAGCCTGCTATACCAGTCAGTACGAGCAGCTCAACCGCATCCTCGCGGGTTTGCCCCTGGGCGATACCGACCTTATCGTTCCCGCTGCCATGATCAACCTGCTCGGTCCGGAAGGTCTGAGCGGCGATTACCAGCTCCAAGGTGCTGCAGAAGCCATGGAGATTCCCGGGGTGTATATACACCTTTACAACAAGGCGCAGATCAAGCCTTTCCGCAAGATGGGGCATGTGACAGTGATCGGTCCCGACGCCGATACCGTTCACCAGCGCGCGCGCGCGGTGAGCCGCTCGTTGCGGTTTTGAACCGGCGGCCCTGATGGCCGCCGCGCCTTCAACGAAAAAGGCGGCCGCAGGGGCCGCCTTTTTTGCGGGTTGAAAGTCCGGGTGGAATCTGAGGGCGGCCACAAGGGCCGCCGCTTCTTAGAAACGATCGAGGTTCATCACCTTGTTCCAGGCAGCCACGAAGTCGCGAACGAATTTCTGCTGGCCGTCGCCACAGGCATAAACTTCGGCCAGGGCGCGGAGTTCTGAATTGGAACCGAAGATGAGGTCGACGCGGGTGCCGGTCCATTTTACTTCACCGGTTTTGCGGTCGCGGCCTTCGAAGGTCTGCTGGTCTGCGCCTGTGGCTTTCCAGGTAGTACCGAAGTCGAGCAGGTTGACGAAGTAGTCGTTGCTCAGGGTGCCGGGACGCTGGGTGAACACACCGTGTTTCGAGCCGTCGTAGTTGGCATCGAGGGCGCGGAGGCCGCCGAAGAGGGCTGTCATCTCGGGTGCAGTCAGGGTGAGCAGCTGGGCTTTGTCTACCAGCAGGTCTTCAGCGGTTCCGCCGGCACCGTGTTTCAGGTAGTTGCGGAAGCCATCGGCCTGGGGCTCGAGCACTGCGAACGATTCTACGTCGGTATGTTCCTGGCCGGCATCGTTGCGCCAGGGTGTAAAGGGCACCTGGATATCGAAGCCACCGTCTTTGGCAGCTTTTTCGATGGCGGCGCAGCCGGCGAGCACGATCAGATCGGCCATGGAAATGCGCTTGTTGCCATGGGCTGCATTGAAGCGGGTCTGGATGCCTTCGAGGGCATCGAGCACTTTGCTCAGGCGTGCCGGGTTATTGGCTGCCCAGAACTTTTGCGGGGCGAGTCGGATGCGGGCACCGTTGGCACCACCGCGCTTGTCGCTGCCGCGGAAAGTGGAAGCAGAAGCCCAGGCAGTGCTTACGAGTTCCTGCACGCTGAGGTTGCTGTTCAATATTTCGGCCTTGAGGGCTGCGATGTCCTGGCTTTCAACCAGCGCATAATCCACTGCGGGCACGGGATCTTGCCAGATCAGCACTTCAGCAGGAACTTCTTTGCCGTGGTAGCGGCTGCGCGGACCCATGTCGCGGTGTGTGAGCTTGAACCAGGCGCGGGCGAAAGCGTCGGCGAACTGATCGGGGTTTTCGTAGAAGCGGCGTGAGATTTTCTCGTAGGCCGGATCGAAGCGCAGGGCCAGATCGGTCGTGAGCATCATCGGCGCATGGGTTTTGCCTTGCACGTGTGCATCGGGCACGGTTCCGGCACCGGCACCGCCCTTGGGCGTCCACTGTTGGGCTCCGGCAGGGCTCTTGGTGAGTTCCCATTCGTAGCCGAACAGGTTTTCGAAATAGTTGTTACTCCAGCGGGTGGGCGTGGTGGTCCAGGCGCCTTCGAGTCCACTGGTGATGGTATCTTCTGCATTGCCTTTGCCGAAGCTGTTTTTCCAGCCCATGCTTTGCTCTTCGATACCGGCGGCAGCGGGTTCACGGCCCACATATTTGCCAGCGTCTGCAGCGCCGTGGGTTTTGCCGAAGGTATGTCCACCCGCGATGAGGGCCACTGTTTCTTCGTCGTTCATGGCCATGCGGCCGAAGGTTTCGCGGATATCGCGGGCGGCTGCAATGGGGTCGGGGTTGCCGTTGGGGCCTTCCGGATTTACGTAAATCAGGCCCATCTGCACGGCGCCGAGCGGATTCTCCAGCTGGCGGTCGCCGGTATAGCGCTTATCGCCCAGCCATTCGGTTTCAGCACCCCAGTAGATGTCTTCTTCCGGCTGCCAGATATCTTCCCGGCCACCGCCGAAGCCAAAGGTTTTGAAGCCCATGGATTCGAGGGCGCAGTTGCCTGCGAGGATCATCAGGTCGGCCCAGGAGAGTTTGCGGCCGTATTTCTGTTTCACCGGCCACAGCAGCAAACGCGCTTTGTCGAGGTTGGTATTGTCGGGCCAGCTGTTCAGGGGTGCAAAGCGCTGGGTTCCTGAACCGGCGCCGCCGCGGCCGTCGTGGATGCGGTAGGTGCCGGCGCTGTGCCATGCCATGCGGATGAAGAAAGGTCCGTAATGACCGTAGTCGGCCGGCCACCAGTCTTGCGAGGTGGTCATGAGGTCGACGATGTCTTGCTTCACCTCATCCAGGTTGAGGCTTTGGAATTCTTTGGCATAGTCAAAATCGGGATCCATGGGATCGACCAATTCGGAGTTCTGCCGGAGTATATTCAGTTTGAGTTGATTGGGCCACCAGTCGCGGTTACCGGTTCCGCCACCTGCGGTGTGTTTGGGTGCGGTGCCGCTGAAGGGGCACTTGGCTGCGCCATCGTTCTGGCCGTGGTGATGTGTTGAATCCATAAGTGTCTTGTAACTGATTTTGTTGGTTCGAAATTAGAACAATCGGGGCGGAATAGGGTTCGTTCGGAAGCATATTTGTCTCAGTGTTTGCTATGATGCGCATCGGTTTGCCCCTCCTCATATTCCTTGTATTGGCGGAAGCCTGCCGGCCCGGGGCTGATCCACAGCCAAAGGGACAGGTTGACACCATGCTGCGCGGGGTGGATGTATCCTTCCTGCCAGCCATTCGCCAAAGCGGCAGATTGTGGCAAATCGGCAAGGGTGAACCCAAGGATATGCTCCTGGCGATGCAGCAGGCTGGCGTCAACCTGATCAGATTGCGGGTTTGGAATGCCGATACAACCGGATTTCACAGTCCTGCCCGCGCGGTTGAAATTTGCGCAGAAGCGCGGGCCTTGGGTATGAAAACCATACTGAGTTTGCACTATTCAGATTCCTGGGCCGATCCGGCACAACAGCGATTACCCGCTGCCTGGCAAGCACTCGATTACCCAACACTGTGCGACAGTGTATTTGCTTTTACCGCCAGTTGGATGGCTGCCGCACGCCCTGATTATGTGCAGATAGGAAATGAAATCAACGCCGGGTTTCTCTGGCCGCATGGAAGAGCTGCTGATACCGCCCGTTTTCATGGCTTGTTGCGCAAGGGCATCGCTGCAGCGCGCAAGGCAAGTCCGCAAACACAGATTGTTCTGCACTATGCCGGCCTGGATGCCGCCGAATGGTTCTTCCAACAGCGTGCATCACTGGATTACGATATTGCGGCATTGAGCTATTACCCAATCTGGCATGGAAAGGACACCGCGGATATTGCCCTTGGTTTGGCCAAACTGCACGTGCGCATCGGAAAACCTGTGTTGCTTGCAGAGACCGCATATCCTTTCACCCTCGGTTGGAAAGACCAGACCCACAATGTGCTGGGACTGGAATCGCAGTGTATTCCGGCGTACGGAGCCAGCGCTGCCGGACAATTGCGCTTCATGCAGATGATAGACCGTACAGTTCGCGAAACGCCCGGCGTTCTTGGTTTTTGTTACTGGGGTGCTGAATGGGTAGCGATGCCGGAGATTCCCGGTTCATCCTGGGAAAACCAGGCCTTGTGGGATTTTCAGCTGCAAGCCCTGCCGGCCTGGAAGGTGTTCGCGGAGCGCTAAGGTTTCAATCCTCCTTTTCAAAAAGGCGCCCACCAATCCCACGAACGCTCGTCTTCACCCGTTTTCCGCAAGGCCACCATGCGGGCCGGATCGCGCAAGGGCTTATCAGGGCGCAAGGCATGTTGGTGGAAGATATGGTCGCGGTATTCACGTGGAAAGCAAGCTGACAGCAAGCGCGCTATCCGCTGCATCGTCCGGGCGTATAGTTTTCGTTGGCGGCTCAGCGGCCATTCCAGCACATCCACGCGCTCCCAGTGCGGATATTGCTCCAGGTAAGCGAGCAGGCTGCGCACAGCCGGAAAGTCAGCATCGTCAAATACCACCACCGCTCCGGTTTTACACATGCGGTTGATGTAGAAGAAATCGAGCAATACATGATCGAAGGTATGCCAGCCATCGATAAAGGCAAAGTCGAAACGCGCTTCCTGTTTCAGCAAGGCCGGAAGGGCTGTTTCTGATCCTTCTTCCATCCATACCAGGCGCTGGCAGCCGGCTGACTCCAACAGGTAACGCCCGACGCCATGCCATTCGCTTTCCTGTTGCGGGTCGATAATGGTATGGATGGCAAGCTTTCCCTCCAAGGCTTCCTGTATGTACAGGGAGGATATTCCAAAGGCACAACCGATTTCAAGCGCTGCCGCAGGCTGCACCCGGGCGATCCAATGCTGCAGGAAAGCGCCTTTGGCGGCATCGATATGCGAGTGCAGCGCATAACTCCTGCCTTGCCGGTCTTGCACCTTCCCGCTTTCAAGCACCTGCTGTAAAACGGCGGACGCACTCATGCCGCTGCCTGAATATTACGGCGCTTGGGAAGGATAAGGCCGAGCAGGGCCCAGGCAATCAGCACGGCAGCCAGGAGCGAAGCC
This sequence comes from Flavobacteriales bacterium, assembly GCA_947463435.1. Lineage (GTDB taxonomy): Bacteria > Bacteroidota > Bacteroidia > NS11-12g > UBA955 > REEB481. The sequence continues at coordinate 2,143 of CANHTS010000145.1, read as the reverse complement.
AGGCGCCCCAGGTAATCGCCGTGGCGGGTGTAGAAGGTAGTATCATCGCGCAGCGGCACCCGGGCCTTGATGACGCCTTTGCGGTACCAGCCAAGACTTTGGGTGATATTGCCTGCCGGATCGATAACGGCTGAAATGCCGGTATTCGCGCTGCGCACTACCCAGCGGCGGTTTTCGATGGCGCGCAGACGGGCGTAATGGAGGTGTTGCACATGGCCTTCTGTTTCCTGCCACCAGCCATCGTTGGTGGCAATGGCCAGGAGCCTGGCACCGAGGCGCGTATAGCCGGCGCACCATTCCCCAAAAACCGATTCGTAACAGATGGCAGTGCCGACTTTCAGCTCTCCGCGCCCGCTGATGCGCACGGTGTCGTCGTAGCCAAGGCTGCCCGAGGTGCCACCCATATCGATGCTGAGTTTTTCGAGGAAGCCGAGGTATTCCTTGTACGGCATCTTTTCTACGCCGGGCACCAGTTTGCTTTTGTGGAAGAGGCCGATTTCACGGGTGGTATCCAGCCAGAGGCCGGTATTGAAGTAGTCTACCCAGATGCGCGGATGTTCGGTGGGGCGCGCAGTATGCGTGGGCGGCTGTTCGGTCATGTACACCAGGCGCGTATCCGCTCCGGCCAGGATGGCGCATTGCGGGTATTGCCTGAGGAACTGCCGGCAGAGCTGAATCAACTGCTCGGAGGCGAGTGCATCTTCGTCGAGGTTGCCTACCAGGGCAGTTTCCGGCATCAGCACGATGCGGGTTTCAGGGGTGATATGCCGCGCGGCGGTATCGAGCATTTCGCGCAGCTGATCGGCAGGGTCCCGTTCGAATTTCTCCAGATAGGGATCGAAGGAAGGTTGCAGGATCAATACTTCAATCTGCTCTTTCCGGGCATCTTCATCGGGTCGCATGGCCATGGAAAGGAGGATGGGAAGCAGGAACACGAGCAGCGGTGCCGGCCCGAACCGCAAGAGGCTGCGCAGCAACTGGGCTTTGCCCCGGTTGCGGTATTGCAGGAGGAGGCGGAACACAAACAGATTGCACAACCAGATCCACAAGGTGCCACCCAGTGTTCCGGTGACGGAATACCATTGAATCCAGCTGCCGGCCATGGCGAGCCCGTTGCCGAGGTTCAGCCAGGGCCAGGCGCTTTGCCAGTTGAGGTGAAAGTATTCAAACGCCAGCCACAGCAAGGGAAGGGAACCATAGGCCATGATTTCACCGCGCTGTTTGCGGATGAATCGGAACAATGCCCAGACGGCCGTCATAAGCAGGCTGTTGGCCAGGAGCATGAAGATGCTGCCGCCGGGACTCGCATACCAGACCCACCAGGTGCTGCCGGTATTCCAAAGCAGCATGGACAGGAAGCACAGCAACAAGAAGCGGCCATGGGATGGCACGGTTCTTTCAGCCCACAACAAGGGAACCCAGGCAAACAGCAGCAATACCGGAAAACCAGAAGGCGGCCAGCCCAGCCAAAGCAGCGAGCCGCTGGCAAGTGCAAGTATCCAGGGTCTAAATTTCATGCAGACGGCTCCAAAAATACGCAGCTGCAGGTTAAGGCCTTGTGTCTTCTTCCTCTTCTTCCGTTGCATCGGTGCGCAATACCGCCAGCGATGCAATAACGACCACAATTTCTCCCTTCGGCACCTGTTTCCTGTAGTGGTCGGCCAGCTCATGCGGCAGCCCGTTGCGCGTTTCTTCGTGCAGCTTGCTCAGTTCGCGCGATACGCTTACCGGCCGCTCAGGTGCGAGGGCCTGCAGGGCCTCGAGCAGTTTGAGCAGGCGGTAGGGACTTTCATACAGCACCTGTGTGCGCTCGTCGCTGAGCAGTTGGCGCAGCATTTTGTCCCGTCCTTTTTTCTGGGGAAGGAAGCCATGGAATACGAAGGAATGGATCGGGAAACCGCTTTGCACCAGGGCCGGCACAAAGGCAGTGGCACCGGGCAGGCATTCGCAGGAAATTCCGCGTTCGCGACAGGCACGGGCGAGCAGGAAGCCCGGATCGGATATGCCCGGCGTACCGGCATCGCTCACCAGGCAAAGCACAGCACCTTTTTCCAGCCGCTGCAGCACATTTTCCAACCGCTTGTGCTCATTGTATTGGTGGAACGACTCCAGCGGGGTGCGGATTTCATAGTGCTGCAACAAG
>CANHTS010000144.1 GCA_947463435.1 Flavobacteriales bacterium | reverse complement strand
GAATTTTCAGTCCAACCGCGGTTTTCGGTGGTGATTGACGCATCCGTATAATCTGACGTTTTGGCCCGACCCTGGATTTTAGTGGCGATGGAGGCTTCCGCCTAATCTGATATTCTCAGCGCGAGCCCAGGCTTTACGGGTAGTGTACGCTTCCGCCTAATCTGTCTTTTTCAATGCGACCCTGGTTTATGGTGGTAGTGGACGCATCCGCCCAATCTAAAATTTTCGGTCGGACCCCGATTTTAGTGGTGGTGGATGTTTCCGTCTAATCCGGAGCCCCGGCATCAGCCGCGTCTTCACACCGACAATATTAGCTCTCCTGGTATTTCCCCAGCCCAATACCGGAACTTCCTTCGAACCTGTGCCAAAACATCCACCTGTTTAGAGCGTAACGCCTCACCTTGATGCCTGAAATCCCGAACCAAACTGCTCCGCGGAGTCCTGCCGGAAATCGCCACTCCATGACTGTTCTCTCCAACGCTAACCGCCAATTCAACCGGTTTGAGCAAATGCCGTGGTAGTCCGGTCGGATTCAATGGATTGGCCCATTGGCCCTGTAGAGGATGATTCCAAGCTGCAATCAGCAAAAACGGGAGTTTGATCAAGTTGCGCATGGCCGAAGGTTCTCCAGCATGGATACAGTTACGGCTGGTGCCGGTAAACGATCCGGCCCGATTATTCTTCGTCTTTCTGCGTGTAATGCGCCACCACTTCCTTCAGCTTCAAAGCTTCGTCGCTTTCCAGACCGCTCGTGGCAAAGCAAACCACCTGGCCGCTTTCCTTGATGGTGAAATTGATTTCATACAATAGGAAATCAACCTGTTCAACGTAATTCCATGGGATGAAAATCAGTTGTGACATGAAATTCTGCCGCCATGAAATACCTCGCTCGTCGGCTGTGACGAAATAGTTGCCCGAAAACCGTCTGTATAGGTAGATGAAAACCAATACCAGCACACCAAGCGTAATCCATCCAACCTGATCGCCAAATTGGGCGCGGTTGATCATGGTTATGGCAAATGTGAGCAGCCCGTAAACGAGAAAGACGGCTACCTCCGCCTTCCAGCGGGTAATGTCTCTATGGAATTGCATCAGGGTTGTACGAGCAGACGATTGCGCCACTGACCGTAAACGACTACGTACACACCTCCATCCAGACCTTTCAGATCGAGTAGGTTCTGACCGGCCGCTGCGGTTTGTTGCATCACTTCGCGCCCTGCGGCATTGTAGACGCGAATTCGCTCATTAACAAAGGTTTGCGGAATGAAAACCTGGGCAGTTTCACGGGCCGGATTCGGATAGATGCGCAGACTTTCCGTATAAAGCTTCTGCTGACCTGTCGTAGGCACCGGCTCTACACGCAATACAAAACGTCTGATGGTATCGCGCTGGGTGACCGGGAATCCGACACGTGCGTAAGTAGTCACGATAACACCGAGCGGATAAATACCACCTTGCATCGGTGTTCCGCTGAAAGTGCCGCAGCCGATGCTGTCGTAAACGAACACACAACGTGGATGGTCACAACGAAAAGTGAAACCTGCCGGCATGCCAATTACACCCGTCACTTTGATAGAGTCAATGTTCGCCTTTACTGGAAAACCGCCGAAACTAACGATGGTGTCTTTTGGTGTCTTGGCGTGGATGGTAGCGCTGTATGCTACGCCTACTTCGGCGTAAGGAATGGTGTCCGGATTGAAGCCCACGGCTGTGGTCGACTTATCGGGGCGGCAGACCTGGGCCTGTGCCGCGGGGAACATGAGCAGAAGCAGGATGACGGCGGTAAGCAGTTTTTTCATCTTTCGTTTATATTGCCTCAAAAATACATGCACCGGCTGAAATTCCTCGTTCTTCTCTCCAGCTTCATCTGCACCGCCGCCTCCCTTCATGGCCAGACATTGCCGCTGGAGTTTCTGATATCAGACCCCGACAGCCGTCCACTGCGCGGTGTAACGGTCAAATATGGTACTGATACAGTGCTGAGCGATGAATTCGGAACCGCGCTGATTCGCTTCAACTATCGCGATACCGGCACAGTGGTTTTTGCGTTGGAAGGATATACCACGCTTCGTTACACACCTTTCATTCCTGCGGAAGCATTGACGGCCGGTGGATGGACTTTTAAAATTACGCTGGAACCAGAGCTGCGGCAGGTGGGCGATCCGGTAGTGGTGCGGGTGGATGACAAAACCCAGGCGGCGCTGAGAACCCAGACCGTTGCAACCGTGTCGGCGCCTCAATATCTGATACGCAACCGCAATCCATCCGATCCTTCAGCACTGCTTGACCAATTGCCGGGCGTCAACGTAATCGATGGCCAGGTGAATATCCGCAGCGGCAGTGGCTGGAGTTACGGCGCCGGTAGCCGCGTGGCCCTGATGGTCGATAACCTGCCAATGCTCAGCGGCGATGCCGGACAAGTGCAGTGGTCTTTTCTTCCCCAGGAACTGATTCAATCGGTCGATGTGTTGAAAGGAACCGGCTCCGTTTTGTACGGCTCTTCAGCCCTCAACGGCGTAATCAATGTACGCACCATGCAGCCAAGTGCCAAACCGCGCACCGGTGTTAATACTTTTTATGGATGGTACGATCAGCCGGAACGGGAGTCGCTGCGCTGGTCTGACAAACGGCTGCTTACCCGCGGCTTTTCAGCCTGGGACCTACGCCGCAGCTCCAACGGAAAAACAGGTTACCGCTTCAGCTTCAATCACTTTAACGACGATGGTTACCGCATGGAGGAGTTCAACCGCAGGAGCCGTTTCCAGGCCGGGATAAAGCACGATGTAAACCAAAAGCTCCATCTTGGTTTTGAGGCTGGTGTTATGGGTTCACGGTCTGGCAGTTTCCTGCTCTGGGAAAACCATCAACTGGGTTATACATCCCTCGATTCGGGTTTCAACCGCACCAACAGTACACGGCTCCACATCGACCCGCATGTCCGCCTGCGCACCGGTTCCATCACCCATCACTTCAATGCACGCTACCTTTCGATTGATAACCGGAACGAGAACAACGACCCGACTTCAGGCGATCAAAGCAATGCCAACCGCATGTTGTACAGCGAATACCGCGCCCAACGCAGTGCAAGGCTTGCAGGCGGAAATATGAATCTGAGCGGCGGACTGGTTTGGATGGAAGCCGATACCCGCTCGCCACTCTTCAGCGGAAAGCAAACTACCGCCAACCGGGCCGGCTACCTGCAGGCCGATTGGGTGGGAAAATGGTTGAACCTCAGCGCCGGTGGCCGTTATGAACATTACCGCCTCAATAAAACCACCGACAGCCGTCCGGTTTTTCGCGCAGGATTCCTGCTCAAACCTTTTCCCTTCGCCGAATTGCGCGGCTCGTGGGGACAGGGCTTCAGATTTCCAACGATCGCAGAAACGTTTATCAAAACCAGTGTAGGTCCGGTGAAAATATATCCCAACGCAGGCCTGCGTGCAGAGACAGGATCGAATGCCGAAGCCGGGATCAAACTCCTCCTGGCCGGGCGCAATGCCAGCCGCATGTTCATCGACATGGCCATCTTCAGCATGCAATTCGACAATATGATGGAATTCACCTTCAGCCAATGGTCGCGCGACAATTCAGCCGCCAACCTGGGTGGATTCGGATTCATGAGCCTGAATGTGGGCAGGGTGCATGTCAAAGGCAAGGAAATCACGCTGGGCGGTACGCTGCGCACAGGCAAATACAGCTGGCAATTTCTCGGCGGATTCACCCGGACAGATCCGAAGGTCGCTGATCCCGATTTTGTCTATGCAACCGATTCGCTCGGTCGTGCGCTCAGTTTCCGCGAAACCAGCAGCAACGATACCCGCATGCTGAAATACCGCTTCAGGGATATGTTCCGCATGGATATTCAAGTGAGCCGCCGCTTCTGGGAACTGGGCTTCAGCTACCGTTGGAACTCGGCAATTGAAAACATCGACAAAGCATTTGTGGCGCTGCCCATCACCCTGTTCGTGCCGGGCGTGCAAACTGGCCGCGATGCCGGGATGAAGGGCGCCGGGTTCACTGACTTACGCTTTGCCGTCAAACCCAATTCAAATCTCAGGCTGGGCCTGATTGTCAACAACATTGGCAATACTGAATTCATGACCCGGCCGGCTGATATCCGCCCGCCGCGCAGTTTCCAGATTCAGTTATTGGCCGAATTCTGACCATGGGAAAGTTCGAGATCCGTTTGGCACGGGCCGATGAAGTTACACTGCTCGCAGGCATTTATCAACGCGCCATTGCCAGATCTTGCGCTCCTTGGTATAGTTCCGCCCTACTGGCAGCCTGGCTTGGTTTCGCTGCGGATGACGCTTTATGGCTGGACAGTTTCCAACAAACCCATTGCCTGGTTGCGGTGAACAAACAAGATTTTCCGCTGGCTTTTGGTGACATGCATCCGGGAACCGGGCAGATAGGGCGGTTGTACGTGGAACCGGATGCGCAGGGCAACGGGCTGGGAACCGCTATTTTAAAGGAGCTGGAGTTGCTACTGCAGCATGCAGGTCATAACGAAGCTGCGCTGGAAAGTGCTTTAAATGCGTATCGGTTTTACCTGAACCGCGGTTATTCCAGCCTTGGAACTGTTACACTTCCTTTTAACGGTGAATTATTCACCCAATACCGCATGCTGAAACAATGGTAAGGCATCGGAAGGCTGGAAATTTTGCCGTAAACTTGAAAACGAGATACCGAAATGAGCAAAAGAGAAATTCTTGTACTGGATGATTTTACGGAAGCATCAGATAAAGCCCTCGCCACGGCTGGCCGTTGGAGGGGACAACTCGATGCCCTTATGGCGTCACTCCACGTCAGTGATTCAGAAAAAGACCTCGAACAGCACCGTAGCATGCTGCGCGAAAGGGCTGAACCACATTCACCCGGTCATCCTGTTAAACCGATCGTTGGCGCCGGCAATCTCTTCAATGCCATCCGCGAAGGCTATCTGCGCGAACATCCCCTGCTCCTGGTTTTTTGCACACACGGTGTAAAAGGCTTGCGGCAGCTGCTATTCGGCGCGAACAGCAATCGTGTGGTCGATGATACTACTTGTCCGACGCTTGTAATTCAAGAGAAAACCCCGGATACCATTCCACAGCGTTGGCTGGTTTGCGCCAATACAAGTTGGGACGATCTGACGCTCAACCGCCTGGCTGCGTTGGCCTCCCCGCTGGGCGCATCATGCACTTTGCTACGCATTTCAATGGATATGTCTGATATCTCACCGGCTGAAGAATCTGAACTGGCGCGCTGGGCACAATCGCTGAACCACAGCGGCGCCAACAGCAAAGCCGAGTCTGCCACCCGGGATGGGTTCGGCGCCGGACTCGCCCATCAGATCTACGATGAGGCTGTCAACAACGGATACGACCTTATAGTGATGAGTCGTAGCGGTTATCCGATCCTTGGCAAAGCTGCATATGATGCAGACCGGGAATCGCTGATTAATAATCCGGCCGGAATCCCCATACTCTTCATTTGATACAACGCGCATGAACCTCTCGCGCAGCCTGCAGCTGTTCGTGCTCGTTTGCATCCTGCTGTATTTCGGCAAGGCGGTTTTCATTCCGATTACTTTCGGATTGGTGATTGCCATGATTGCCTACCCGCTTTGCAAAAGCCTGGAAAAACGGAAATTCCCGCGCAGCCTGACCATACTCATCGCCTTGCTTGGAGTGATGACGGTTTTTGCCGCCATCGGCATGCTTCTTATCTGGGAGGCAGAAGTGCTCTATAAGCAAATTCCGCTGCTGACTGCGCGCCTTACCGATACCCTGAACCGCCTGCAAGAATGGATTGAAACCCGGACGGGAATGGATGCCGATGCACAGATTATCTGGCTCAAAAACACCTTTGTATCTGTGCTGGGTGGCCTCGCAGGTCTGGTCAACGCTTCGTTTTCTGCGGCATTCTCTGCGCTGTTCAATCTGCTCATGATTCCGGTTTTTGCAGCCTTGATCCTCTACAACCGCGAACGGTATGTGGCCGGACTCGCGGCCATGCTTCCCGCGCAACAGCGCGAATCGCTGCCCGCCATACTGGCCCGTTCTATCCACGCGTTCTTTCGCTATATGATGGGCATGGGCAAAGTGTATCTGATTGTCGGTGTGTTGAATAGCATCGGCCTGATGTTGCTCGGCATCGAAAATGCCTGGATTTTTGGTCTGATTACAGCGGTGATGACCATCATTCCCTATGTCGGTATCCTCATCTCGGGCATGCTACCGGTGAGTGTGGCGTGGAGCACCTATGATTCAGGCTGGTATGCATTGGGCGTCGTTGCTGTATTTGTTGTGGTTCAATACCTGGAGGCGAATATTATTTTCCCGAAGGTAGTGGGCCAACAATTGAACCTGAATACGCTCGCTGCGCTGGTGGGCATTATGATCGGCGGTTTGCTTTGGGGCGTTTCAGGTATGGTCCTCGTTCTGCCTATACTGGGAATTCTGCGGATCGTCAGTGAAGAAGTCCCCGGGCTTGAGGCCTTGCGCATTTGGCTCGGGACAGGCAAGATTGATAAATAAATCTGTTTTTTAACCCTGATATAAAAGCTTCAGCAGCAGGAAATCAACGGAACACTGATTCGCCTTTTTAATTGCACGCGAACGGAGCAGCCGAAATCTGGACCTTTCTGATTTGCCTTAACGAACAATCGCGATAGTGAATGCTGTTGTATTGTTGTTATTATGCACTATTGAATTATTTGAATCTGTATTTATATGCAAGTCCGGTATTATTTTAGCTTCATGAGGTTACTGCTGATTCTTTCAGCTTTTCTTGCGTGGGTTTGCTTAAGCCCGACAGCGCAGGCCCAGGGAAGGATCTGGACGCGCAATGGCAATAGTTTTCCGGCCAACATTACGGCATATCAGAACGGCAAGGTGCATTATACCCAACCCGGATCCGATCAGGTTGAAAGCCTGGATGTATTGTTTCTGAATCGCTTACAATTTGCCGACGGCCGTATCAATCGGTTCACAGAAGAACATATTCCCCCAGATTGGACGGCCGAT
>CANHTS010000143.1 GCA_947463435.1 Flavobacteriales bacterium | reverse complement strand
TCTGAGTCGGGACGGGAGCCACAATTGGTCGGATGAGCCGCAACGGTTGCAGTAAACACCATGCTTATCCCGAAATCCCTTCCACAAAATAACACATCTTTCTTCTGTGTTGTAAGTTTTGATAAATGTAAAAAAGTCCATACTTAAAAGAGCTAAAATGCAGGTGCAATATAGCCTTTCAGCGCATGATCCCAAAGCGAAGTGGCAAGCTTCATACTTATCTAAATGAAAATTAAATGTATATAAACGTATAGCTTGTTTTCGAAATTTATAAGTGATTTTAAATGAAGCATGTAACCCAAAATTATCACCACAAAAAATCCCGCTCATTAGGCATTAAACCCATCTTTTCTATTCCAACTTTCAAACTCTCCTTTTCATTCCATCTTAAACGTACACACTTCCACCTCTCCATTCCAGGTGCAGCGCAACCCTTTTGCCTCGCCATCCGGGCGTATAAACCACGACTTATTCAGGGTGAAATAGATCCGATGTTCGTAGCCCGAAGCAAGACCTGCAGTGATGCGTTTGCCATCCGAATCGAGCAATACCACACTGTCTTCGCGCCTTTGACCCATCTGACCGCAAAGATGATATCGCAGTTCCCAGGTATCCGCCTTTGCTTCGTCAGCGAGTGTTAGGCGGATTACTTTACCTGCTCCTTTCTGGTCATTGGATACGGCAAGCACGCCATTACGGTACAGCCACCAGGTGCTGACATTATCCGGCTTTTGCATGCTGCCGGCTGTCAGGAGCAAGGCAACAAGGAGCAGGCTTCTCAATGGCCTTCTTCCTCTTCGTGCTCCTGAGTGTTGGGCGCAGCTTGCGGAGCGGCAGCGTCTTTCCGGATTTCCGGGTGGCGGATATAGCCACCGCTCGTACCTGCCATCTGACCGGTAATTATTCCGGCCAAACCCAGAATCAATACACCATAGGAGGCGTTAGCTGCCATGCGGTGGTTTTTGCGGTCGAGCCAGAATGCTGCCAGTGCGGCGGCGCCTGTAAGCAGGCAAGTAATCAGGAAGAGCTTGCCTTCGTCTTCGTGGTGTTCGATCAAATCGTGCGAAACGCCGGCCAGGTGTTCGATGGATTCTTCCGCTCCCTCTCCGCTGAAGAACGCCGGCAAAGCGGTCAGCGCTGTGACAGCGTAAAGGCCCATGGCGGTCAGTTTCACGATGCGGTTTTTTAGGAAAAAGCCTGCGAGCAAAACGAGCAGGGAAAACACCATGCCCATTATGGGAAGGTGATTGAAGATCAGGTGCAGATGGGCGGGGTTCATGCAACGAAGTAAGCCTGTTTACGGCATTTTTACACTGATTTGCAGCAGTTCCGGCTAAAATCCCGAAATTTAACCCCATGAAAGCTCCCCATCTTCAGGAAACGCAGCGCGGCATGCATCCACTGCTCAAGTTGCTGCTTGTAGCCCTCGTATTGCTTTACGGATATTCCGCCTGGTCGCAATGGGTGCTCGGAGAACCCTGGGGGAACAATCCATCGCCTGATTGGCTGATGGCGCTGGTTCTGCTGTTGCTCCTGGCTACTGCTATCCTCATGTTCACCTTGAGACTGGACACCGAACTAAGCGAAAAAGGCATCCGCTACCGGCTCTTCCCTTTGCAGCGGAGCTTTCGCGAAATACCATGGACGGCTGTGCAACAGGCCGGAGTGCGCAAGTACAGGCCCATCGCTGAATATGGTGGCTGGGGTATACGCGGACTTCCAAAATCCAAGAACCGGGCCGTGAGCCTGCGCGGCGACTACGGAATCCAGCTCGTACTGAAAGATGGCCGCAAGCTGCTCATCGGCACTGCCCGCGAACTCGAAATGAAACAAGCCATCGAACACCTCGCCGAAGGCAGGTTCGAAGTCTTGTGAGCCGCAAAATGCAAGCGAATGCTACCGCAAAGACCTCCAACTGCAGTGTCGTTGGTCGGCTGTAATTCGGTTCCGCAAGCGTGAATGGCCTTATCCATAGATTCCTTCCTGCACGTATTATGCACAGCGTTTACATAACACTCCAAAGAACTTGGATCTCCGGGGTTAAATACTCCCCGGTTTTTCCCTTGAATACAATCCGTTTCAAGTATTTTGTTATGTTTGAATAACACCATGCTGTCCAATCGCCTGCTGCTCCCGGCCATTCTCTGGCTTTCCTGCCCATTGTTTGTATCGTCGCTGCATGCCCAGTCGGATGTTCTATCGGCTGGCGGCGACGCATCCGGTAGCGGGTCTTTTTCTTGGAGCCTGGGGCAAGTCGATGGATCTGCATTCACCGGAACTACCGGCAGTGTTCAGGCTGGTGTCCAACAAGGTTTTCCAGCCTTCGGCCCCACTTCGGTCCAGGCCTTTACAGGCGGCTGGCAGGTGTATCCCAATCCCTTCGAACGCAACCTGAACCTGCGTACCCCTTATTCCGGATCCTGGACGCTCAACGATATGTCCGGACGTCTGTGCGGCCATGGATGCTTCCAATATCCGGATACACGGATTCTGCTGGAGCCCTTGCCCTCCGGTATGTATTTCCTTACCCTCGCTGTTGAGGGTCAACCTCCCTTTGCCATCCCCCTGCTGCGGCAATAAATATTTCCATCATGCACATCTTCGCCTATGAAATATATCCTTACCGTTTGCTGCTTGTTGCAGACTTTGATTCCATGTCTCCGCGCCCAGGCTCCTGAGAAATTCACCTATCAGTCGGTGGTGCGGAATTCCTCCGGTGCCCTGCACGCCGGAGCGGCCACTGGTTTGCAGTTGCGCATCCTGCAGGGCAGTGCCACGGGTACGGAAGTTTTCAAGGAAAAACACAACGTCACTACCAACGCCAACGGATTACTTACCGTTGTGGTGGGCAACGGCACGGTTTTGCGTGGTTCGCTGGCTGGTATCGATTGGGTAGCCGGTCCCTACTTCCTCGAAGCTGCGCTCGATCTGGGTGGTGGCACCAATTATACCCTCAGCAATGCAGTACAACTATTAAGCGTTCCCTATGCCTTGCACGCGAAAAGTGCAGGCAAAGCCGTGGAGGCAGAGCGGGCAAAAACAGCCGACAATGCCGTGCGGTATCGCGCCGGCAATGGCATCTTGCTCCGCAACGACAGCATCCATGCACTCGAGCAACAGGCCCGGTGGAACGCCGCCCAACTGAGCGGCCGTGCCATAGCGACTGTTGCTCCCCTCGCGGGACAGACGCTGAAATGGAATGGCTCAGCCTGGACACCTGCCAACGACCTGCAAGGCACTGGTGGCAGCCGCATGGTCCCGGGGACCGGCCTCAGGGCTTCAGGCGATACCTTGTTTGCCCGCAACACGGAAGGAATCTGGAATGCCCGCGCTCTGGCCTCCCGCTTGGTCGATACCACTTCACCGATTGCCAACGATATCCTGCAATGGAACGGAAGCAGCTGGAAACCTTCCGCAGCGCCTACCCTGCAGCTCAACGCCGGTCCCGGACTGAGCCGCAGCGGCAGCACCCTGAGCGCACTCACGGGAACAGCCCTCTGGAATGCTGCCCAATTGCAATCCTACGCCATCAGTACGGCCGCTCCCGGACGCAGTGATGTACTGCAATGGAATGGCACAGCCTGGGCACCTGCTGCTCTGCCCACCGGTGGCATTGTGGCGCGCAACGGCCTCCGCAAGTCGGGCGATACACTCGATGCCCTCAGTAACTCCGCTATCTGGAATGCCTCCAGCCTGCAAGGCAATGCCATCAGCAGCAGTTCTCCGGCAACGGACGATGTGCTGAAATGGAACGGCACTGCCTGGGCACCCGGCCGTGCAAGCACAGGCAGCAGTATCAGTTGCAGCACCACTTCGAACAGCAACTATGCTGTGCGCGGCACCGGCAGTGGCGGCTGGGAATGCACCGATGCCGTCTGGATTACCAGCAACAAGCAGGTAGGTATTGGTACAACCTCACCATCGACTTCTTTCGATCTGACAGTCGGCACTTCGGGTTTTCTCGTAAACGGAAGCACAACCACCTCGAACATCCTCGGACGGCTGAGGATCGGTTCTTCTTCTTCCACCAGTTATGAATTGCAGGTAGATGGCGATGCGTATCTGACTTCGGGCCTGCGCATCGGAACCACCACAGCGCCCGCCAGCGGCGGCATCATGGCCAATGGTATGATAGAAACCAACAGCCGCTACACCATGAACTCCAGTACCACCGGCACCGGTACGACGGTCATCCGCACCAGTTCCGGAGAACTCCGGCCCCAATCGTCTACCGTGCATGTGAAAGACAACATACAAACCTTGGTAGTAGATAAAACCAAACTCTTTGCCCTGCGCCCTGTGAGTTACAACCTCAAGCCAGCCCTTGGCGGTGAGCGTGAAATAGGCCTGGTGGCAGAAGAAGTGGAAACCATGGTGCCTGACCTGGTGATTTACGGTCCGGAAAGGCAATGGGTCGGCAATACCGGTATTCCGGCGTTAGGTCCCGACGGGCGCGAATTGATTAACCCGGGCCGCATAGTTCCCTGGTCGGTGCGTTATGACCGCCTACCGGTGTATCTGCTGGAGGTAATCAAGGAACAAGACGCTGCTATCCGACGTCTGGAAGAACGCCTGAGCGCATTGGAAAAAGCTTCAAACCGCTGACCCCCCCGGGCTGTAAGTCATACCCTCTTCCGCAATCCGGCTGTTGGGGAAAACTGCACAAGCCTCTTCAAGAAGGATATCCGTTTCGCGGTAACGGGCGGAGAAGTGCCCAAGCAACAATTGCCCCGCCCCGCAGTCGCGTGCAAATGCCGCCGCCTGGGCCGCAGTGCTGTGGAAAGTCTCTGCTGCGCGCTGGCTCCGGCTGCTGTCGAAAGTGCTTTCGTGGTACAACAGGTCGATATCGCGCAATTGCTTGCTGAGTTCGGGCAAATACAGCGTATCGCTGATATAGGCATAGCTGCGCGCCTTGCGTCCTGGAAAGGTGAGCGCGGCATTCGCAATCAGGGTACCGTCGCTGCGGTAGAAGTCTGCGCCTTGCAGCAGACTTTCGTATGCCTGGTAAGGAATGTCGTGTTCGTTGCAGGCTTCCCTGTTCAGTTTGCGCGCAGCGGTTTTCTCCCGTACAATAAAACCGGTACAAGGTATGCGGTGTTGCAATGGCACCGATTCCACCTTGCATTCGGCCGTTTCATACACCATTTCAATGCCATCGGTTTGGGTGGGAATGAAATGCAAGGGAAACGCGAGGGTGACATCCGAAAGCCGTAGGAGCAATTCAATCGCTTCCTGCAAGGCGGCAGGACCGACGATGTGCAGCGCTTCGCGGTGCCCGTTGAGGTTGAGGGTGCTGATCAGGCCGGGAAGACCAAAGAAATGATCCCCGTGCAGATGGCTGATGAAAATATGGCTGATGCGCCCGGCACGCAATCCGTGCCGCAACAGCTGCCGTTGGGTGCCTTCGCCGCAGTCGATCAGCAAATGATGCCCGTCCAGCTTGATATACTGGCTGCTGGGATGACGCGAGCGGGTGGGGGTGGCTGAACTGGTTCCGAGTATGGTGATATCGAAGGGGTTGTTCATCCTTCCGATTCGTCGAAACTCTTCAGCAGGTCTTTCTCAATCTGTTCCATGTACACATAATCGGCCGCCTCGTCGTCAGACGGAATGCAGTGCAGACCGGTCATTTCCATTTTTTCAATCAATTCATCGCGCAGCTCGCTGATCACGATGATGCCCGCCTGCTGGCTGTTGCGGTGATACAATTCCTTGATCTGGAACAATTCTTCGTCGCTGATCTGGGTAATAGAAGCACAGTTGATGACAAGGTTCGGATTGTCGGCCGCAGCGCTGCTGAGCTCGCGGATGAAACCGCTGCTGTCGTTGAATTCAAAGCGCGCAGACGTCATGCGCACATACAGGTAATGATCGTGAGGTTCTAGGATATGGCTCATACCGGGGCAGTTTTCCATTCAAAATACAGGAATTTGCAGCGAATCCCCCAAAACACTTGCTAAAAATGCGGGATTTTTACCGCCGGGGGAGGAATTCTGATGCCTCAGCCAATCACTTCCATTACCCGTGCCGCAGCAGCCTGCACTTCCGTTTCCGTCGCCCGAACTATGCATGGCTGATCCGGAAACACACAGTGAATCTGATCGCAGGGGTTGCAGTCGAGAATATGGTGCACATAAGCGCTGCGTTCAGCCCAGGGATAAAACACGTCTTTCACACCCGGTCCGTAAATGCCAACACTCGGAATGTTGACGGCGCAAGCCAGGTGCAGCGGTCCGCTTTCATTTCCCACAAAAAGCTCCGCCCGGGCCAGCAGCGCCACCAGATGCCCGAGACCGAAAGCAGGAGGCAGGATGAAGTGGGGGCTTTCAATCTGTGCGGAAAGTGCCTGCAAACCCGGATGTTCATCGGCCGAACCGATCAGCACCGCAGCGAGGCCGTAACGCGCATGCAGGAACTCCGCCAGGCGTGCAAAACGTTCCGGAGGCCACTGCCGCAAACGGCGCCGCGCTCCCGTATGCAAGACGCAGAAACGCTGCAAGGGCTGGCTTTCCAACCAGGCGGCAATGTCGCGCGCTGCCTCCGGGTCAATTTCAAGCTTCGGCCGGCCGGCTTGGGTTCCCGCCGGCAGCAAGGGTTCGATGATGCGGAAATTGGTTATCAGCTCGTGCGGCTGCGCTCCGCGTTGCCTGAAGCGCACCGTTCCCCGGTCAACGCGGTAGCGGGGAAGGAACCGCATACTCTTCCACAACGTCTGCCAGTTACCACGCAGTTCCACCACCAGGTCGTAACGGCGCGTCCATTCCGCCGGGTCGCAGAACACATGGTCTACAGCAGGCTGGTTTTTCAGCAGGCTGGCGTTGAAGGGTTTGCACAGCACGGAAATGTGCGCCTCGGGATAGCGAGCGCGCAGATGGTCGAAAACGTGCAAGGCCGTGGCCATATCGCCGATTTCATCCAGCTTCACACAAAGGATATGCCTGACGGAAACCGGTTTGCTCCGAAACGTGCAAAGCAGGCGGCTCCACAGCATATTGGCCAGGTACAGGCGTT
>CANHTS010000142.1 GCA_947463435.1 Flavobacteriales bacterium | reverse complement strand
TGGTAAGCGATGTATTGGATGGGATAGGCAGCTGCATCATTGCCGATCTGCACGCCTATCACCAGCAGGTTGCTGTCGGCCTGGTTGTTGTTGGCCACGGCCATTCTCTTATTCGTCATGGGCGAGAACATGCCGGAGGCACTCATCGGTCCGTTGAAGGCGTAGGCCACGGCGGCGAAGATGGCGATGAATATCAGGGCAGACCAATGCCGTGCATGCGGATGGCGCCAGGCGATGAAAACCGCCGCGAGCGAGAAAAGCAAGCGAAGTGCCCAGCGCCATTGCCAGAGGAAATAGGCCAGGGGAAGGCTGTTCATGCGCTGGCTTCCGGGCAGGGGCATGATAAAGTAAACCAGACAGAATTCAAGTGCAATGAGCAGGAAGACGGAAAGGAGCAGGAGGGCGCGCATGCCGCAAATTAGTTAAACCCGGTTAATGCATCAGAAATTCGCCATGAGGGTGAAGGGCTCACGAGCGTGCGGTTTTCGTCTGATAGCACAGGTGTTTTTGGGCAGGAATATGTTTTCTGACCGATGTTTTGGTATAAAGTGGATAAATAGGTATATCTTTGTGCACCGCGAAGTCAGTTTCTCGCCGGGTACATTGAATTCAGCTCCCCTGTTATTCCGTTTGCCATACGTTTTTCACGATTTCCGGGATAGACCCGAGGGTCTTCTAATCCTAACCAATGAAATTTGATCAGTTATCTCTGAGTGCCCCGTTATTGCGCGCTCTCAGCGACCTTGGATACGAGAATCCAACCCCCATTCAGGCGAAAGCTATTCCCCATGTTGTGACCGGCCGCGATTTGTTCGGCTGTGCCCAGACCGGCACCGGTAAGACGGCTGCCTTTGCATTGCCCATACTGGAACAGTTGCAGGCAAGCGGATTAAAAGCAGCTCCCGGGAAACCGGTTGTGCTGGTTTTGGCTCCTACGCGCGAACTGGCTCTGCAGATTGAAGAAAGTTTCCGCGATTATGGGAAGTACCTAAAGCTGCGCAGCACGGTTGTATTCGGGGGCGTTTCCCAGCACAGGCAAGTGGAAGCACTGCGCCGCGGCTGTGATATCCTCATTGCCACGCCCGGTCGCCTGCTCGACCTGATGGAACAGAACCTCCTTTCGCTGAACGCAGTGAAATATTTCGTGCTCGACGAAGCCGACCGCATGCTCGACATGGGTTTCATCCACGACATGAAGAAGGTGATAGCCCGTTTACCGAAAGAGAAGCAGACCTGTTTCTTCAGCGCCACGGTGCCGGCAGAAGTAAAAACGCTTTCTGAAACCTTGCTGCAGAACCCGGTGCGGGTGAGCGTGGATCCTGAGAACAGCACAACGGATCTTGTGAACCAGGAATTGTACAAGGTAAGTAAGGAAGACAAGCGGGCCTTGTTGAAGCACCTGTTGCAGGACCGTCAGATAGACCATGCGCTGGTATTTACCCGCACGAAGCGCGGCGCTGACCGTGTAGCGCGCGACTTGGTGAAGAGCGGTATACCGGCAGAAGCCATCCACGGCGACAAATCGCAACCCGCCCGTGAAAAGGCGCTCGACGGATTCAAGAACCGCCGTCTGCGCGTGTTGGTGGCTACCGATATCGCAGCGCGTGGGATTGATGTGGATCGCTTGAGCCATGTCATCAATTTTGAAATACCCGAGGTTGCCGAGACATACGTGCACCGTATTGGCCGCACCGGCCGTGCCGGAAAGGGGGGAATTGCGATTTCATTCTGTACAGAGGAAGAAATGCCCTATGTTCGCAGCATTCAGAAGCTGATCAATAAAAGTATACCGGCGTTTAAACATCCTTACGCACAATAAGGGAAGCGACCGCAATACAGAAAAATCAAGAACACAGTTACCAATCTAAATATACCAAAATGAAAACAGGAGTAGTAAAATTCTTCAACACCACCAAAGGTTTCGGCTTTATTGTCGACGATGAAACCAAGCGTGAAATCTTCGTTCACGTTACGGGCCTCGACGCCGGTGCAATCCAGGAAAACGACAAGGTAGAGTTCGTTGAAGAACGCGGTCCCAAAGGCGCAAACGCCGTGAACGTCCGCAAGATCTAAGGTATAAGTACCCGAAATCAGACTTTCCAAGCCCCGTTTCAAACGGGGCTTTTTTGTTTTCTGTCGGATGAGTTTTTAGACAGACAGAAGGGAGCTCGCTGCAGTACTTTGGCGTTTACACGTTTACAGCTCAGTCAGCAGCCGGACACTTGAAAGGAGGAGCGCAGATTTATGTAAGAGGCTCAGCGGGCGGAACAAGAAAATTTTCTACACAGATGAAGAAATGCCTTATCTTCGCAGCATTCAAACGCTGATTAACTGAAGCCCACCGGCCCGTCAAAACCCATATTCTATTTTAGCTGGTTTCCCGATTTTCAAACACCAATTACCAATACCAAATACATCACAATGAAAACAGGAGTAGTAAAATTCTTCAACACCACCAAGGGCTACGGTTTTATCCGTGAAGATGCCAGTGGCCAGGAGATCTTCGTTCACATCACCGGTCTCGCCGGTGGCCGTATCAACGAAGGCGACAAGGTGGAGTTCGAAGTAGAACAGGGCCGTAAAGGCGCCAATGCTGTGAACGTCCGCCAGATCGAAGGCTGAGAAACGATATAGCTTGACTACCAAGGCCCCGCTGGAAAGTGGGGCCTTTTTTTTGGTGTCTAAAACTGACAAAGGTCATATCACGTAACATTGGCTTAACATTGAAGTAACAAAGGGTCAACATTTGGGAAGCTATTTCGCAGACTGCATTTATGGCCAACATCCTTTCTTTCCTGATTCCCCGCGAGAAGAAGTTTTTCCCGCTTTTCGACAAGGCTGCCGACAACCTGGTAGAGATCGCCACAGCCCTGGAGAAGATGGTCAACAATCCGGATCTCGAGCAGCGCAGAAAACTCATCCGCGATATCGAGCGTATGGAGCACCATGGAGACACCATCTGCCACGAGATTTTCAACGAGTTGAACAGCACTTTCATCACGCCGTTTGACCGGGAGGATATACACGCCCTGAATACGGCACTCGACGATATTATCGATTATATCCACGGCAGTGCGAAGCGGATAGATCTGTATCAGATCCATGAAATGACGCCGGCTATTCGCAAGTTGGCCGAGTTGATCCTTCAGGCTTCTGAAGAACTGAATGTGGCTGTACGGGAACTCCGCAACATGAAAAAACCCGGCAAGGTGAAAGAAGCCTGTGTGCGCATTAACAGCATTGAGAACCACGCCGACGACATTTTCGATACCGCCATTGCGCGCTTGTTCGAAGAAGAGAAAGATGCCATCCGGGTTATCAAAATGAAGGAAGTGCTCAGCAACCTCGAAACGGCCACCGATATGTGTGAAGACGCGGCCAATGTGATCGAGACCATCATCGTTAAGTACGCCTGATCCAAGCAGCATGACGCTGATTGTTGTCATCATCATCCTGGCGCTGGTATTCGATTATATCAACGGATTCCACGATGCCGCCAACTCTATCGCCACCATCGTAAGTACCAAGGTGCTTACCCCGTTGCAGGCGGTACTCTGGGCTGCTGTTTTCAATTTTGTAGCCTATTTCCTTTTTAAAGACCACGGCGTAGCGAACACCATCAGCAAGACGGTGGCCGATTCCTATATCACGCTGCCGGTAATTCTTTCCGGACTGATAGCGGCCATTTTCTGGAACCTGCTCACCTGGTGGTACGGCATTCCTTCCTCTTCCTCCCACACGTTGATTGGCGGTTTCGCCGGAGCAGCACTCGCTCACGCCTTCTTTACCAAAGGATGGGTGGCCTTCAGCTCGGTGGTTGAAATGGAGAAGATTGTCAAAACCGTTCTCTTCATCTTCCTCGCCCCGCTGATCGGGATGATCATATCCATGTTCATCACCATTGTAACCATCCAACGCCGATTCCTGGTCAAGGTGAGCATTATGCTGCTGGCGGGCGCCGGAACCTGGATGATGTTTGATCATTTCAGGCATACCAAGATGGAAGAGAACCTGGCCAAGTTTCTCCGTGTAGAAAAGTACAAGAAAGACCTGGCCAAGAACCCGCAGGATTCCGTGGCGAAAGCCAAATTGGCCAAGGCAGAGGCCAATTATGCCAAAGCAGTGGTTTACCTACCCGAAGCAGACGAAATCGGAACCAAAGCCGTAGCCGAGAAAATTGCCAATGTGGTTCCGCTTGATGAACTCGAAGGCAGTAAGCTGAAAGATGGCATCGGCAAGGCCTTGAAACTTGACCTATTGAAGAAGGAGGCGTTTTACAACCCGGCTCTCAAACCGAAATACGACAGCATACTGGCAGAGATTGAAGCCGTTAAACCCCTGCTCAAAGGCTACCGCACGGCAGGCCGCGACAGCACGGTGCACATGGTTGCTACGGCCATGCGCATGAGTGCGGAGGAAGAACTTCGCCTTACCAAATTCTTTACTGTCGATCTGCGCAAGGACCTTTACAAGGAATTGGACAAAGCCGATAATTCGTACCTCAAATACGGCATCGCGCTCACGGTACTTATCTTCCTGCTTGCCTATATCTATGTCGAAAAGCTAAGCACGCCAAGCACGTATAAGATGGCCTCGATGTTCAAGAAGCTGCAGTTGATGTCGTCTGCCGCCTTCAGCGTTGGCCACGGCGGCAACGATGCCCAGAAAGTGATGGGTATTATTGGTGCGGCGTTGATTGCCAATGGAGATATCAGCGATTTCAGTGAAATGAAAGCATGGGTGCCGTTGGCCTGTTATACTGCCATCGGCCTGGGCACACTCAGCGGTGGTTGGAAAATTGTGAAGACCATGGGCACCAAGATTACCAAGGTAACGCCTCTTGAAGGTGTGAGTGCTGAAACAGCCGGTGCGATGACCTTGTTCATGACGGAACAGATGGGCATACCCGTGAGTACAACGCATACCATTACCGGTTCCATTATCGGGGTTGGAGCTACCAAACGCCTGAGTGCAGTGCGCTGGGGAGTAACCCGCAGCCTGCTCTGGGCTTGGATCCTCACCATTCCGGTAAGCGCCACGGTGGCAGGACTCGTGTATTATCTTACACGGATGTTCCTTTGATCCTGTCAGACTAAGCTTAATCTTTTCAAAGCCTCTGCATTCGCAGGGGCTTTTTTGTGCCGTATGTGTCTGCATTGTTAGGGCAATGTTAACAGATGCAACGAAAGCGTAACACTGCCTTTATACCATAATATACGGGTAACATTTCCTTTGCATACGAAATACATACAGGAAACAAACCCGTAACAAAAAGGAAATGAGAACCCCTTCCGGCCTGCGCCGTTTCACTGTGATCTGTGCCTTCATCTCGCTCACGGCAGCTTCACTACACGCAGAGAACCTGATACCTTACAGACCTTTGTCAGACTCCGGAATCAAGACGCCGGCTGCGCCCAAGAAAGGTTGGTATGAAAGCATCAACATCCGCGGTTACATGCAAGTGCGGTACAACCGTTTGCTCGAAACCAATCCGCAATTGCGTTGCGAACAATGCGACCGCAGTTGGGGAGATAACGGAGGTTTTTTTATCCGCCGGATGCGCATCATCTTCTTCGGACAAATCAGCAAACAGGTCTATTTTTATATCCAGCCTGACCTGGCGAGTTCGGTTTCGAGCTCCAGCTTGCATTGGGGCCAGATTCGGGATGCATATTTTGATGTTGGTGTCACCAAAGACAATGCGTTCCGTTTCCGCATCGGGCAAAGCAAGGTTCCTTTCGGCTTTGAAAACATGCAATCCAGTCAGAACCGTTTGCCGCTAGACCGCGCCGATGCGCTGAACAGCGCTGTGACCAACGAACGCGATCTGGGTGTATTCTTTTACTGGGCGCCTGTTAAAAAGCGGCGCCTGCTGTCTGAACTTGTTTCCTCCGGATTGAAAGGTTCAGGTGATTACGGTGTTTTTGCTTTTGGGGCATATAACGGTCAAACGGCCAACCGCCCTGAAGCCAATAACGAATCGCATATTGTCAGCCGCATCAGTTATCCGTTCCAGATCGGCAAGCAAATCATCGAACCCGGTATTCAGGCATACAAAGGGAAATATGTGATCGACCGCGCATCGCTGTCTAATGGGGTGAAATTCAAACAAGACCTGAACTACCGCGACGAGCGCATTGCCGGCACTTTTGTGCTCTATCCGAAGCCATTCGGTATCCTGGCAGAATACAATACCGGTATCGGTCCGGAGTTTAACAAACACACCGACTCCATCGAAGAGCGTCGCCTGCAGGGTGGTTTTGCGACCTTCTCCTATATGGCGCATTGGAAAAAGCAGACCTTTATTCCCTTTACCCGCGTTCAATATTACCAAGGTGGAAAGAAGCACGAAACCGATGCCCGTTCTTATTTGGTTCGCGAGTTGGAAGTAGGAGTCGAGTGGCAGCCTGAGCGCCAGTTTGAGCTGGTGGTGATGTATACCCGTTCATCGCGCCGTTTTGAGGATTTCCGCAACCAGAACAATACGCAAACTGGCGGCTTGTTGCGCGTGCAGGCACAACTGAACTTCTGAACCCAAACACCGTATTATGTCAGGTTTTTAACCCGATATAACCTTTTCGTTAACCGGAACGTTATCCGGTAGTGGCATCTTTGCTGCGCGAAATGAGGAAAAGGGCATTATGGGCAGCCATCGGAATTATCCTGACAGCAAGTTTACTGCTTTGGCGTCGGGATTCCGATTCGGGTGTACTGAACCTGGCCCCCGGTGCCTTCCGCAGCAGCTTCGGTTTCCTTCCCGATGACACCTTGCTGGCTGTTGGCGATTCTGCCATTCCGTTTATGGATTCGCTGCGTGTGTTACAAGACAGCGGGCACACCATTGTCATTGTCGGACTGAACCACAACGGTGAAGCTCCGGCGGGTGAAGGTGTAAACCGCGGACTGCAGCGGGCCGAGATATTAAGGCGTTATATGAGTGCCTACCTTGACCCGGAGAAGTTGCGGACATCGCATGCGGCCGCTGACAACGATGCGGTTTTGCTCGAAGAAGGCGTTCCCTGCCGTTTGTTCAGACTTGAAACCGAATAGGCAAAGGTTTACAT
>CANHTS010000141.1 GCA_947463435.1 Flavobacteriales bacterium | reverse complement strand
GCGTGAAAGATCTGGCCGATGAAATCATCGTACTCGATTCCTTTTCCACAGACAACACTTGCGAACTGGCCCGTCAACTGGGTGCGCGTGTGGAACAACATGCCTTCGACGGCCATGTGGAACAGAAGAACCGGGCAAGGGCGCTCGCAAGCTGCGATTGGGTGCTTTCGCTCGACGCCGACGAAACACCCGATGAGCGTTTGCGCCTTTCCATCCAACAGGTAAAAGAAGGGAAGTTGCTTGCCGAAGCTTTCACGATGAACCGCCTGAATTTCTATTGCGGAAGGCCGGTCAAGACCTGCGGATGGTATCCCGACCGCAAGCTGAGGTTGTGGCGGCGTGGATGGGGCGCATGGACCGGAAGGAATCCGCACGACCGTTACGAAGTGCCGGCAGATAAGCAAGTGGCGCAGCTCGGCGGCGATATTCTGCACCTTACATATTCGGGCAAGGAAGACCTGATACGCCAATCGAAGAAGTTCGCGCAAATCAGCGCGCAACATCTGCAACAGAAATCCTGGCGGTATCTGATCGTTAAAATGCTCAGCGCGCCGTTGTTTCGCTTTTTGCGCACCTGGCTGGCGCAAGGCGGCTGGCGTTCCGGCAAAGACGGCTGGGATATCTGCAGCTGGCAGACCCGCGAAGTTTGGATGAAGTACCGGCTTGCCTTGCGTTTAAAGGCTGGCAGCGATAAGGCTTAAAGGTCTTTCCCTTTGTAAAAACGATCTTTCCAGTTGGTGGCTACCGGCAGCAAGGTGAAGATGGCCGTGGCCGGAGTGAGTACCAATAAGTAAATTTCGTAACGCAGCAGCGCGGCCCAGTCGGGTTTTTCTTCGCCCAACAAACCATAGATATGCCTGATTTGTGCGCTTTGTAACAGCCATTTGATCAGCCAAATAACCAGGGCCTTGAAAGGTGACACGAACAACGCGACGGGCAGGGCGAAATAGAACAGCCCGAAAATGCCGAACAGCAGCCACCAATACCAAGGCAGTTCGCGGCCGCCGGTAAGCCAGCGCTTGCGCTGGTGCAGCAGTGTTTCCCAGCCATATACCGGAGCGGAAAAGGCCAGGACACCCGGCGCGATGATATTGTTCCATTTCCAGCCGGCTGCACAGATTTGCTGGTACAATTTGTAGTCTTCGGTGATGCTGAAGCGGATGGCCGCATAACCGCCGGTTTCCCGGTAGGCTTCGCTGCGCACCGCCATATTGTTGCCCACGGCTGTGGCCGGAACACCGGCATAGGAGATGATATTGAGCAGGCCCATGAAATAGGTCCAGTCGATTTCCTGGTTGCGGTCTCCGCCTGTCGGGCTTTTTACCATGGTGGTTCCGCTTACCACGCCGGTTTCGGGTTTGAAGCGCAACAGCATTTCTTTGGCCCAGGATGGCGGCACCTGTACATCGGCGTCGGTGATGAGGTAAAAGCTCCCGCGGGCATGGCGGTCGAGTTGTTCCATCACACGGGCTTTGGCCTTGAGCGGTAACTCGGTGTCTTCGATTTCAATCAGACTAAACCACGGTTTGTCGGCGATGAAGGCTGTCGTGATGGCAGCTGTGCGGTCTGTGCTTTGGTCGTTGCCGATGAGGATATGCAGTTTTTCCCGTGGATAGTCCAGCCGGTTGAGGGCTTCAAGGCAAAGCAGGATATTTTCTTCTTCGTTGCGCGCTGCGACGAGGATGCTGATTTCAGGCCATTCAGCCGGTTCCGATTCTTTTTGGTCGCGGTAAGACCAAAGCACCACCAGCTGCGCCGTTTGCAGCAAGACATAAAGGCCGGGAAGCAGGAACAGGAGATCGCTCAAAGCGCAGCAAAGGTAAAGCCGCGTTCGGCGGCAAATTGCAGGTAGCGGGGCAGGAGGAAGGAGAGATTCTTCCGGGCCTTTTCGCTGTCGTGAAACACAGCGATATCGCCGGCATGGGAATGTTGTTGCAGGAAGCGCAAAGCGGCGTCGAGGTTGAGCCCTTGCAGGTAGTCGCGGCTGAGCAAAGACCACATCACGATGCGGTAGTCGGGTAAGAGGAAGCGGGCCTGGGCGCTGGTCATTCTGCCGTAAGGCGGGCGGAACAAGTTGCTTTCGATCATTTGAGCTGCAGCGGCTACGTTGGCAGTGTATAAATCGGTCGGCGTTTTCCAGCCTTTTAGATGGTGCATGGTATGGTTGCCGGTGCGATGGCCCCGGCGCAGGATTTCGGCGTAGATATCCGGAAACTTCCGCACGTTGTCTCCGATGCAGAAGAAGGTGGCTTTCGCGGCGAAGGCATCCAGCCAGTCGAGCACTTGCGGTGTGATTTCCGGATGCGGGCCATCGTCGAAGCTCAGGTACAACTTTTTGCCATCAGCAGGCGCGAACCATTGCCGCTCCGGAAAAAGTTTCGGCATCCAAGCCGGGATATCGGCCAGCAGCTTCAAGCGCGTTTCACCATTTTGTAGTGGGGAATTTCACACTCATAGAAGAGTTCTCCAACCGGCTCAAAGCCTTGCCTGGCATATAAATTCATAGCCGGTACCTGGGCGTGGAGGTAAACGAACTCCGCATCGGCAGGTAAATCGGACAACACGCGCCGCAAAACCGCCGAACCAACACCCGCCTTCCGATACTGCGCCAGCACTGCGAAGCGCTCCAGCTTGACGCCGTGCTCAGTAAAGCGCCATCGGGCGGTGGCAGCGGGCAGCCCGTTTACCCTGGCGAGGTAATGATGGCTTTCTGCTTCGTGTTCGTCGTATTCTTCTTCTTCGGGCACAGCCTGCTCCACCACGAATACCTCGCGGCGGATGGCAAAAACCTCTTCCAGTTCCGATGCATCACGCACCCTTTCTACTGCGATTGTCACAACCTTGGCTAACCATCAAAAATTGCTACTTTTGCCGACAATACCAAGACATGTCTAACCAGAATATCGTTTCACTCCTTGGTGACCAGGCCGAGTACCTGCTCAACCACGAATGCAAAACCATCTCCAAAGAAAGCATCCACCTTCCCGGCGGTGATTTCATAGACAGGGTATTCGCCCAGAGCAACCGCAGCCCCCAGGTGCTCCGCAGCATTCAGTCGATTTACGACCATGGCCGCCTCGCCGGCACAGGATACATGAGCATCCTGCCTGTGGATCAGGGTATTGAACACAGCGCCGGTGCCAGTTTTGCCCCGAACCCCATCTTCTTCGATCCCGAAAACATTGTGCGCCTCGCCATCGACGGTGGCTGCAATGCAGTAGCTTCAACCTACGGTGTGCTGGCGGCCTGCTCGCGCAAATACGCCCACAAGATTCCTTTCATTGTGAAAATCAACCACAATGAATTCCTGACCTACCCCGATAAGTTCGACCAGATCATGTTCGGTTCGATCCGCGAAGCCTGGAACCTCGGCGCTACAGCCGTAGGCGCTACCATCTATTTCGGCAGCCCCGAAAGCAACCGTCAGATTGTTGAAGTGGCCCGCGCTTTTGAAATGGCACACGAACTCGGTATGGCTACCATCCTCTGGTGCTACCTGCGCAACAGCGACTTCAAGAAAGACGGCGTAGATTACCATACCAGCACTGACCTCAGCAGCCAGGCCAACCACCTCGGCGTGACCATCCAGGCTGATATTATCAAGCAGAAACTCAGCACCAACAACGGCGGTTACAATGCCATCAAGTTTGGCAAGACGCATGCGAAGGTGTACAGCGATCTTAATACCGATCACCCGATCGATCTCTGCCGTTACCAGGTGGCCAATTGCTACATGGGCCGTGCCGGTCTGATCAACAGCGGTGGCGAAAGCAAAGGCGCCAGCGATATGGCCGAAGCAGTAAGCACAGCCGTAATCAACAAGCGCGCCGGTGGTGCCGGTCTTATCAGCGGCCGCAAGGCTTTCCAGAAGCCGATGGCCGAAGGTGTCAGCCTGCTCAACGCTATCCAGGACGTATATCTCGACAAGGGCATCACGATTGCCTGATACTTTTTCCCGTAATTCGTTCCATCATGGAATTTGAAGAAGAGGATGAGAATGAAAAGTCGAGCTGGTTTAAGCGGGTTCGCGAGAACATCGTAACCAAAACCAAAGACAAGAAGTCTACGCCCGACGGCCTGTGGGAGAAATGTCCGCGCTGCAAAGCGATTATCCCTGCCAAAGACCTGATTGCCAACGCCTGGGTTTGTACCCAGTGCGAGTTTCACACCAAGATCGGTTCTAAGGAGTATTTCGCCATCCTGTTCGATGCCGGGAAATTCACGGAGCTCGATGCAGACCTGATCAGCGGTGACCCGCTGAGCTTTCACGACACTTCGGCGTATACCGACAGGATTCGTGTGAGTCAGGCCAAGTCAGGGCTGAAAGACGCGGTGCGCAGTGCCACCGGCAAAATGAACGGAATGCCGGTTGTGATAGCCTGCATGGATTTCAGTTTCATTGGCGGTTCCATGGGCAGCGTCGTGGGAGAGAAGATCGCCCGCGCCATCGACTATGGCCGCGAACACCGCATGCCGGTACTCGTGATCAGCAAGTCGGGTGGTGCACGCATGATGGAAGCAGCCTTCTCGCTCATGCAAATGGCCAAAACCAGCGCCAGGCTCGCTTTGCTCGCCCAGGACGGAATTCCCTACATATCGATCCTCACTGACCCGACAACCGGTGGCGTGACAGCTTCTTATGCCATGCTGGGCGATTTCAACGTGGCCGAACCTGAAGCATTGATCGGCTTTGCCGGTCCCCGCGTAATCCGCGAAACCATCGGCCGCGACCTTCCGAAAGGCTTCCAGAGTTCAGAGTTCCTGCTCGAACACGGTTTTGTCGACTTCATCGTGAAGCGCTTCGAAATGAAAGACAAACTCAGCACCCTGCTGCGTTTGATATGGGACAAAAAACAGGCTAAAAAAGAGAACAACTAAATCAACATACATCATGAATTTCCCGAGCAATCTCAAGTACACAAAGGAACACGAGTGGATCCGCGTGGAAGGCAACCGTGCTTACGTGGGCATCACTGAATTCGCACAGGGCGAACTCGGCGACATCGTTTTCCTCGATATCCAGACCGCCGGTCAGGATCTGAAGGAAGGCGCTATCTTCGGTACCGTTGAAGCAGTGAAAACGGTGAGCGACCTCTATATGCCCGTTAGCGGCAAGGTGCTCGAAGTAAACGCAGGTCTCGATGCAACCCCGGAAAAGGTAAACCAGGATCCCTACGGCGACGGCTGGATGATCGTGGTTGAACTGTCTGACCCGGCCCAGGTGGACAGTCTCATGAGCGCTGAAGATTACAGCGCCATGGTGGGCTGATCCTGCCATTGCCATCACATTCTGTAGTAAAGAAAAACCGGTCCCTGAGGCCGGTTTTTTTATGCTTCATTCGCCAGCTTCCGGTTGAATCGATAGACTGCAGCTGATATCCGTTTTCTTGCCTGTATTTTTACCGGATGCAAAAATCCCTGGCAGCCTGCTTGCCGATGCTATTCATAATCCTGGAAATGTCGGGACAGGTGGTTCGCAGCTTTCCCCTGCAGAATAGCCGGAATCCCAAGGCGCAGGTGCAATTGCCTTGGTTGGAAACGGGCGATCCAGTTCGCGATGAAACAGTAAACAAGCGCATCTGGGAACATATGCTCTGGGGTTTTGAAGCGCTGGAACCGGAATGGTCTGATTCCACTTGTCTTTCCGTTTTACGTGACTTGCACGATACCCTTCACGGGCTGCAGGATGCCAATACCGCCGTATTGTGGGAGAACGACTCGTTGATCAGTTTTGAAACAAATGCTGAATGGCTGGGCGCTTACCTGAACAATAGCCTGCACCGCGCAACCCTGCACAAGAAAACCGGCCGGATCCTGATACCGATGAAAACAGCCGATTCCGTATTTCTTCTTCCATACCAAAAGGATATGCTGCGTTTTCGCAAGAAAGCTTTACGCAAACACCTGCACGAGGTGAAGAAGTTATCGGGCCAGGACAATGAATTGCTCGTGACCATCGGGAATGCGTGCGGTGGTCTTCCTTCCATGCCCGAGTCATGGCTCGATGGCAGGGGATTGTGCTTTCGGCTGGATTGTGAACTACCGCACGCCCTCAGCGCCTGGGATAAAGAGATCACCTTTGTGATTCCCTGGAAAGCCTTGTCAGGCAAGTGTTGGGCATTGCAATGAACATGCACGCCCTGTGCTTGTTTGCTTTCATAACTTTGCATCTGTTTTATGAGCCAACGCAACTGGAAAAGCATCAAGACCTACGAAGACATTCTGCTGGAAGAATGGGAAGGTATCGCCAAAGTGAGCATCAACCGCCAGGAAGTGTACAATGCCTTCCGTCCGCAAACGGTGAAGGAACTGCTCGATGCGTTTGACATCTGCCGCGAACGCACCGATCTCGGTGTGGTAATCCTCACCGGCACAGGCGACAAGGCTTTCTGCAGTGGTGGCGACCAAAACGTGAAAGGCATCGGCGGTTATGTGGATGAAAACGGCATTCCGCGCCTCAATGTGCTCGATCTGCACAAGAAAATCCGCAGCCTGCCCAAGCCCGTTATTGCCATGGTGAATGGTTATGCCATCGGCGGCGGGCACGTATTGCATGTGGTTTGCGATCTTACCATTGCCGCTGAACACGCGCGTTTCGGTCAAACCGGTCCGAAAGTAGGTAGCTTCGACGGAGGCCTCGGTGCCAGCTATCTCGCCCGCCACGTAGGCCAAAAGAAGGCGCGTGAAATCTGGTATCTCTGCAAACAGTATACTGCGGCGGAAGCAGAAGATATGGGCTTGGTGAACAAGGTGGTTCCTTTCGAGATGCTGGAAGTCGAAACGGTTTCCTGGTGCCAGACCATTATGGAAAGGAGCCCGATGGCGATCCGCATGCTGAAGCGCGCCTTCAACGCTGAGCTGGATGGTCAGATTGGCATGATGGAATTTAGCGGTGATGCCACGCTCATGTTTTACCTGATGGAGGAAGCGCAGGAAGGGAAGAGCGCTTTCCTAGAAAAACGCAAACCCGATTTTCAAAAGTTCCCGAAGTTTCCCTAATCAGGCTGCCGGAGCTTAACCCGGCGGGCGCTGATTTTGTGTAAGTTTGCATATTCGTCCATGGATATTT
>CANHTS010000140.1 GCA_947463435.1 Flavobacteriales bacterium | reverse complement strand
GGGCGGCCCGCTGTACATGCTATGTTCTTGTTCAATACTCAGGAGTGAATATCAGAACCTGAACATTTCGTCATTATAATTCACCTGACCACCTTTCTGAAGCGTCCACAGCGCAATTTGACCATTGCTTACTGAATTATTAATGCCAACAATTTGTGATTTCAAAACGGGGATGGTCTTAAAAGTGTGCGCAGTTACTTTTCCGCCACTTACGGTGTAATCTGTGCGCACATCCAGGACAGTAAACGCAAGCATCTGCACAATACCGTTGTTGTTGTTGGTGCGTACCCGCTGTACCCAGCTGCTACCTACTTTTTCTTCAATGGATACCCTTTTGCGGGTATTTGCGCCATCTACAACGGTCAACTGAACTGCACGCCAACTGCCTACTTCGATGATGCCAGTTGTATTGTCTTCATCACCGGTGCCGTTGTCGGTCACAAACACACCCATGTTAACAATGTTGACACCAACGTTTTCATACTTGGGAGTCCAGATGGCTTCGCGGTTGTTGCGGCTTCCGAAAGCAAAAGGCACAGCGGCGTCCCAGGTGTTGACTTTGTATGCAAAAGCATGGGTCGCAACGCCATTGTCGCCAGCACCGTTGGTGCGGCCAAAGCTGGCATTGCCAGACTGATCCCAGCGCTGAAAACCGATGCGGCCGCTGGTGCCGTTGCTGAAGTTATTCCAAACCTCCACCGTATTGCTCTGGGCTGTATGCACTGTACCGTTCAAAATGGTAGTTGCACCTTCCGCCCAATCAGCTGTTACGCTGATGGAAGAGCTGCCTGAACGGAAATTCAGCGCAGCATCGCTTTGTTTGTTCTTGAGTTCTTCTTTCCCGCAGGAAGCCAGAACCGCCGTGGCCAGGATGGCCGACAGGATGAGGGATTGATTTTTCATATGTTTTGTTGAATAAATGGTAATTCAAATATCCAGTAATAAAACAGCCGAAGCCACCCTGTTTCAGGCTACTTATACCCTATTCGTACTTTTGCCGCCCTGTTGGTACAACCGCTTCCTTCACAGTACTGCATAGTAACAGTACTACAAACCGGATTGCTTTTTCAACTTTCAAACAAGCTCCGCCGTACCCCTGAAAATGTTCAGTTTCATCTGAATTCAATAGCCCGTTCAAGCAGATGCACGGCACTTGCAGGCCAGCGAAGCCATGATCCAGGTGGCCATGATAGCCGGAAAACCCTAAAAAAAAGCGGGGCGCCACTTGGGCGCCCCGCTGTACATGCTGTGTTCTTAATCAATATTCAAAGTGAATATCAAGGTCTGAACAATTCGGTATTAAAGGATGTCGCACCATTAGGTTGAAGCGTCCAGAGGATGATTGCACCGTTGCTGATAGAATTGTTTACGCCAACAAGTTGTGATTTCAGCACAGGGATATCCGTGTAAGTGGGAGCACCAACTACACCGCCGGTTACGCTGTAACCGGTACGGACATTCAGTACAGTGAAAGCACGCATCTCCACGACGCCGTTGTTGTTGTTGGGACGTACCCTTTCTACCCAGTTCGCACCTACTTTTTCTTGAATGGAAACCCTTTTGCGGGTGTCTGTACCACTCACGATGGTCATCTGAACTGCGCGCCAATCGCCCACTTCAATGGTACCTGTTGTTTTGTCTTCGTCCAGAGCCGAGTTGTCGGTAACGAACTCAGCCGAGTTCAGAAGGCGGTTTGAACCCCCCTTGAAAGAGGGTGTCCAGATCATTTCCCTTGATGTATTGCCAGCTACGTGTCCGTAAGCAAAAGGAACGGTAGCAGTCCAGGCACTTCCAGTGGCGGTCACTTTGTAAGTAAAGGCATCGGTGATGGTGCGGGCAGCTTCGCGGCCCAAACGATCGGCAGTGCCTGCATTGACGTTGGTTCCACGTGCAAAACCGATCTGGTTTCCGGCACCCAGAAAGTTATTAAACGCGCTGACAGTTCTTGAAGTTCCGCCTGCAAGGGCAGTTTCGCCCTCCCAGTTGATAGCACCTTGCTCCCAATTCAGGGTCAATGGAAAGGAGCTGGAACGGAAATTCAGCGCTGCATCGCTTTGCTTGTTGGTGAGTTCTTCTTTCCCGCAGGAAGCCAGAACAGCTGTGGCCAAAATGGCCGACAGGATAATGGATTGGTTTTTCATTGTGCTTGTTGAAAATTAGCGTTACGAAACTGCGGTCTTCAAGGCGCTTTGATACATCCATTTAAGGCTAATTGGGTGTTGTTTTATACTTTCTCGCCCTGATAATGACCCATACGCCCTTTATGCGGTATTGTAGCATGGATACTACAATCTGCGGTGTGTTTTTGGCCTCTTAAACAAACGGCGGCATAACCCAAGCATTGTTTAGCTTGGTCCAATATCCATAGCGGCGCAATCGGATTGCCAAGGAGTTCAGGGATGCCTGGATTCAGCCGGCTGTAACCTTACTGTTTCCTGCTACTTGTATTGGTATTCACCTGACCATTGACGAAAAAAATCTCAGTGGAAGCAACAAACCGCCTGTAACCATCCTGTCACACATGCGCAGCGCATTTGGCCTTCGTTTCTTACTCCATGGGAATGGGAGATAACAAACCGATCTCCGCTAAAACAATATGCACTTCCCCTGAAGCAGGGAAAGTGTTCAGGCGGGGCGCTCACAAGCGGGCGGATAATGTGGCCAAGCGTTGCCGCCGGCACGCTCCTGTTTGCCTCTTGCGGGTGGCCGCTTCGGTGCGCTATTCGCTGTCGCGTTTATTTCTATCCATGTATTTCAACCAGCCCATTAATGCGAAGGCGGCTGTGAGGGCAAGCAGGGCAAGAAAATCCATCATATACTTCTTCGGGCTTCAGACAATGGTTGGTACCTCAGTTAATCCAAATGAATTAAAAACAATGCTGTTCTGAACCACAGCGCGTTATTGATTGTACATGTTGTTTCATCCACCTGGCAGGATGCAGTACCCAGGGTAAAAAAACGACGGGACTGTCGTTTGGACAGTCCCGTCGTTTTGCATTGCTGCACTTTTATCCATTGGTGATTACTTCACTACAATCACGCGGGCTGAGTGGTTGATTTGACCACCTTCGGTACGGAGATGGTAAACACCGCCTTTCAGCTCCAGCACATCCAAAGTGAAGGCATTGGCACCGGCGTTGAGTTTCCAGTTGCCGTTGCGCACAGCCTTGCCGCTTGCATCGGTAAGTACATAGCTTACTGCAGCTGCTTCGGGAGCCATGATGGCTACGTGGAATGCAGTGGTTGCAGGGTTGGGATATACCTGAACCCCGGCCAGTATGTTGCTTGCGCCGTTGTTGCTTGCGGCGGCAGGCTTCTGCACTTGCTGTACATTGCCTGTAGCGATGCCACCATTGGCACCGGGCTGCAGGCTATTGCCGTTTTCACGGAGAATTTGTTCTTCTTCATCAACGGCAATGCGGAGTGAAGAACTGTACATACCACAGTCCATCAACGTGTAGGTCTGACTGCCCTGTGTCAGCTGGAAAAGAGCTGTACGGGTACCGGTATTGGCGGGATCGGCATCTGAATCCAATGCGTCATCCGAACCCTGATTAACGGGTGAGTAAATCAAGCCTGACGGACGGTTGAAATGCAGTCTGTAGTCTGTCCCGGTCGCTACATTCGTAAAGGTAGCAATACCATTAGCGGCTGTTGTGGCGGTCTGTACAGTAACACCACTAGAATTGCGCAGGGTTACGGTGATGCCGCTAAGGCCAGGTTCTCCTGAATCTTGAATACCATCAGCATCCGTATCGCTCCAAACGAATGTTTCAACGGTGCCTGGAGCCCACATACCGCAATCCAGATGGGTTATGTCTCCGGTAGACATGGTAAATACCGATGTATAGTTGCTGCTTGCCGGATCGGCATCTGAATCGAGGTTATCATCGGTACCTTGGTTGGCAAGCGTCACGGAGTGACCGGTCGGCCTGGTGTAAGAGAGACGCAGGTTTGTGGCAGTCGGAACGTTGCTGAATGTCGCTATACCATTTGCATTCGTTGTTGCACTCTGGAGCATAACGCCAAGACCGGTTGATCCGCTGCGCAAGGCAACAACGACACCGGCAATACCAGGTTCTCCGGAATCCTGAATACCGTCTGCAT
Organism: Flavobacteriales bacterium; assembly: GCA_947463435.1. Classification (GTDB taxonomy): domain Bacteria; phylum Bacteroidota; class Bacteroidia; order NS11-12g; family UBA955; genus REEB481. The sequence goes on along the minus strand of CANHTS010000140.1, from coordinate 2,997 downwards.
CCAAATCATTCCAAACGAAGGTGACAACAGTGCCTGGCACGATATAACCGCCTCCAATGTTACTCACAACGCCGGTAGCTGTAAATGATGCTGTTCTGCCGTTGGTATTGTCGATATCTGAATCAATGGCATCATCAGTACCTTGGTTTTGGGGTGAGCGGCTGTGTCCGGTAATAGAGTTGAAGCTAACGGTCCGGCTGCTGCCTGAGGCGATGCGGAAGAACACTGCATATCCGTTGTAACGTGAAGTGGTTGATCTGATTACCACACCGCCAGAAGTCCTCTCCATTACGGGAACATCTTCTATACCAATCTCACCATTTTCCTGAATTCCGTCTCCATCCGCGTCGTCCCATGCACGGGCCAGAATTGCGGCTTTACCGTCGTTGGTATTGTCGCCGGGGTATTCATCCAATGCATCAGGAATATTGTCGCCGTCTTTGTCGGTGAAAGCACCGGCGGCCGGGTAGCTCCAGTTGTCGTGACGGATGCGTGAAGTTCCGCCCTGACCGGAGAAACCAACCTGCATTCTCCAAAGTTTGCCCTCTTCGCGCACCTGGAATGGAACATCGAAGCTGATGGATTGAACATTGCTGTTGATGGACATATCGTATTCATAGAGCCAATCTGTCGGCGTGCCTTGGTTGTGTGGTTTGGTAGGATCCCAGGGATAAAAACGAATAGAAATCTTACGGCTGGTTACTCCGTTGATGTTTCCACCCAATCTTGCATCGAGGGTAATTTTACCTTCTGACCAGATTGCCCATGGGGTTTGTACCCAAGACGACGTTGGGCTGGTGTTGGTATTTGCATTGGTTTCAGCTGACCAAGAACCTGCAATCGGTGTCTGGTCTGTACCCACAGCCTGGAAAACAGAGGTTGTGCCATTCCTGATCGAGTGCGCGCCAAAAGCCCAGCCATTGGCCTGTTCGGTTGTCATGCTGCCCGATTCCCAATCCTGGGTTACACGCGGGGTGATGAATCCAACAGCCAGGTTAGATACCACACCAGAAACAGGCAGTGTTATGCTACCGCTGGGGTCAACATCAGAATCCAGATCATCGTTGCTGCCTTGGTTCTGCAGGGTAAAGTAAGTGAATGTATAAGCAGGCTTGTGAAATGTGAGGGTATGATTTCCAGCTGCCAGATCGAAGAAAGCGATATAGCCATTGTATTGAGTGCCTGCAAAATACCAATCGGGATCGACACCAATGACTACAGCAGCCAGGCGACGGCCGGCTTCACAATTATCCTGGATACCATCGCCATCCTGATCGTCCCATACACGTGCGAGGATAGCCCCCTTGCCATTGTTGGTGGCATCGGTGGGGTATTTATCCATCGCGTCGGGAATCTTGTCTGTGTCGGTATCGTAAAATGCCGCTGCGGCGGGCAGGAACCAGTTGTCGTGCACAATACGGGTGCTGCCGCCGGTTCCGATAAAGCTAACGCGCATTCTCCAGGGCAGACCGTTCCGCACTGTATCTGGCACAGGGAAGTTTATGGTTTGTACAGCAGTACTGTTATCCATCGTGTATTCGAAAAGTGGATCGGTAGTTGTACCTTCCTCATTGGCGCCGCATTTGTCCCAGGGAATGAAACGGACAACTACTTTGTATGTATTGCTGCCGGTTGTATTCAATTTGGCATCCAAAGAAACCCTGCCTGTTTTCCAGATAGCCCAAGGGGTTTTAACCCAAGTAGCAGACAGGCTGCTGCTGGACAACTGATTGGTTTGTGCAGAGTAGGTTCCTTCAATTGGTGAAACGCCACCAGGCGTGGTACCAATACCATGTGCACCAAACACCCAACCTTTGCCGGCCTCCGTGCTGGCGCTGCCGGATTCAAAATCCTGAACAATGCCAACGGCCGGGAGGCTCCAGTTGTCGTGAACGATGCGGGTGCTGCCGCCTGTTCCGACAAAGTTCACACGCATTCTCCAAGGATTACCGTTAAGTACAAGTGCTGGTACCGGGAAACTGATGTTTTGAACATTGGTATTGTTCGCCATGGTGTATTCAAACATCGTGTCGGAGGTTGTGCCTTCGTCGTGCGCAGCACCTTTGCTGTAAGAAATAAAACGGAAGATTACCTTGTACGTGCTTGCGCCGGTTTGGTGCAGACGTGCATCCAAGCTGATGGTACCCGGAGTCCAGTTGAGCCAGGGAGTTTTAACCCAGGAAGCACTCAAGGATGAACTGGAGAGGGCATTGGTCTGAGCGGACCAAGAACCTTGAATTGCAGAACTCGATGTTGGTAAAGGCGTATTGGTTACGCCTTGTGCACCAAACACCCAGCCACGAGCCTCTTCCGAGGATTTGCTGCCAGACTCAAAATTTTGAGTCACTTGCGCTTGCGTACTGACCGCCAGGAGGGCCAGTACCATTGAAAGTGTTGTTTTCATCATATGTCTTTTTTTTGACATTCGATACTACTATCGAACGCAACGGAAGGTCATCCTGATTCCGGAAAGCTTGGGCTAAACAAGGTTTTAATTTCCCTTAAAGAAGCTTGGGTGCATCCCGTAGATAGCCAGGGCAGTCCTGGCAGAACATTGCTTTATGGCAAGGTCACCTGGTCTGTAAGCTCATGCACCGGCAGGAGCGTTTATAATGTCAGTGTCCGGATTTTATTTGTACGAAGAATATTCCGGGCCTGCCGCCTGGATCCACCCCCCTTGCACGCATTCCCATGCAAAGGAAGCAAAGCCGCAACAGCGGTTCTACGGCGGTACACGGAAAGCGCTATTCGCTGTCGCGCCGGTTTCCGTCGGTGGTTTTCAACCAGCCCAGCAAGGCAAAAGCGGCAGCGAGTGCAAGGAATGACAAAAAACCTATCATTTTCGCTTATCGTTTTATCTTACATGCATGTTTTGCCATGGTGGAACACCTGTTGTACATGCTGCAGGTCAACAAGCGAAAACCAGCTGTTTCCAAAGCCGCAGATTCCGGGTATTGCAACTGTTTTCTTCCCAATGGCAAGCACAGAAGCTTGTAT
>CANHTS010000139.1 GCA_947463435.1 Flavobacteriales bacterium | reverse complement strand
TGGGACAGGCTTACAAGCGTTCGTTTGTGTTAATTTGGCCGGTTTTCGCACTAATTGCGGTGCTGCTTTACGCATCCTACGCAAATCATTTTCTTGAAAGTACATTTAACTTCGTGATGGTTATGTGGATTGTTTTTGGAGCTGTTGGCCCCTTAGCCATGATCTGGTCGAGCAGAAAGCAAGGCTGGCATGATGCATGGGCGGATACAGTCGTTGTGAAATCGGGTAAGTCCAGAAAGCGTAGGGATTTAGAGGAATTGGTCGAGGAGTAGATGGGTAATCAAGCGTCAACCTATGGATCTACTTTCGTATAACCTGATTTAGTCTGCTGATAATCTATGAGTAAGCATATATCAATAGTGCTGATTGCTTTAGTTGTTTGTATCCTTGTGGTAGCGATTTGGACAGAGAACGGCCTCCGTTCGGAGAAAACGGGGAACGACTCGATTAAGCAGGCACAGACACCGCCGCCAGCTGCGCAGCAGGAAAAGCGCAAATGGGACATCGAAGTTCCCGATTTTACCATTATCGACAAGTCGCCGGAGAATGAGAAAATAGTCGGAAGTCAATACCAGAATGCCAAATACAAATTCAGATTCACTGTTCCGGATGGCTGGGATTACTTTCCGCCGGGAGCTGCGCATACCATAGTAAAGGTTGGACAAAAGCGCATGGGTATTTCCATGATCGTGTCGGTCTTTCCTTACGACAACCCGAACCTGAAACATTATCAGCATACACAACAGGAAATGGACGATCATCTGAGTGTGGTGCGTCCTGCCATGCGGTCGCAGAATATTGAGCCAACAAAAGTTGAATTGGAGAAGTCTTTTCTTTACAACTATCCGGCTTACACTACATGGGTTGAGTACATGAATAAAGGCGCAGGCATGGAAATTGAGTACATAAGCCTTACAACGCAATGTGTGATGTATGGCGGACTATACAACATCATCATCATGCTGCCCAAACAATTGTGGACGGAAGAAATGGCGAATCGTGTAATGAATAGTATTAATTCGTTTCGTTTTGATTTTTATTGAGCAGTTGTGAAGGTATGAATGGCTGTATAATGCGGAAGGTCCGGCTCACCAGACCATCTAATCCAGCCAGAATGCCATTAAACTCATATATTGGTTGAAAGGATTAACTCCTTTTCGGGAATAGTTTTACAAATGAATCTGCGTTAAACTTGTTCTCCCCAGTGCCTTCGTACAACTGTAGAATTTTGCCGTTTAGCAGGTAAAAAACACCGGGGGTGTTGGCCCTTGTCCCAAGCAGCGTCCAAAAAGTAGAAATGCCAATGACCTTATACGGATACGTAGATCCTGTTTTTGCGAAAAAGTCAGGAATACGTTCAGTTTCTTCATCCATGAAGAAGATATAAACGTCAGGCAATGTGTAGGCATTCTTCAGAGCTGTTATTGCCTTTGCTGTCTCCAGACAATGATCACAGCCCGGAGCGAACATGCAGATTATCTTTTGGCCTTCATCCAGATTCACGTATTGGGTTCCGAAGGTTGTGTGATCATGGAATCGGGATTGTGTTGCTTGCACCGCGGTTTCTTTTTTGGGTGCGGTTGAGAAATCCTTATTTTGTGACACTGGGGATTGTTTTGGCTTTTCCTGAACCGACGTATCGCCCGGTTGAGTATCCACTGGTTTTGTCCCTTGAAATTCTAAACCTGTTTTGTTTTCAGACCTGACTTCACATGGGCAGAATGGAAACAATGCAAAAACAACAAGCATTGCGCTTATATAAATAGTAAAAGGGAAAATAGCCCTTTGCCCGGTAATTCTCTTGTAATCATCGATTGCATACAAGTATACGGCCAAACCGATAGCTATCAGGTTTTTGACCAATGCTTGCAGCGGAGTCATAGGTATGAGTGAACCGAAGCAGCCGCAGTTTTCAGCTGTAAAACCTTTGGTGAAAATCTCTGTCAATAAATGAATCGAGAATATGGTGAGCAGAATGATGGTAACAGGTAACACCAGTTTTCTTAGATAGTGTTTTTGCAATAGTGCGATTCCTATGGCCAATTCGAGAGCGACAATACCTCTTGATAGATAATGCGCAGAACACCAGGAGGCAAAATCCAGATCTACCAGTTGTTTTTCGAATAACCAAATTGGAAAGAGTTTAGCTACACCGGACACAAGAAAAAGTAATGCCAGTAGTATTCTGACAGACCAGATTAAATACTGCTTTTTGATTAAATTAGGGTTCATTATGGGTTGATTTACTCGGGGTCAAATCTACAGAAATAATGCTAACTTTCCATCAGGACGAGTGTTGAGCGTATAACACTTTCATTGGTGCGCTCTATATCATCGACAGCTTGGAGAAGCTTTAAGGTGTAAATAGAAGTCAGGTGAACAAATGAAATAATTTTACCAAATAAAATTGGTTATGTCTTTTTCTGATACGCTACGATTCAGCGGCAGTGTCTGATTCAAACCCTGCGCATGCGGTTTGCGGCATTATCCGGCCTTGCCTTTCCCCCTTCCTCCCTTACTTTTGTTCCAATAACCCAATTGCATTTTCAATGATTACAGGTGAACTCAAAGCGCAGATAGATAAAGTATGGGAAGCGTTCTGGACGGGCGGACTGTCCAATCCCATCAGTGTGATTGAACAGATGACGTATCTGCTGTTTATCCGCAGGTTGGATGAATTGCAGACCGCGAAAGAGCAGAAGGCGAATCTGTTGAAAAAGCCGATTGAAGAGCCGATCTACGACGCGTCGAATCAGGAGCTGCGCTGGAGCAGGTTCAAGAACATGGATCCTGAAGTGATGTTCAGGCTCTTTACCCGCCAGGATGGGGTGTTCGATTTCCTGCGGAATGTGGGCAGCAAGAGCGCTTCGTTCTCCAAATTCATGAAAGGGGCGACGTTCATGATTCCGACGCCGAGGCTCCTGGCGCAGGTGGTGGAAATGATCTCCCGCGTGCCGATGGAAGACCGCGATACGAAAGGGGATGTGTACGAATACCTGTTGGGTAAAATTGCGACTGCTGGCCAGAACGGACAATTCCGCACGCCGCGCCATATCATCCGCATGATGATCGATATGGTGCAGCCAACGGTTGACGATGTGATCTGCGACCCTTCCGCAGGCAGCTCTGGTTTTCTCGTAGGTGCGAGCGAGTACATACGCCAGCACTACGAAACGGAATTGTACGACAGCAAGGTGCAGGAACATTTCCAGAACAGGATGTTCATGGGCATGGAATTCGACCCGACCATGATCCGCATCGGCGCCATGAACCTCATCCTGCACGGCATCGAGAATCCGCAATTGATCGATGTCGATGCCCTCAGTGAAGCCAATACCGATTTCAGCGCCAAGGCAACGCTCGTGCTGGCCAATCCACCGTTCAAGGGCAGCCTTGACCGCGAGGCGGTTGACGGGAAAATCCTCAGCGTGGTGGACAGCAAGAAGACGGAGTTGCTCTTCCTGGCACTCATTCTAAAGGGTTTGAAGCTTGGCGGTCGTGCGGCGGTGATCGTGCCCGACGGTGTGTTGTTTGGTAGCAGCAAAGCCCATCAACAGATTCGGAAGGAATTGATTGAGAATCAAAAGCTTCAGGCGGTGGTGAGCATGCCCAGCGGCGTGTTTAAGCCGTATGCAGGGGTAAGCACCGCTGTGCTGCTCTTCACCAAAACCAACAGCGGCGGCACCGACGAAGTCTGGTTTTACGATATGGAGGCCGACGGCTTCAGCCTCGACGACAAGCGCAACCCCATCGAAGCCAACGATATCCCCGACATCGTACAGCGCTTCCTAAACCTGGACAAAGAAAACAAACGCAAGCGCAGTGACAAAAGCTTCCTGGTGCCCGTACAGGAGATCAGGGACAATAAATACGACCTGAGCATCAACCGCTACAAAGAGGTGGTATACGAAGAGAAAGTGTATGAAAAACCTGCAGTCATCATCGGGCAAATCGAAGCCATCGACAAAGAACGCGCAGCCCTGTTGAAACAATTGAAGGAGTTGCTGGGATGAGTTGGGAATTAGTTAAATTAAAGGATGTTGCAGAAGTAATTGCAGGGCAGTCTCCTGAATCGAAGTATTACAATAATCACAAAGAAGGAATACCGTTTTTTCAAGGGAAAGCAGATTTTGGAGACCAATTCCCCACTGTTAGATATTGGTGTACGAACCCAACTAAAATATCAGCAATTAACGATATATTACTATCAGTAAGAGCCCCAGTTGGACCTACGAACATAAGTAATACAGAAGCTTGTATAGGAAGAGGTTTAGCAGCAATTCGCGTTGGTGCCAAGTTGTATTATAAATATCTATATTATTATTTTAAAACTATTGAGTCAGAGTTAGCTGCAAAAGGCAATGGCTCGACATTTTCAGCAATAACAACATCGGATGTTAAAGAACTCCGAATCCCCCTTCCACCGCTTCCCATCCAAAAGCGCATTGCCGAGATCCTCGATGCAGCCGTTGCACTGCGCCGCAAAGACCAGGAACTGCTGAACAAATACGACGAACTGGCCCAGGCCATCTTTATCGATATGTTCGGGGATCCTGTGAAGAATGAGAAGAGGTGGGAGGTGAAGAGGTTGAATGAGGTTTGTCTTAACATTTATGGAGGAGGAACTCCTTCTAAATCTAATCCCGAATTTTATGTTGGAAACATACCATGGGTTACTCCAAAGGATATGAAAAGCGATATGATTAATGATTCTATTGATCATATAAATGAACTCGCTATTGAGAAGAGTTCAACGAGAATCATACCTAAAAATAGTGTTTTGATGGTCATTAGAAGTGGAATTCTAAAACACACATTACCCGTTGCAATTAACACAGAGGCTGTAGCTATTAATCAGGATATGAAAGCATTTATTCCGAATTACAGATATACAAATGAATACTTCTTAAGGTACTTTCTTGCTGGATCTGCCGACTTCCTATTGGGTAAGGTGCGAGCAGTTACGGCAGACAATATAGAGTTTCAGCAAATTAGAAGTATGGAATTCATATGCCCTCCAATGAAATTGCAAGAAAGTTTCAAACACAAAATAAAAATTTTAATGAATATCAGAAGCAAAAATTCCATATTTTGGGGAGAAACCCTTTTTCAAGCCGTCCTTTATGGGGCTTTTAGAAATGGTTTGTAGTGTAATGAAAACGCTTACTAAGCATTTGTGTTACAAGGAAATTCTTGCTTTGGAGGAAGGTGGGTATGATAAACCGATAGACATTTTGGTAGTTGGTACTTTTAATCCTGATACTTTAGACAATAAAGAAAATCAAGCAAAATGGTTTTACGGTCGAGAAGTAAATGAGTTTTGGTTTTTGTTTCCGCGCATGTTGGGCATGCCGAGTATCCATCCTGCTGACATAGATGACGAAAGGGAACATCATGAAATTTGCAAAGAGTTTTGTGATAAGAATAATGTTTTAGTTGTAGATATTATAAAAGAAGTTAAAGTAAGACTAAAGGGTTTTACAGATAACGAAATTAATGCATTGAGTCTTGAAGATGTAGAGCCTTTTGATTTTAAAGCAGCATTTTCTCATAACAAACCGAAAAGAGTCATCTTTACTTGGAAAAGCAATAATGGCAAAGTAGTTGGTGTTATAAAGAAGGAATTCATTGATTTTCTCCGTGCTAATGGTATCCAGTTTTGTGCAGTTCCATCCGCGTCACCATTCTATCTAAAAGGTAGAAAGGCAAAGCTGGATGAGTGGAGAAAAACTTATCGGAGTATGTGCTTATGAAAAGTAACTTCTCCTTCATCCCCGCGCAATGGCATTGGCTGGCTGAATCGCCTAAGGAGGCGGAGCAGCAGGTCTATGCTGCGCCCTTGTACGCTGCCATGCTCTGCCGCAAGAGCCTGGAAGAATGGGTGCGGTGGATGTATGAGCACGATGCAGAACTCAGAAAACCTTACGACACTTCGCTCAGTGCGCTGATCCACGAGCAGTGTTTCAAAGACCTGGTTGCGCCGCTGCAGTTCAACCAGATCAACCTTATACGCAAGCTGGGCAATGCTGCAGTCCACACCAATGCGAAGATCCGACCGCAGGAAGCCCTGCATATCCTGCAGCTGCTGCACGGTTTTCTGCAATGGGCGGTAAGCCTGTATGGCGACGAACGGCCCGTGCTCAGGCCTTTCGATGCAGCGCTGGTGCCCGTCGCAGCCGTTCAGGATAAGTCCAAAGAAGAACTCCAGCGCCTCGAACGCGCCTATGAAGCGCAAAAGGGCGAACTCACCCGACTCCAGGAAGAACTCGATCGGTTTGCAGCGCTCAAAGAGCAGAACCGCGCATTGTTACCTCCTCCCATCAACCCCAATGAAGCCCAGACGCGGGAAGTGTATATCAACACGCTGCTGCGCGAAGCAGGTTGGGATCCGTTTGGTCTGAATGTGGCGGAATACCCTGTGCAGAACTGCATGCCGCAAAGCGATGGCCGCAACGGCGATGGCAAGGTCGATTACGTGCTTTGGGGCGATGATGGCAAACCGCTTGCCGTGGTGGAGGCGAAGCGAACAAGCCGCGATCCGGGTGTTGGGCAGCATCAGGCAAAATGCTACGCCGATTGCCTGCAACGGGCTTTCGGGCAGCGCCCTGTCATCTTCTATTCCAACGGTTTCCAAACCTGGATATGGGACGACCTGCACTATGCCCCGAGGGAGGTGTACGGCTTCTATACCAAGGATGAATTGCAGACCCTCATCCAGCGCCGCACTTACCGTCTGCAGTTGCGTGAGCAGCCCATCAACAACGGCATCGCCGACCGTTACTACCAGCACGAGGCCATCCGCAAGGTAGCCGAAGCCCTCGAAAGCAGGCAAAGAGAGGCGCTGCTCGTGATGGCCACGGGCACAGGCAAAACCAGAACAGCCGCTTCGCTGATCGATTTCCTCAGCAAGGCGAATTGGGTGAAGCGCGTGCTCTTCCTGGCCGACCGCAACGCCTTGATTTACCAGGCCAAGGAAAGTCTGAATACCCTCCTGCCACATCTGCCCGCCATCGACCTCACCAGGGAAAAGGAGAGCGACGGATGCCGCATCGTGGTCTCCCCCTACCAGACGATGATCACCATGATCGACGGGGAAGTGGACGGAGAAAAC
>CANHTS010000138.1 GCA_947463435.1 Flavobacteriales bacterium | reverse complement strand
GCTCCGGAAACCAGCCCTATGCAGAACTCAACCAGGGCTTCGGCTCCTTCCGCACCCGCCGAACCCCCGTCAAGGGCGGTACCGGGCTCATCAACAAACACTGGGATGCTGAGTTTCGACTCTCCTCCATCCAAAGCGATGGATACATCGACCGCGCCACATCTAATCTGCAAAGCTTTTACGCCAGCCTCGGCTACCGCGATTCCCGCCAATCGTTCCGCCTGATCCAATTCCGCGGTCGCGAACGCACCTACCAAAGCTGGTGGGGAACTCCCGAAGCCCTTGTGAAAGGCAACGACAGCCTCCTGCGCATTCACTACCAAAACAACGCCGGAATCATCTACAACAGCCCGGCTGATTCTGCCAACCTCTTCGAAAGCGGCCGCACCTACAACTATTACCGCTATGAAAACCAGGTTGACAACTATGGGCAAGACCACTTGCAAGCCCTGTATACCTATCGCATCAACCGCCGCAGCGACCTGAGCCTGGCATACCATTACACCCATGGCGAAGGCTATTTCGAAGAAGCCAAAGATCAGCAGTCATTCTACCGCTACGGCGTGGCAGATATCATCCGTGGAAATGACACCCTCAGAACTACAGACATCGTTCGCCGGCGCTGGTTGCGCAATGATTTCAATGGTTTCAGCGCCAATTATCGCTACCGTTACGGCAACTGGAACGTCCATGCAGGCGGCGCCGCGCTCTTTTACGACGGACAACATTTCGGACAGGTGATTTGGGCGAGGGAAGCCATCACCTTGCCCAAAGACCACCAGTATTACTACGCCGACGGCAGAAAAACCGATGCCAACGTCTTCCTCAAATCACAATTGGAATGGGGTGACTTCCTGCTTTTCGGCGATCTTCAGTACCGCCGGGTGAGCCATAACAACAGTGGAACGGATAACGACCTGCGCAGGGTGAATTTCCGCTTTGAGCGCGGCTTCTTCAACCCCAAAGCCGGTATCGTATGGCGCCAAAGCCAGCGTTCCCAATGGTCTGCATCCATTAACGTTGCCCACCGCGAACCCAATCGCAGCGATTTTACAGACCGCGCCCCCGGCAGCGAGATCCCTCAACCGGAACGCATGATCGACTGGGAAGCCGGTTACCGCTACAACGCGCGTAAATGGCTCTTGGTGCTGAACGCTTATTACATGGATTATTTCCGCCAATTGGTGTTGACCGGGATGGTGAACGATGTGGGAAATCCGCTGCGCCAGAACGTAGACCGCAGCTACCGCGCCGGAATCGAACTCCAGGGCGCCTGGCAAATGAACCGTTCTTTCAGGCTCGAAGGCAATCTTAGCCTGAGCCAAAACCGCATCACAGCCTTCAATGAGCGCATCGCCAATTACGATCTCGGTACCACCGATCAAATAAGCCATAGCCAGACGCCGATTGCGTTCTCGCCGGGCTCCATCGCCGCCGCCATCATTACCTGGACGCCCGTGCAAAAACTCGATATCACCCTGCTGAACAAATGGGTGGGAAGCCAATATCTGGACAATACCGGCAGCAAAGACGCCATGCTCGACGCGTATTTCACCAACGACCTGCGCATCACATGGAAAGCCAAACGCGACCGCATCGAATTTAGTCTCCTCGCCAACAACCTGCTCAACCGGATGTATGCCAGCAATGGCTATACCTACCGCTATATCTTCGGCAATACCCAGATCCGCGAGAATTTCCTCTATCCGCAGGCAGGCTTTAACTGGCTCGCCGGTTGCACGCTGCGTTTTTGACGGAAAAGCCATCTTGCGCGCAGGGAAAGCGGCGACTGAAAGTCCTTTCTTTGCTGCGGCTTGCTGATCCGCTTTACCGATAAAGGCTTTTACTGCGAACAAGGCGACTTTTATATCGACCCCTGGAAGCCGGTGCACCGCGCTGTCATCACCCATGCCCATTCCGACCATGCCAGGCCGGGCAATGCGCATTACCTCGCCCATCGTATTTCCGCTCCCGTTCTGCGCTTGCGCCTCGGTCGTGATATCAGCCTGGAAACGCTGGAATACGGCGAAGTACTGCACATGAACGGCGTCGAACTTTCGCTGCATCCTGCAGGGCATATTCCGGGTTCGGCGCAGGTAAGGGTTGCTTTTGGAAAAGAAGTTTGGGTGATATCCGGCGATTACAAACTGGAAAACGATGGCCTCAGCACGCCTTTCGAGCCGATTCCCTGTACACATTTCGTAAGCGAATGCACTTTCGGCCTTCCACTATTTCGCTGGAAACCGCAGGAACTTGTTTTCGCGGATATGCTTGCCTGGGTCGATGGCCTGCGTCAGGAAGGGAAAAACGCCTTCATCCATGCCTACTCGCTTGGAAAAGCCCAACGGCTCATTCATGCCCTGCATCAGGCAGGTGCCAATATCCGCGTGCACGGCGCCGTGCACAATACCAACCTCGCGCTGCGCGAAGCGGGTTTGCCGATTCCGGATGTATTGCCGGTAAGCGCCGGCCAGCCCATTGAACCAGGCTCCGTGATCATTGCTCCGGGCTCTGCCGCTGAAACCAGCTGGACCAAACGCTTTGAACCCTACGCCGAAGCCTCTGCCAGCGGCTGGATGGCCATGCGGGGTACACGGCGCTGGATGAACGCCGAACGCGGTTTCCCCCTCAGCGACCACGCCGATTGGGATAGCCTCCTGCAAGCCATTCAACTCAGCGGCGCTTCCCAGGTCTTTGTTACCCACGGCTACACCGAACTGTTCTGCCGCTATTTGCGCGAACACCTCCAACTGGATGCCCATGTGGTCTCCACCAGATTCACCGGCGAAACCGCCAACCACAGTGAGGAAGCGCCCGAGGAATGAAAAGGTTTACCCAACTCATCGCCGAACTCGACCAAACCACTTCCACCTCGCGGAAGACAGCAGCGCTGGAACGCTACTTCCACGAAGTACCTGAAGCCGACCGCGTCTGGACCATCGCCCTGTTCACACACCGGCGCCCCAAACGCGCCGTCAATACAGCCCAACTGCGCAGCTGGACCGCTGAAATCGCCGGGCTGCCGCTGTGGATGGTGGAAGAATGCTGGCATATAGCAGGCGACCTCAGCGAAACCATGGCTGCCTTGCTGCCCGATGCACCGCCTGAATCAGAAACGGAATCGGCCCAAGTTAACAGCCTTGCTGCTTACCTGGATGAAATGAGCACCTGGAAAGAGAAGACTCCGGAATATGCGCGCACCTTCATCGAAAAAGCCTGGCGTGAGCTCGACAAGGAATCGCGCTTCGTATTCAACAAGTTCATCACCGGCGGCTTCCGGGTCGGAGTATCCGATAAACTCCTGCAACAGGCCCTCGCCCGCGTGCTGAATCGCGAAACAGCGGAAATCGCCCTCTGCCTCTCCGGCAACTGGACTCCGCAAAACAGCACCTGGGAAACGCTTTTTTTCGCCGAAACCGAAGACGAGTCGCGCCCTTATCCATTTTACCTGGCTTATGCACTGGAACAAGACCTGCAACAGCTGGGCAATCCGACGGAGTGGCAGGCAGAATGGAAATGGGATGGAATCCGCGGCCAGCTCGTTGCACGCAATGGGAAAGTGCACCTGTGGTCGCGGGGTGAAGAACTCATCAGCGACAGCTTTCCCGAACTCAGCCAATCGCCCTTGTTTTCCCAAATGAATGCCGTCCTTGACGGTGAAATCATCGCCTGGGAAAACGATGCCCCACTGCCCTTTCAGCTGCTGCAATCGCGCTTGGGCAGAAAACGCATCACAGCCGGTATTCTCCAAAAAGCTCCGGTCATTTTTCTCGCTTACGACCTGTTGGAATGGGAAAGAGAGGACTTCCGCTCACGCAGCCTGGCCGAACGCCGGCAAACCCTTGAAAAGCTTTGGGAGCAATCCCCGGGAAAGGAATGGCGATTGTCGCCTGCATTGGCCTTTAATAACTGGAACGAACTCTCCGCTTTGAAAAACGCTGCCAGGGAACATCTGGCCGAAGGATTGATGCTCAAGAAACGCGACAGTCCTTACCAAAGTGGTCGGCGACGCGGTGCCTGGTGGAAATGGAAAACCGATCCGTACACCGTCGATGCCGTCATGATCTACGCGCAGCGCGGTCACGGGCGCAGGGCCGGCCTGTATACCGATTTTACCTTTGCCGTGTACGATAGTCAGCGACAACTGGTTCCGTTTGCCAAAGCCTATTCCGGGCTTACCGATGCCGAGTTCGAAGAAATCAACCGCTGGATTAAAGACCATACACGCGAGAGTTTCGGACCGGTGCGCTCCGTCGATGCCGAGCTGGTATTCGAATTGGCCTTCGAAGGCATCGGCGAAAGCAAGCGGCACAAATCAGGTGTGGCAGTGCGTTTCCCGCGCATTGTGCGCTGGCGTAAAGACAAGAAAGTAAACGAAATCAATTCGCTCGAAGACCTGCGGCAGCTTATCCGCAAATCCTGAATTCAAGCCAAGATTACTGAATCAGGAACGACTCAGATAAACCGGTCGAAACGCGCCCGTCGCTGAGGCCGGTAATGAGTTTCACGCTATGCCGTCCTGGCAGGGTGCGCTGCTTGAAACGAAACACAAAGTCGAGGCGGGGTACGCCGTTGTGACTGCCTTTGGTCGCTCCTTCGCGCATTTGCTCGTTGATCCGGTGCATAAGGGCTCTGGCGCTGATCCAGCCGCTGTCGGGTGCGTACACTGCATCCATAGGACGGAACTCCGCCAGGTGCTGTACCGTGTCTCCGGATTGGATTCCGGAGAAGAGCGCATCTTCCGCTTCAAGACGAATGGATTGTATGCCACTGAGACTGCGGTAATATTGGTAGCACGTGAGCGCCAGCAGCTCGGTACCGCCTGTGTGCGCATTCGCAAAGCGCATTCTGGGTACCACACGGAACGCGTGCTTTTCAAAGGCAACCGAATCCTGTTCGGCCAATTCTTCAAAAAGGCTGTCTTGAACCAGGTACAAGTCGAATCGATCCAACGCGTAGTTCTGCACGTTTTCGCGGCAACATTGCTGGAAAACAAAAGGCAATGCCACGAGTGACAGCAACAGGAATATCTTTTTCATTTCAGGGTAGGAATTGTTCTTTCCATTCGGGCTTAGGCATCATACAGCTTTCAGAACGACCAAACCAGCGATAGCGGTTCCGCGCCACAAAACTATATAGAGGGTCACTTACAAAACTCGGTAAAAACCGGAATACTGAAAGCAACTTCCAGGGCCCGGGCAAATAACGCAGAATATGAAAGATGGCCGCCGATCGTTCCAGTTTCTTTCCATGATGCCAGACGATAACACTCTCAGGGGCTGCCGTTTCATCAACTGCCATATTCAAATACGCCTTGGCTGTTTCACCTTGCAGCGGTGCAAATGCAAAAAGCCTATTCCGGTCGCGTTTCAGAATAAACTTCACCGTGCCCTGGCACAGATGGCAAACGCCATCAAAACAGACCAGAATTGGCTGCGATTCACCCACCGTAAATAGCAGTTTCCAAACCCTTGGCGCTCACCAGGCCGCGGTACATGCCTTCCGAGTTGAAAACCAATGCACTGTTTCCTTCTGCATCCACCGCAATCAATCCGCCTTCGCCGCCAAGTGCCACCTGCTTTTGGCAGATGACCAATTCGGCAGCTTGTTGCAACGATAAACCGCGGTATTCCATTAGGCAATGCACATCGTAAGCCACAACGCCGCGCAGGAAGAACTCCCCGTGGCCGGTGCAGCTTACCGCACAGCCGGCATTATTGGCGTAGGTACCGGCCCCCGGAACCGGTGAATCGCCAATACGTCCCCAGCGCTTATTCGTCATACCGCCCGTGCTGGTAGCCGCCGCCAGATTACCATGTACATCGCAGGCTACGGCACCGACGGTACCAAACTTCTTTTCACTGTGATCGAGCCGCACACGGTCTTCTTTCAGGGCTTCCTGCCATTGCGCATACCGGAAATCGCTGTGAAACCAGGCTTCAGATTCAAATGCCAGCCCCTGGGCGCGGGCAAAAGCAACAGCTCCGGCACCTGAGAGCAATACGTGTTCAGAGTGTTCCATCACTGCCCGCGCTGCCAGCACCGGATTGCGGATGCCATCGACACCGGCCACTGCGCCGGCATCCATTTCTTTTCCTTCCATCACACAGGCATCCATTTCGTGTAAACCGTCATGGGTGAAAACGCTGCCGCGCCCGGCATTGAAAAGCGGACAATCTTCGAGTTCTTTCACAGCCGCGCAGACCGCGTCGAGCGACGTTCCTCCTTGTTTCAAAATGGCATATCCCGCTTGAAGCGCTGTCGCCAGGGCGGCGTGGTAAGCTTGCTCCTGCGCAGGTTCCAGCATGCCCTTGCGGATAACGCCGGCGCCACCGTGCACTGCCAAAACTGCTTTTTTCATGGTATACGGTACACGCTTAATGGTCCGTCGTTGCGGCTTACCACAATAATCTTCCCTTTGGAAGCCTGCAACACTGCACTGCGCCTTGTGTTTCCTGTAACCTGGAAGCCGCCGGAGGCAACAGATAAAGG
Organism: Flavobacteriales bacterium; assembly: GCA_947463435.1. Lineage (GTDB taxonomy): Bacteria > Bacteroidota > Bacteroidia > NS11-12g > UBA955 > REEB481. The sequence goes on along the minus strand of CANHTS010000138.1, from coordinate 744 downwards.
TTGAAATTTTCCGCCATTCCCGAGCAAAACCAATCCGTTCAGCGCATCGTCTTTGCCCCATTCGGCCTTATTCCCGTGGTTATTGCCGTTCAGCAACAAATCGGTCTTGCCATCGCCATTCACATCGGCGGCTGCGATACCGTTCACACAACCTGCCTGCGCTTCGAAGGGCATGGCTTCCATCCTGAACTTACCTTTATCATTCCATAGTATGGCGCTCATAAAGGTTTCGGCTTTGCGCTTGTAGGCACTACCGGCTGCTGCAGGAAACATCGTTTCGAGCGTTTGTCCGGCATAATCGGCATAGCGGATATAGCTCTTCCGCATGAAACCGACCATTTGAGCGGCCATCTCATCGTACGAATGCCAGGGGCTGTTGACGCCTTGCACGTAATAACTGCAGATAGCATCGAGCCTGCCGTTCTGGTCGAAATCGGCTGCGGCAATGCTCGCGGGTTCCTGGGCCGTGGGCCGCACCTGGCTGTTCATGCCCTGGTTTCCGATGGCAAAATCGAGGTCGCCGTCGCCGTCCAAATCGGCGGCCGTAATGGTATTCCACCAGCCGGAGGTATTGCTCAATCCCATGGCGGCGGCTTGTTCGCTGAGTGTGCCTGTACCTTGGATCCAGCATTGCAAAGGCATCCATTCGCCACAAAGCAGCAAATCGGTTTTGCCGTCCCCGTTCAGATCGTGCGCCCTGGCATCGCTAACAATTCCGGCTTTGTCAATTCCGGCTGCCATCGC
>CANHTS010000137.1 GCA_947463435.1 Flavobacteriales bacterium | reverse complement strand
TGCCGCAGCGGTTACAGAATACACCGTGCTTATCCCGCAAATTCTTCCACAAAAGGATGCAGCTTTCTTCGGTGTTGTAAGTTTGAATAAAAGTAACAAAGTCCATAATTAAAAGTGATTAGAATACAGGCGCAATATAGGGTTCAAAACATACACCGCAAAGGCCAATAGTCGGCTTATGCCTAATCTGGCCAGAAATTACACGCTAATAAACGTTTAATTATTACCTTACAACCACCACAAAATATTCCAACCCGCCCCTTCCTCGCCTCCAGCCCCCTAATCCCGTATCGCGCATCTAAATTTCGTTATGGGGTTTATCCATCCATTCCGACAACCTGCTGAATAGACACTCCCCAAACGACAGACAACAGACTTCTAACAGGAAACCAATAACGCCTGTTCACTTCCGGTTCTCTCTTGATTCCGAACCCGAATTGGGTTTCTAATGTATGATTTGGGTTTACCCTAACACGAAAACGGCCGGCACTTTCCCTTCCGGCAGCCGCTTGTCTTTCCAACCTGCAACGGGGCCGGCATAGCTAAAAAACTGCGGTGTATCGAGCCCGGCGGTGACCGACAATCCGGTTTGCGGCTTGAGGTTGCGCAAGAGAGTTTCGAGCATACGGCGGGTGCGGTAAGGCGTTTCGATGAAGATCTGCGCAACGCCTCGCTGCGCCTGTGCTTCCAGCGCCTGAATGGCACGCAACAAGGCGGGAGGTTCAACCGGCAGATAGCCGTGGAAAGCGAATTGCTGTCCGTTGAATCCGGAAAGAGCAAGGGCCATAAAAATGGAGGAAGGCCCGGCCAATACCCGCACTTCCCAGCCCAACTGATGCGCAAAAGCGACGACGGCTGCACCCGGGTCGGCAATGCCCGGCATCCCGGCCTCGCTCATCAGTCCCCAAACACTTCCGGGCGTTGCGCTCCGCATGGCAGCTTTCCATTCCGCTTCCAGGGTTCGGGCATCGTGCTGCCCCTCCTTCCCTATCTCAAACCATTCCTTTTCATCGAAAGGATAGGCGCTTTGCATGCTCGACAACATTCTTCTCGCTGTGCGCACCTCTTCTACTATCCAACATTGAACCAGGTTCGCAGCCTGGCGGTGGGCTTCCTGGGCAAAAGTGGCCATCCCGCCCTCGCCCAGGCCAACGGGCATCAGCCAGAGCAATGGCCTTGCGTTTTCCATGGGCACAATGTTAATCGATAAATGCAGCAGACGCCAGCCGCAATATCTCCAAACCAACCTTTAATAAACACCCTTATCCAAGCAACCAAATGCGTGTTTTTGTTACTTAAAAGATTATAAACGTTTACTAACGGCTTTTTTTTCTACTAAAGACTAACTTTGCCGGAAATGAAAAACCGAGCCCGGTTTCTTTGGCTCCTGCTGCTGATATTCCTCCTTCCACGTTCTCCAAGGGCGCAGGTTTACGGCAATGAATGGTACGACCCTACCCAGCCGTACATCCGCATCGGAGTATTGGAGCAAGCCTGGTATCGGGTTGATTTCTTCTTGTTGGAATGGTATTTCCGCGAAGCAGGCGTAAGTGTGGGAGCAATCCCGGCTTCGCGTTACCAGATATGGAGCGATGGCAAGCAGATTCCGATTCGGGTCGTTGATGGAAAAGACAACCGGCTCGATCCGGGCGATTACATTGAATTTATGGGCGGGCCGGCCGATGGCAAGATCGACCGCGACATGTATGTTGGCAGCGGTGAGCAGCCCCAATCTTTTCGCAGCCTGATTTCAGACACCGCCTATTACTTCATCACCTTCACAGCAAGGGCTCCCTGGCTGCGTTACCAACATGTTGTTCCGGATCCGGCGAGTGCGCAATTGAGACCCTGGTACCTGCACGAAGAACTAGAACTCGAACAGAGCACCTATAACCGAGGGACGCCGCAGCGGGTAATGGACAAAGACCTATTCCCCAGCGAATATTCGCCCACTGAAGGCTGGATGGGCCCGGTATTCGGCTATGGAACCGGCGGTTATCAACCCGATCACGCGTTTGTATTTGATACGCGTGGTTTTAATGCTGCAGGTCCCACTCCTTTATTGGAGTACCATTTTTCAGGAACCTCCGCCTATGCGGGAAGAATCGATCACCGGCTGCAAGTGAAGCTTACGCCCAACAGCCGCGGACCCAGGACTATCCTCGATACCAGCTTCCGCGGCCACAGCGGCTATACCAAAACAGCAAAACTTCTCCCATCGGATTTGGGCAGTTTGTTCACCGAACTCCGACTCAGTTCGGTCAATGTCAGTGGCATTCCATACAGCTATTACCAGGCTGCGTATGGACTGCTGCGTTATCCTCGCTTTACGCAATTGAACGGTGCCAATGCCATTGCATTCAAAGTGCCTTCTTCGGTTGCTGCGCAGCACATGAGTTGGACCAATCCGGGGGCGGCCTTGCGCTTTCCGGTTGTAATGAACCCTGAACTCGGTCTCCGTGTGAGCGGACGCCGAGTTGGCAACGATTCGATTGTGTTCGATTTGCCCGTGAGTCCGCACCTTACTGAATGGGTCTTGATGGACAGCCTGCAGTACCGTTTGGTTTCGATGGACCGCGACTCTGTTTACAAGCCGGTTCTTGCCGAACTGCCCGATTTCAGAACGCATATCAACAATGCAGAATACATCATCGTTACACATCCTTCTTTGTCCGGAAGTGAAACCGATGCTTACCTGCGGTACCGTGAAGGCTCTTTTTCTGCCAAACTGGTTACAACAGAGCAATTGTACAATGCTTTTTCTTATGGAAGGAAGCATCCGGTGGCTATACGCAGATACGCCGCTTATCTCATCAATCGTTCGACCATCAGCCCACCCCGGTATTTATTGCTTGCCGGCCGTGGGTATGAAACGATTTATCTGAAAGGAAGCAGCTTGTATCAGCGCAGGAATCTGGTGCCCAGTATCGGAGTGCCTGCTTCGGATAACATTTTCAGTATTGGACTGAACAGCAGTTCGCAAGTACCAGCCCTTGCTACAGGTCGGATTCCGGCAGAAAGCAAAACGGATATCGCAAACTATCTTGAAAAGGTCAAAGAATATGAATCTGTTTTATACAGGCCCTGGCAAAAAGAGCTGATTCATTTGGGTGGCGGAACCGACGCCAGCCAGAGCAACTATATCAAAAACAGGCTGGATGCGCTGGAAAGTACGGCCGAACAAGGCTTGTTCAGCGGCCGGGTGAGTTCATGGTATAAAGCTGCAACCGGACAGCAAACTACAGGTGTAAAACAAGGCATAGTCAAAGCCATTAACAATGGCGTCAGCATGATCACTTTCCTTGGACATGGCAGCACCCAGGTGACGGATATAGACATGGGCGATACGATGGATTACTTCAATTCAGGTCGTTATCCAATTTGTTATTTCAATGGTTGTCAGATCGGTAATCCGTGTATTCCTTACGGTAGCAGGGTCTTCTTCAGTGAACGCATGTTGCGCGGAAACAGACGCGGTGCCGTAGCCTTCCTTTCCCAATCCGCGCTGAGTGAACTCTTTGCCGTGAGTTCGCAGATGGGGCATTTCTATGAAGCCTACTACAATACAGAATTCGGCAACCGCCTGGGAGATGTAATCAAACGATCGATACAGACTTACGAAGAACCGGGCAGCCTATTGAACCGCATCCACTGCCAACAGTTATTTCTGATGGGCGATCCTGCCCTGAAGTTTACTGCTCCCGATTTGCCCGATTATGCCATTACCGAAAAGAGTATCTATGTAGATCCTCCGAACGCCATTGCTCTGAGCGATTCCTTTCGTCTGGCCGTAGTGGTGAACAACTACGGACGCAAGGTGAGCGATTCTGTCGACGTTTGGCTGCGCCGTACCTATCCGGACGGCATGACACGCCGCGAATATGTGGTTACCATACCACCTGTAGCCTATCAGGATACCGCCTACATCACCATCAAAACGAAAGACATAGCCACCCGGGGCGACAACACCTACGAAGTAGAAATAAATCCGCGCCGACAGGCCGCTGAGTTTAGTTATTCGAACAACCGCGCATCAGCCCGCAGGTTCATGCCCGGAAATGGCGTGAACCTGATTTATCCCCGGCGTTTTGCCATCATTGGAACCGATAGTGTGGAGCTTGTGATTCAGCCTTCAGACCTTACCGTTTCGAACGAACAGTATTTCCTCGAACTCGACACTACGCCGCGTTTCAATTCCCCGTGGATCAAGCGCAGCGGCGCAACCAACAGCGAACCTTTGTTGCGCATGAAGTTTGCCCTGCAACCGGCCCGCGACTCCATGGTGTATTACTGGAGAGCGCGCATCAATACCGGTTCTCCCGAGGGTGGGCGCTGGACGGAAAATAGCTTCACTTATATCAAAGGACATGGGAACGGCTGGATGCAACAATTGGCGTGGCAGTATTCCAACCGCGTATCGCGCAATACGGCACCCGGTATCGTGATCGACACTACCGCAAGAGAACTGCGTTTCGGGTCTGTTGTGAAGAAACTCTATGTCGATGCGCAATATGGCACCAAGAGCAATAAAGGGGTGAAGGAAGGCGGCTTCGGCGGTGTGGATCTAAACGCATTGAACTGCGCCAATGGACTGGTTTGCATGTTGTTCGACCCTAACCGGAATGAACTTACCTGGGTAGACACATCCAAGATGAAACCCTTGTGCTATTGGGGAAGAACCTGGACGTACTTCGGCCATATCGACAACTACCAGTTGTATTACACCTTCCCGATGAATAATCCGTTTTGGCAAGACGAGTTCATCCGTTTCATTTCATTGGTGCCCGACAGCACCTATGTAGCGATTTTCTCATCTGTTTATCCTTATGCCGATCAGTGGAAACCAGAAGTATTGCAGGCCTTGCACAAAATTGGCAGCAATGTGATGGACAACCCTGCGAACCGGGTAGCCACCGGTGCTTTTGTCTGTGTAGGCAAGAAAGGTACCGCGCCCGGAACGGCGCAAGAGGACGCTGCTGTATTCGATGGCAACCCGGGTTCGGGTTATGCCGCCGTGGAAGCGGAGTTAAACGGTGCCAGAAACAGCGGCAGCATGGTATCAGAACCGATTGGTCCGGCGGGGAGCTGGCTCGACCTGCATTATCATCCCGACGAACGCAACGATACAACAGACCAGTTGCGCGTCTCGGTAATCGGCATTGACCGACGCGGCCGGGAGCAGATGCTGATTGCAGCGGCGCGGCACCACGAAGATTTGCGCAGCATCGACTCTAACACCTATCGCTTCATTAAGCTGCGGGTTGATTTGAACGACAAGCTCGCCGCGACGCCCATGCAACTGCGCAATTGGCGTGTCACCTTTACTGACGTCCCGGAAGGTACACTGTATCCTTTGACTCGCCTGGGATATCGCTATTACCGCGACACCCTTTACGAAGGAGACACTTTCAGGCTCCGTATACCGTTCCACAACCTGTCAAGGCTCGCTTTCCGAGACAGTATCCGGGCGAGAATCCGCATCAGCAGCCGCGACAACCAGGCATTGTTGTACAGCGACAGCGTGATGCTGCCGCCCTTAAAGCCCGGCGAAACGGCTTTGTTTTCAGCCGCATTGGGCACCAAGGGCGTGCGTGGTTATCACAGCGCGGTAGTAGAAGTGAATCCGGTTTTCCTGCAGCCCGAGCTCACCCTGCAAAACAACAGCCACGTCTTTTCGTATTTTGTTCAAAAAGACCTGATGGGCCCGCTGCTCGACGTTCAATTTGACGGAAGGCGCATCTACAGCGGGGAGATTGTGAAACCGGAACCGCTTATACGCATCAGCAGCAAAGACGAAAACCGGTTTTTACTCCAAACAGATTCAGCCCGGTTGGAAGTCTATTTGCGTAAGCCCGGAGAAACTGATTTCACCCGGATTGCCGTTGATGGAGAACAGCTTCGTTTCATCCCGGCGAGCGGACCGGAAAACAAAGCGGCCATGGAATTCAGGCCTGTTGGACTGCGCGACGGGGCGCATACGCTCCGTGTTCAATCGAGCGATGCCAGCAGCAATGTTGCAGGCCGGCAGGAGTATGAAAGCGACTTTCAGATTGTAACAGCTTCGACGGTTACCCATTTTTATCCTTACCCCAATCCTTTCACCAGCCAAATGCGTTTCGTCTTTACCCTCACCGGTGAAAGTATTCCTGACGATATTCGCATCAAAATCATGACCTCAGACGGACGCGTGGTGCGGCAGGTTGGCCAACAGGAATTGGGAATATTGCATATAGGCAATAATATCAGCGCCTGGAGCTGGGATGGAACCGATCAATTCGGTGACCGTCTGGCTAACGGAGTGTACTTTTATCACGTCAGTGTGAAGAAAAACGGAAAAGACCTGGAGCTGAGAAACACCCGTGGCGATGAGGCGTTTAAAGATCAGGTCGGTAAAATCTACCTGATGCGCTAAACCTGGAAACCTTGTCATTCATTCAAAAACTTAGAGATCGCTGGCAGGTAAAATCTGCCCTGCAAGCATGGATCATCCTGCTTGTTTTTGCCCTCACCGGCACGACCATCATGTTCCTGCGCCGGATCCTGAAAGCCAATTTCGACTGGGCGCAGACCGATTGGTTTACCTATAGTTATTACTGGCTGATTCTGCCTATTTACAACCTGGTACTCCTGGGGTACGGATTCCTGTTCGGTCAATTTGAATTTTTCTGGAATTTTGAAAAGCGCTTTTTCGGCAGAATTGTTGGTCTTTTCAAACGCAAACCCCAAAACGGATGATTACCCGCGAAGCAGTGCTGGCCGCATTGGGCCATGTTAACGACCCGGATCTGAACAAAGACCTCGTTAGTCTTGGTATGATCCGGGATATTGAGATCGACGGAGGCAAACTCACCTTTACGGTAGTGCTCACCACCCCGGCATGTCCGATGAAAGACATGATCGAAAATGCATGCCGCAATGCCATCCGTTTGATGGTTCCCGGCGTGAGTGACTTACACATCATCATGAGCAGCGAAACCCGCCATAACCGCAGTGGGGAAGTGCTTTTGCCGGGTGTTCGCAACATCATCGCCGTGGCTTCAGGCAAAGGCGGGGTCGGAAAATCGACTGTTGCAGCGAATCTTGCGCTGGCACTGGCGCGCAGCGGTGCGAAAACCGGCTTGCTCGATGCTGATATTTACGGGCCATCTGTTCCTACCCTGTTTGGCATTCACGAGGCGCCGGCCATGATCGAACGCGAAGGGCGCAACATCCTGGTACCCAACGAAAAACATGGCATCAAACTCCTCAGCATAGGTTTCATGGCTGCACCTG
>CANHTS010000136.1 GCA_947463435.1 Flavobacteriales bacterium | reverse complement strand
GCCACTAACAACCGACCATTTGCAAGGAACAACCTATAAAACCAAACAGCAATGTTAATTCAAGTTAACAAAGTCGTAGCATTTACCCGCTCCCACACACAAAATCCCTAATCCATTTTCACACACAAAAAGCGGTTGAAACCCAATGAAGTATTCCCGGTACAACTATTAATTCTTTTAAAATCAATCAGTTAGAAGAAATAGAATAGTGCATAACATTTATCAGAGCATCACGTGGAACCCGCTTATCCACCAATCCACACAGCTACTATTTATCTATTATCAATTCTTAATATTTTATATTTCTATTGGATTGTGAACAAGCCGGAAACAAGGAAAACAGACAGTCAAGCCGCCATATCGTAGTTTTGTCCCATGGAGAACGAAATCAATGCACTGAAAGAACAGTTAGCTGCTAGTCGCCAGGAACCGAGAGCAGACGCTGAACAATTCAGACTGAAATTCCTGAGCAAAAAAGGCTCGGTTTCTGTGTTGATAGATGCTTTCCGCGCTTTGCCTCCCGACGAAAAGAAAAAATGGGGTAAAGATCTCAATCAACTCAAGGCAGCAGCTGAGGCTATCTACGAAGATTTAAAACAGGGCGAAGCCGCTTCAGTTGATACCGTCGCGACGCATGTTGTATTCGATATTCCGGTATACCTGCATGAACCCGGCGGAAAACACCCGATCAACTTGGTTCGGGATGAAATGCTCCAAATATTCTCCAAGCTTGGTTTCGAGCCGGCTGAAGGGCCGGAACTGGAGGACGATTGGCACAATTTTGGTGCGTTGAACTTTGCAGAGAATCATCCGGCCCGCGACATGCAGGATACTTTTTTCGCCGGCGACCGGGTGCTGCGCACCCATACAAGCAGTGTACAAATCAGGGAAATGGAAAGCAAGAAGCCGCCACTCCGCCTTGTAATGCCCGGCCGCGTTTATAGAAATGAAGCGGTCAGCGCACGAAGCAACTGCTTTTTTCACCAGCTTGAAGGGCTTTACATTGACGAAAACGTAAGTTTCGCTGATTTAAAACAGACACTTTTCTATTTCGTTAGTGCTTTCTTCGGGGAAGGAACAAAAATTCGCTTTAGACCATCCTATTTCCCCTTTACGGAGCCCAGCGCCGAGATGGATATCTGGGCAGGTACGGAGACAGAAGAAGACCGCCGTTTGACCAAGGGCACTGGTTGGCTTGAAATCCTCGGCTGCGGAATGGTTCATCCCAATGTCTTGAAAAACTGCGGAATAGACCCGGAGAAATACAGCGGTTACGCCTTTGGTATGGGTCTTGACCGTATTGCCATGTTGCGCTATGGTGTGAAAGACATCCGCGATTTCTTCCATAACGATATTCGCTTCCTGCAGCAATTCGCAGCGTATTGACCAAGCTGAAAGAAATACCGCTACCGCCTGCCGGCAAACTGTATTTCGCCGGCGATTTCCACTTTGGAATGCCAGACCATGCCCGCAGCCTGGAAAGGGAAAAGAAGGTCGTGGCCTGGTTGGAAGACGTTTCACATGACGCAGGGGCCATTTTCCTGATGGGCGATCAGTTCGATTTCTGGTTTGAACACCGGTATACCGTACCGGCCGGGTTCGTGCGTTTCCTGGGCAAAATAGCCTCGCTTACAGACCGCGGTATACCGGTATTTATGTTCCGTGGAAACCACGATATGTGGACGAGCGGTTACTGGGAAAAGGAACTGGGTGTGCAAGTTATTTCGGATGAACTGCGCTTCCAATGTGCCGGTAAGCATTTCTACCTGCACCATGGCGACGGACTTGGAAACGGCGAAAAAAGCTATAAAATGCTGAGAAGGATTTTCCGCGCACCGTGGAGCTCCTGGCTCTTTGCCCGTCTGCATCCGAATCTGGGATTTTCCATTGCCCGCGCCTGGAGCCGAAAAAGCCGATTGGGCCAAGGGAACAAGTACGAACAATTCCTGGGTGAAGAGAAAGAGTGGTTGGTTGGGTTTTGTAAGAAATTTTTAAGGGAAGAAGGTCACATTGATTACTTCGTCTTCGGACATCGCCATTTGGTTCTCGACAGGTCTGTCAGCGAAAATTCACGGTACCTGAACGCCGGAACCTGGTTCAACGACAGCGCATACGCAGTTTTTGATGGTGAAACTACCACGATAAAACGCTTCGAAAGCCTATGAGCAATCCGCTGTTTATCCTGTTTGCCATTGCGCTGCTTGGTCTTCCTGGTACTTTGACTGAGTATGCCCTGATTCCGGGGAAATACAGCGATTTCGCTCTGGATCAACAGGGAAATGTAATCATGGCTGATGCAGAAGGAATCATTTCGAAAAAAGATCCCGCCGGGCGCACGCTGGCAACCCAGGCATACAGCAACCACGGCGGCAATCCGCAGATTGATGCCAGCAATGGCCTGCAAGTTCTGGTGTATTTTCCGTCAACCCGCCATTTGCTGATGCTCGACAATCAGCTGAATCAGCGCCGTCTGTTGGACTTCAACACGCTGGAAAACTATCAGATCAGGGGGTTTGGCCTGGCCGCAGATGGAAACTATTGGATACTGGACGGCCGCGATGGTTTCCTTAAAAAGCTCGATTACCAAGGGCGTACACTGGCTTCTACCATGCTTGCCGGAGCCTGGCTCCCACGCGGTAAAACCCGCATCTACGACGATGGTCAATACCTCTTTCTTGCTGCTGAAAACGACGAAATCATCCGTGTTCTGAATGCCACGCTCAATCGCTTGCGCCTGGTTAATAAACCTGCCGGTTACTGGGACGCCCGCGATGGCAGTCTTTGCTATACAATTGACACACAGCGTTTGGTGCGCGAAGGAATTTCCCACGGCAGCCGGCGCGACACCCTCAACATCAACGGAACTAACTTACAGCGCTTTCGCGTGTCAGGATCCATACTCGCAAACAGCTCAGACCGCGGCCTACATTTGTATCGTTAATGGCGCTGGAAAACAAACTGGAAGCATTGCATGCGCGGTTCACAGAGCTGGAGTTGCTGCTGAGCAGTCATGAAATTGTATCAGATCGCCGACGATTTACCCAATTGAACCGCGAGTATACCGGCTTGCGTGAGTTGAATGAGCTCTATCACCGCTACAGGAAACTCAACCACGATGAAGCACAGGCCCGCTTGCTGCTTCAAACGGAAAAGGACAAAGAGCTGCGCGATTTGGCGGTAGCCGAGATCAGTGCGTGTGAAGACTTGCGTGAAGAGCTGGAAGCCAGGATACACGTGGCATTGATTCCCAAAGATCCGCAAGATGATAAAGATTCCGTGCTTGAAATCCGCGCCGGAACCGGCGGAGACGAAGCGTGTCTATTTGCCGGCGATCTGATGCGCATGTATACCAGGTACTGTGAAACCCGTGGTTGGACCGTTGAGTTGGTTGAAACCACTGAAGGAGCGGCCGGTGGCTATTCCAAAGCGGTTCTCATGATACGGGGCGAGCAGGTTTACGGTACAATGAAGTACGAAAGCGGCGTGCACCGTGTGCAGCGCATCCCCCAGACCGAAACCCAGGGCCGCATCCATACTTCGGCAGTTACTGTGGCGGTGTTGCCGGAAGCCGATGAAGTGGAAATACAAATACGAGACAGCGATGTGTTACTGCACACTTCCAGAAGCGGCGGAGCGGGTGGTCAGAACGTGAACAAAGTGGAAACCAAGGTTCAGCTTACGCACGTGCCGAGCGGAATCGTGGTAATTTGCCAGACCGAGCGCACACAATTGGGAAACCGCGAAAAAGCCATGCAAATGCTGCGTACGCGGCTTTACGAGCAAACAGTGCGCGAACAGGAAGAGGCTATAGCGGCTCGGCGTAAAACCCTGGTTTCAACAGGCGACCGCAGCGCCAAGATCAGAACCTATAACTTCCCGCAAAGCAGGGTGACAGATCACCGCATTGGCTTAACAACCCATAATCTTTCAGAAGTGCTGAACGGAAAGCTCGAACCTTTCATCAGCGCCTTGCAGGTGGCAGAGAACGCAGAAAGGCTGAGGGCCGGCTCCTGAGTTCGCGAATTTCAGACGCCGGCAGCGCGTTGGTCACTGCCGGAATCGCTTTGGTGACGGGGTTTTTGCACTTGAGTGCCCCTTCCCTGGATGTTTTTGGCTGCCGATTTCATAGCGTTGCTAATTAAGTTGTTTTCAAGGTTTAAACGGGCTGGGTTATGAACACTTTCCGTTTTTGCCTTACTCTTTAGACAATCAATACCCGTACCGGGTTGTATGGTAAACGAAAAATAGTGGTAAAAATTCGGCCAATACATTCCTGAATTGACGAAAGCGAAGAATCGGGGAATGAACGGAGTGTGCTGCCGCAGAGCAGAGAATTAAACGGCCATTTCGCCGATCAGGCTTTTGAAGAGCGGCGCGCCGTCCATATTTCCGGAGTGCAAAAACGCCGCACGCTCAGGATGCGGCATCATGCCAAACACATTTCGGCCTGCGTTGCAAATGCCTGCGATATTGTTGAGCGAACCGTTCGGATTGGACGAATCCGTCGCTTCTCCGGCAGCATCGCAGTAGCGGAACATCACCTGTCCATTTTCTTCAATCTGACGCAACGTATTGGCATCCGTGTAGAAGCGGCCTTCTCCGTGTGCAATCGGGATCGTATAGGTTTCGTCGCGATTGTAGGCGCGGGTAACGGCCAGGTCTGTATTTTCCGGCTTCAACAGCACATTGCTGCAGACAAACTGCATGCTGGTGTTGCGCAAGAGCGCCCCGGGAAGCAAACCCGATTCGCAAAGAATCTGGAAACCATTGCAAATGCCCATTACGAGCCCGCCGGATGCAGCATGGAGGCGCACAGCCTCCATAACCGGAGCCTGGGCGGCGATGGCCCCGCTCCGCAGGTAGTCACCGTATGAAAAACCGCCGGGCAGAAAGACCATATCGCAGCCTTTCAGGTCTTTGTCCTTGTGCCAAAGGGTTTCAACCTTTGAACCCGTATGGAGTTCAACCGCTTCCATCAGGTCGCGGTCGCAGTTTGAGCCGGGAAATACTACAACGCCGATACGCACGGCGCAAAGGTAGGTAAGTTGAGATTAATGGGAGAGGGCAGCCAATTGAGCGGCGGTTCTTTCCACCGAAACACGGATGGGCTCGAAATCAAAACCGAGACGTCGGGCTGCACGGTTGTCATATAAGGAAGTGTGGCCGCTTACCCGGAGGTTTTCATAACTCAACGGCAACTTCTTGCCTAGCAAAGGTTCCAACATGCGCGCAAGGAACCGGATACTGCGGTAAGACAAGCCCGTGAGCGCGCGTGAAGGAGGGTTTTTACCCATGGCGGTGGCAATCAGCGTCAGCAAATCCTTGTAACTGAGGTTCTCGGAAACCGCAATGAAGCGGCTGTGTTGCACGTTGCTGCTTTCCAACAGCAACAACAAGCGCACGCAATCTTCCACCGAAACAAATCCGTTACCTCCTTGTGGATGATACTTCAGGCCACGTTTAACCTCGCGAAAAAAAACATTCGATCCGCTGTGCCCATCGCCGGTTCCGAGGATGATACCCGGATTCAGAATGGCGCCGCGCAATCCTTCCTCAAAACCCCGCCATACTTCCATTTCACCAAGGTGCTTGGTGATGGCATAGTGGGTATTCAGCGGAGAGTCTGTCCATTCGCTTTTCTCGCTGATCCAGGCGCCGTCGCTGCTCCGGCCCAGCGAGGCAATCGAGCTGACGTGGATGAGGGCAGGTGGTTCTGGCAACGACAACAGCACATTTACGAGGCGTGCCGTGCCAAGCACATTGGTTTTGTATAAAGCGTCGCGGTCTTCGCGAAAAAATGAAACGAGACCGGCACAGTGAAAGAGGGTTTTTACCCCTTTTACGGCCTCTAGAAGGGCCTCATCATCGTCTAAGGCACCCAGCAACCAATCGGGCACTGTTGTGCTGTTATAGAGCCCGCCAACGCGGTTGAACAAGTCAAGCGAGGAAGTTTCACGGCGCAAGGCAAAGACAGGCCTTCCGCTCCGGAGCAACTGATGCACCAAATGGGCTCCGAGCAAACCGGTCGCTCCGGTTACAAGAACAGGGTCGTTCACTTTTAACTGCTGCTCACGCCCATCACACCGCCCGCCAGCAAAGCATTGAAGGCATTGATGCAAAGGGTCGGAATTTCAGCGGCGTTGTTGATGATGCGCACGTCTTCGCTTCCAACGAAAAGTTCCTTCACATCGCGGTCCATCTTTTCCTGGGTGATGATGCTGATCAGGTCGGCGTCTTGCGCTGAAGCATATTCCAATACCTGTTTGTGAAAGCTGCCGTTGTTGATGGGTTCTGCAATGCTGAAAGTTGCGTTTTCTTCTTCCAGCACCTTGCGCACATAATTGCTGCTGTTGCGTACATAGGTGCGGAAATGGTCGTCTGAAACATGCTTGGGCAGCACAAGCACTTCGGCGCCAAACATGCGCGCAATCTGAGCCACAGGCCTGGCCATTTGTTTGCAGTAATCGTCTTCGTCTACCGGCAGTACAATTTTCTTGTAACCGTGGGGACGGATATTGCGGCGCTGCACAATCACTACCGGCGATTTGGCGCTTACAACAAGCTTGAGCGCGAAAGCACCCAGGACATGTTGCATGCCTTTCACGCCATGCGTACCGAAGATGATAAGCGAAGCTTCAATTTCTTCTCCTATTTCTGCTATGGTGCTAAAAATGTCTCCTTCACGCGCAATGAAAGAAGCGCGCAAACCAGCCGCTGTGATGCCATCGCATACCTTTTGAAGCTTGTCTTCGATTTCAGAAGCGTCTTTCTTTTCCTTGCGGAGTTGTTCGAGAGATTTCTTGTCGAGAATATGCACCAGCACAATCTCTGCATTGGGCGCCTTGCCCACGCCAATAGCGTGGTTTACTGCGCAGTCTGCCTCATGGGTAAAGTCGTGGCAAACGAGTATTTTCTTGATTTCCATAAGATCGCTTGGGGTTCAGGCACTTAAGAAACGGGCATAGTCAGCTTTGATGCGCTCCAGGTTGCGTTGCTTGCCTGGCTCACAATGCGCTTTGGAATAGGGATTGAAAAAGCGGTGATTTTCGAGAAAACCGATTTGCATCTTATACCAGCTGTCTTCGCTCTGCACAATCTGTTGCTCCTGAAACTCTTTGTACAGGTTGCCGGCAATGAAGTCGTATTCCGTTCCGCCGAGGTAATGCAAGTCTGCGTCGCAGAGCAGTTCTGAGAGGAAGTTTTGCGGGTTCTGCGGCACCTTGGTAGCAAGTATGATATCACAAATGCGTTCAATCTGCTCTTCATTGTAACCGAACCCGGGCAGCACATTCCTTGCGGTCAGACAGCCGGCTTCTTCGTGGTCGCGGTAAGTGTTCAGAAAGCCGCAATCGTGGTAAAGCGCTGC
>CANHTS010000135.1 GCA_947463435.1 Flavobacteriales bacterium | reverse complement strand
GCATTGTTTACACCGGTATCTCCGCTTTGAAGGGAGCCACAGATGTTCATTGCTGCCGCAGCGGTTACAGAATACACCGTGCTTATCCCGCAAATTCTTCCACAAAAGGATACAGCGTTCTTCGGTGTTGTAAGTTTGGATAAAAGTAACAAAGTCCATAATTGAAAATGATTAGAATACAGGCCCAATATAGGGATTTAAACACACACCGCAAAGACCGGGAGTCGGCTTACGCCTAATCTGAGTTGAAATTACACGCTTATAAACGTTTAAACAATACATAATACACAGGACAAACTATCCCGACCCACACCTTCCTCACCACCTAATTCTCTCTCGATTCCCAGCTCGAATTGTTTTTCTATTGCATGTTTTCGGATATATGACCGCGGCAGAAGCAGGTCATTGAATATAGCGCAGTGAAATAAGACAGCGGCAGAGCCGGGTCGTTGAAGGTTGGTCTTGTCGGATGCTGGCGGGGCGAATATGCTTGGAACGAACGGTGCGGGCAAAAGAAAAGGGACCTTGTTGGGGTCCCTTTTCCATGAAGGTGAATTGGTTCAGGGTTTCTTGTCCGAGCCGGAAAGATATCCTGCAAGCAGTGCGCCGCCGGCCAGGCCAATGTCTTTCAATAAACCACTCATGGCGTTCGCTTGTGTAGCTGCATCGCCAAGGCCGGGAGCGTGGATGACCACAATGTAGACGGTCATCAGCAACGCGGCGAGGTTGCCGGCCAAGGGCATCATCTTGTTGGCGGCGATGCCCACACCAACGAGGATATTGGCAAGGCCGGTGAGGTAAATCCAGATAACTCCGCCGGGGAGCCAGGCAGGGACCATGCCGGCCATGTTGTTGGCGGCCATTATGTGCATTACACCGAAAACGATGAAGGGCATGCCCATAAGAATCCGGGCAATGAAAAGAGGTACGAAATTTTTCATGTTGTTAAGTTAAGGTGAAACGAAGTTAGCAGTAAAACCCGAGTCGCCAAATTATCTCATGGGCTGTCCGTCGGAATCCGGCCCTTATTATCTTTTGCTGCGGAAGAAAGTTTGCATCTTTTCTTTGGCCGCCTCTGCACATATGCCACCTTCAACGGCGATGCGTTCACCGGCCAGACTGCTGATTTCCCGGGTGAAACCTGTTTTGGGTTCGGAAGCGCCATACACCACGCGGTCAGGCCGCGCCCAGCGAATGGCACCGGCACACATCAGACAAGGTTCGATGGTGACATACAGGGTGCATTCCTCCAGGAACTTGCTGTTCAGTGCCGATGCAGCCGCCGTAATGGCAAGCATTTCGGCATGTGCTGTCACGTCATTGAGCCTTTCGGTTTGGTTGTAACCTTTTCCGATGATTTTGCCTTTGTGAACTACCACTGCACCAATCGGTACTTCGCCCGCTGCGGCAGCCTCATCGGCCAGCTGTAAAGCCTTTTGCATGAAGTATTCGTCGCCTCCCGGCAGTTCCATGGAGCAAAGGTAAGCGGCAATTTTTCCGCATAAGCCGCGTTTTACCGCCATGAAAGTCATGCGGATGCAGTGGTCGCTTTTCCTCAATCTGCTTAGTCTTCCTGCTCCATTCGTCTGGATGAAGATCGGTCCCGAAGGCTACAAATATTACGGTCCGGATGTGCCGGATATCTGGATCCTCGGCGCTTATATCCTTGGCAAAGACACGCGCTGGCCGCCCATTGGCTTTGCCTGGAAATGGCAGCTGGCCTTCATCCTTATCACCGCTTTTTGCACCTGGCGTTATCTCCGCAAACCGAATAAGTTGTTGCTTTGGTTCAACCTGTGCTGGCTCATCTTGTTCCCTTTGTGGCTTGAGATTTATTCCGAAGGCGTGATCAACAACAGCGACGGCGCCGATCTCAGTGTTAACCCGATGCCGGGTTTGCTGCTTTGGGCCGGAATGCTTGGCCTGCATGGTGTGGAGCTTTGGAAATCGCGGAGCAGGGTTTCCTGAACCAACCATTCCTGTCGTATACTTGTTACCGTCTTATGAATATTGGTATCGTTTGTTATCCCACCTTTGGCGGCAGCGGTGTAGTGGCCACCGAATTGGGAAAAGGCCTGGCACAGCGCGGGCATAAAGTGCATTTCATCAGCTACAGTCAGCCCGTCAGGCTCGATTACTTCTCCGAGAATATCTTCTTCCACGAAGTGAGTGTGCTCAAGTATCCGCTGTTCGAGCATGAACCCTACGAAACGGCACTCGCGAGCAAAATGGTCGATATCGTTAAAAGCGACCAACTCGACCTGCTGCACGTGCACTACGCCATTCCCCACGCCAGTGCGGCGATGCTGGCGAAGATGATTTTAAAGGAACAGGGCATCGATATCCCGGTCATTACCACCCTGCATGGCACCGATATCACACTGGTAGGCCGCGAAGCCACATTCGAGCCGGTAGTGAGCTGGAGTATCAACCACAGCGATGGTGTGACAGCGGTTTCGGAGAGCCTGAAGCAAGACACCTACGCCAATTTCCATATCAAACGCGATATCCGCGTCATTCCGAACTTCATCGATTTCACCCGCTTTTCGAAGAAACCGAAAGAGCATTTCAAGAAGGCCATCGCGCCGAATGGCGAGCGCATCCTGGTCCATACGAGTAATTTCCGCAAGGTGAAACGCGTGGAAGACGTGATCCGCGTTTTTGCCCGTGTGGCTGAAGCCATGCCGGCCAGGCTGTTGCTGATCGGCGACGGTCCGGAGCGCAGCCACATGGAGAAAATCTGCCGGGAACTGAATACCTGCGACAAGGTGACTTTCCTGGGCAAGCAGGAAGCCATAGAAGAAATCCTGAGCGTCTGCGATTTGTTCATCATGCCATCCGAATCGGAGAGTTTCGGTTTGGCAGCGCTCGAAGCCATGGCCTGTGAAGTGCCTGTGCTGAGCAGCAATGCAGGCGGTATCCCCGAAGTGAATATCCATGGCGAAACAGGTTTTATGAGCAACGTGGGCGATGTGGAAGACATGGCCCATCACGCCATCACCCTGCTGAGCGACGACGATATGCTGCTGCGTTTCCGCAAGCAGGCCCTCGCCCAGGCCCAGCGTTTCGATCTCGAAAAGGTGATCGTGGAATACACCGATTTCTACGAAGAGACCGTGTTGCGCAAGAAGGTGTTAGTTTGAGGATGAACGATTCCGGTTTGAAGTGCAGGGGGCAGACCGGGTGGCTCAATTCCTGAAGTAGGCAGCAACCCGATCCGTTTCGGCTTCCGATCGTTTCCATTCACGCAAGGCCAACATGGCCAGCAGGAGGAAAAAGGCATATAGGCCAGCTGTGGCATAGAGTTCTTTCTGCAGGTAAACCGGAATATAAACCAGGTCGATCAGGATCCACATCCACCAATTGAAGATGATGGCACGGCTTTGCAGTACCTGGGCAATCAGGCTTCCTGCAACGCAAAAAGCATCTGCCCAGGGGAAAGCGGCTTGTGGCTCTTGGGAGAGGCGAAAACCCAATAACAGACTTAGAGCGGCCCAAAGCGGAAGCACAACGAGCAATTGTCTAAGGGAAAGCTTCCCTGGTATTAGCAGACGCGCCTTGTTTTCGTGTTTCTTCCAGTAGATCCAGCCGTAGGCCAGCCATGCGATGAACCAGAGTTGTAGGGCGGCGTCGCCCAGGAGGCCGGAATGCCGGAAGACCAGCAGGTAGATGAATGATGCGAGGATATTGAGCGGGAAACCGGCGCGGCGGCGGGCGGCCATGCAGGCTACTGCAGCCAGGCTGAGCAAGGCGGCTGACCATTCCAGCGCTGACCAGGTGTCCATGGCCGCGAAAATCGTGTTTCCGCGCAGGATGTCGTAGCGCCTGCCAACCCTTTCGCCAAAAAGTTGTTTTTTTGAAACACCAATCTAAGCACAAGCAACCATGTCATTCGAATTACCCGCACTCGACTACGCCTTCAACGCGCTGGAACCCCATATCGACGCGCGCACCATGGAGATTCACCACGGTAAGCACCACCAGGCTTACGTAACCAACCTGAACAACGCGCTGAAAGACAATGCAGCAGCCTTGAGCGGCGGTCTGGAGGAAATCATCCGCAACATCAGCAAATATTCCCCTGCTGTGCGCAACAACGGCGGTGGTCACTGGAACCACAGCATGTTCTGGAAAGTGATGTCGCCCAATGGCGGCGGAACGCCCGGTGGCGATCTCGGCACCGCCATCACCGCTACTTTTGGCAGTTTCGATGCCATGCGTGAACAGTTCAACCAGGCAGCAGCCACGCGTTTCGGTTCAGGGTGGGCTTGGCTCGTGGTGCACGACGGCAAGCTCGTAATCACCAGCACCCCAAACCAGGACAATCCGTTGATGGACATTGCCGAGGTAAAAGGCACACCCATTCTCGGCCTTGACGTGTGGGAACACGCCTATTACCTGCACTACCAGAACCGCCGTCCGGATTATATCGGCGCTTTCTGGAACGTGGTAAACTGGGAAGAGGTATCACGCCGTTACGCAGCGGCCCTTTGATCGCAACGACCATTTTCAGGGAAAAGGCGGGCATTGCTCCGCCTTTTTTCGTGTTTCGGGAAGAAAATCACGCGTCCGGATTTGGCCTGTTTTGTGGACAATCGCCGCGTCGCTTGTGGGTTGTGGAAAGGCGGGTAGGGTGAGGGGTGAAAAAAATCTTCGCGACACTGTTGGCTTTTGCGCTTTGAATGCCTATTTTTGCCGACCCAAATTTTTACACAATTTATACCGTGAACACACAGAGCTATAAATCGAGGATGCTGAACAGCGAGACCCGCGAGAAGAACTGGTACGTGGTAGATGCCGAGGGTCAGGTGCTGGGTCGCTTGTCTTCGCGTATTGCCATGATCATCCGCGGCAAGCACAAGCCGGGTTACACCCCGCATGTGGACTGTGGCGACAATGTAATCGTTATCAACGCTGAGAAGGTGGTGATGACAGCGAACAAATTTGCCGGTCGCGAGTACCTCCGCCACACCGGATATCCGGGCGGTCAGCGTTCGCGCACTGCTCAGGAGATCCTGAACAGCCGCAACCCCGGTCGTCTGGTGGAATATGCGGTTAAAGGCATGCTCCCCAAGAATCGTCTGGGCCGCAAGCTCTTCACTAACCTGTATGTGTATGCCGGAACCGAGCATCCGCATGTAGCGCAACAACCCAAGGAACTGAAACTCGATTTCTGATATACCCATGATCAATACTTCAGGAAGGCGTAAAGAGGCTGTGGCCCGCGCCTATGTGAGCGAAGGCAACGGTGAGATTATCATCAACGGCCGCCCGATGCAAGAATATTTTCCGGTGCTTACCCACCAGGTTCGTGTAAAGCAGCCTTTGCAGCTTGCGGGCCAGGAAGACAAGGTGAGCATTAAGGTGAACGTAAATGGCGGTGGCATCTCCGGTCAGGCCGGTGCCGTGAGTCTGGCAATTGCCAAGGCACTGGTACAGGGCAACGAAGAAGTGCGCGGTGCAATGCGTCAGTTCGGCCTCATGACCCGCGATTCCCGCAAGGTGGAACGCAAAAAGCCAGGTCAGAAGAAAGCTCGTAAAAGGTTCCAATTCAGCAAGCGTTAATATCCCAACATGGCGATCAATCAACAAGATCTTCTCGATGCCGGTGTTCACTTCGGGCACCTTACCCGCAAGTGGAATCCCAAAATGGCTCCCTATATCTTCATGGAGCAGAATGGTATTCACATCATCGACCTGAAGAAGACCGAAGCAAAACTCGAAGAAGCCCGCAACGCGGTGCGCAACATCGTGAAGAGCGGCCGCAAGGTGCTTTTCGTTGCCACCAAGAAGCAGGCGAAAGAAATCATAGCCGAAGTAGCCGGTGGTGCCAACCAGCCTTACGTAACTGAACGTTGGCTCGGTGGCATGCTCACCAACTTCGCCACCGTGCGCAAGAGCATCAAGCGCATGCAGGGTATTGGCAAGATGATGACTGATGGCACCTTCGAAAACATCAACAAGAAGGAAAGGCTCATGCTTTCCCGTGAAAAGATTAAACTGGAGCGCATGCTCGGCGGTATCGAGGATATGGCCAAACTGCCCGGTGCTCTTTTCATCGTAGACATCCGCCGCGAGCATATCGCTGTGTCTGAAGCACGCCGCCTGGGTATTCCTACCTTTGCCATCGTGGACACCAACAGCGATCCGAGCTGGGTTGATTTCCCTATTCCCGCTAACGACGACGCCAGCAAAAGCATCTATGTGATTGCCCGCGAAATCGCCGATGCCATCAACGAAGGTTCACAGGAACGTCGCCGCGAAAAAGACGAAGTAGCCGCTGAAGAACAGCCGGCCGCTGAAGCCTGAGACGCGTCTAATTCAATCCACAGATCCAGAACATGACCAATATTAGCGCTTCCGATATCAACAAGCTGCGCCAGATGACCGGTGCAGGTATGATGGATTGCAAAAAAGCCCTCAGCGAAACCAATGGCGACTTCGAAGCTGCCATCGACTTCCTGCGGAAAAAAGGCCAGAAAATCAGCTCCAGCCGCGCCGATCGCAAAGCATCTGAAGGTGCAGTGATTGCCCTGACCAATGAAAGCCGTACCAAAGGTGTAGTGATCGAACTGAACTGCGAAACCGATTTCGTAGCCAAGAACGATGACTTCGTTAAAACTGCCCGCGAAATCGCACAGGCGGCCATCGACAACGAACCCGCCGACCTCGATGCACTGAATGCCATGAGCATCGGAGGTATTGCAATCTCGCAGCGTTTGCTCGATGATATGGCCAAAATTGGCGAGAAAATCGAGGTGAGCAAGTACGAAATAGTGAAAGGTGAAAACGTAGTGGCTTACATCCACGCAGGCAACCGCCTCGGTGTGCTCGTGGAAATGACCAATGGCCCCTCAGAAGCCAACCTGCTCGCCGGTAAAGATGCCGCTATGCAGATAGCTGCCATGAATCCTGTTGCGGTTGACCGCAGCGACGTGGATGCCACCACTGTGGCCCGCGAAATGGAAATTGGTCGCGAACAAGCACGTGCAGAAGGCAAACCCGAAGCCATGCTCGACAAAATCGCAGAAGGCAAACTCCAGAAGTTCTACAAGGAGTCAACCCTCCTCAACCAAGACTTCGTGAAGGATCCTTCCAGGACTGTTGGCAAAATGCTGTCTGACACAGAGCCCGGCCTGGTGGTGAAGCGGTTCGTAAGAATCGCCTTAGGCTAACACATTGAAACACGTTAAAAAAGTCCCTCACCGAGGGACTTTTTTTTGAGACCACACCATGAAATACAAACGCATACTTCTGAAGCTGAGCGGGGAATCGCTCATGGGGAATCAATCTTTCGGTATCAGTGCCGATGTGCTCGAACAGTACGCGAAAGAAGTGAAGGAGGCTGCAGCGCTCGGTGTTGAGAT
>CANHTS010000134.1 GCA_947463435.1 Flavobacteriales bacterium | reverse complement strand
GGATATTGATCGATCTGCGCCGTATCGCGGGTGATACAGCCGTTGCTGTTCTCCGTTTCCACCCAATAGCTGCCCACCTGCGTGGCCTGGATGCTGCGATTCGGGCTGCCGTTGCTCCAGGAGTAGCGACGGTAGCCGGCACCGGCGTCGAGGGTCGCCGAAAAAGGTCTTTCGTTGCAGATCACCGTATCGCCGGTCACGCGGACGCGGCTCAGGTCGTTTGTGATGACGATGGTATCGCGCCAGCGGCAACGGCCATCCACTTTTTCCACCCAGTACAATCCACCGCGGTTGATGTTGATGCTCTGTCCGGTCTGGGTTGTGTTCCAGTTGTATTGGAAGCCGCTTTCCTTTACGCGGAGGGTATAAGTGAAGGTGCCGCAGATGAGCGTGTCCGGTCCGAGATCGGGGTAGCGCGGTGGATACACCTGAACGGTCATTTCCGAACTGTCCACACAATTGCTCCGGAAGGCAATGAGTTTAATCTTGTACAAACCAGGCCCGGGATAATCGAAAAAGGGGTTGGTGAGGTTGGATGTATCGTCTGATTTTCCTGCCACACCGAAGTCCCAGCGGTAGCGCTGTGCGCCCTGGCTCTGGTTATTGAAGGTCACCCGATAGCCGCACTGGTAATTGGGTGCGTAGAAAGCCGACACCACGTCTACGATGCATCGGTAAACGTAAAACTGGTAATCGCGTTTGGTTTCGCCGATGAGCAAACCGTTGCGGTACTCCTTGACCTTGATGCCAACAACATATTGGCCTTCGCGGGTGGGTATGCCGGTAAGACGTCCGGTTTCAGGATCGATCTTGAATTTTGGATTGGCGTCGATCGGGTCGGCATAATCATACGAGCCGATCCATTGCAAAGTGTCGAAAGGCGGGCGGTCGTAGTTGTTGAAGGTAGGGCGCGGGTCGTTGCGGTCTCCGGCTATGTAAGGCGTAAAGAATTCGTAAACCAGCGAATCGTTGTCAGCATCGGTGGCAGAATGGTCAAAATTGAGCCAGGCATTGGTGCAAAGGAAGTTGGGCGGCAGTTCTTTGAAAACGGGACTACTGTTGAATCCGCGTCCGCCGCTGCCGTTCACTTGCGGAATATAGGTCCAGTAATTGGCGCCGGTGAAACCCGGGTCGTAGATATTGGAAATGATCTGGTTGCGGCAGCAGCGCTGGAAGGAGAGGAAGTAACCGCCGGTGCGCTGGGCAAGGGTTTGGGTGAATGTGTATTCGTATTTGTCAACGCATTGGTTGGGCAGGTTACGCACGCAGTTGTAGTTGAGCTTTTGCACGCGGGTCGGACCCGTGCGGCGCACTTCGCGTGAAAGCGTGGTGAGGAGCTGCCCGTTGCTGCCGTCGAATACACCGATGCGCGCATTCAGATCGTCTGCGATGGCTTGCGGGCTTCCGTTCTGGCAATCTACGAAGAGGGTAAGTTTGATTTCGTAACTGAAGCTACCCAGGTGCCTGTAGGTGATTTCCCCGCCGACAATATGGGAGGCGCCGGCGTTGAAGCAACTGCCTATAAAAAGGAGAATACTGAACAGGCGGGCGCGCATGCCTTGGTTTGTATAAGACAACAAATGTCGCGAAAGGTTGCCTCGTTTCTTGTCGAATTTCTGAACAAAAAGCGGAAAGCCTTATCGGGTCAGGCTTTCGGGCAGGTGAAAATCAGCGTGTAAGCTATTTTCTGATGCGCCAACGAAAGCGCGTAACGACAGCGAAAAGGGTGAGCAGTTCTGATGCAGCCTTGAATACGATGCGCAGTGAAGCTCCACGGCTTTTGCCTGCTGTGCGTGGGAGATAGCGCGATTCGATTTCAATGAACCGCCAGCCTTTGAGGCGCAGTTTGCTGCAGATTTCGCTGGTGATGATGCTGC
Source organism: Flavobacteriales bacterium (assembly GCA_947463435.1). Classification (GTDB taxonomy): domain Bacteria; phylum Bacteroidota; class Bacteroidia; order NS11-12g; family UBA955; genus REEB481. Next base: position 5,603 of record CANHTS010000134.1, on the reverse strand, counting down.
TCTTCATCCGCAGGTCAAGATCGGTCAGGTCGGCGCGGCGGAAAACGAGAATCCAGTTAACATCCCGCATTTCCATGCCGAGCAGGATGCGGTTGAGGGTTTTGTTCATCCAGCTCAGTCCATTTCTGATAAAATTATAAGAAGTATTCTCCACGCGGTAATAGCTAAAAACGGTGCGCATGGGCAGATTTGGATAGGCTAGTAGTTCATCCGTATTAAATTGTCCATCACCGGGAACCGCTACGATGGTATCGCCGGTAGATTCGAAGTAAATACTCCGCAGGGCGCCTCCAATGCCACGGTTTTGGCCGTGTTTAATGATGCGGAGGTTCGGATACAAGCTTTGCCTGGCAGCTTCAAGTAACACCGCGGTATTGTCGGCACTACCATCATCTACAGCGAGTACCTCAGTGTCCGGCCCGAGTGCAGCTGCCGTCTGGTGTACCATGTCGAGCACGCGAGCGATACTACCGGCTTCATTGTAACACATGATGCCGAGCGTCCAGCGCTGCGTGCTGCCTGCGTTATGCATGGTCTTGGGCGCTGCCTTTGACGCGTGCGGGGTTACCGGCTACGATGGCAAACGGCGGCACATCTTTGGTTACCACGCTGCCCGCTCCTACCATTGCGCCCTCACCGATGGTGATGCCGCCGAGAATGGTGGCATTGGTGCCGATGGATGCGCGCTTGCCTACGCGTGTGGTTACTAAGTTCCAGTCAGCCTCGGTTTGCATACTGCCATCAGCATTGGTGCTGCGGGGAAACATGTCGTTTATGAACATCACACCGTGGCCAATAAAAACGCCGTCATCAATAGAAACACCGTCGCAGATGAAGGAATGACTTGATATTTTGCAATCGGCTCCGATGCTGACCCCTTTTTGTATTTCGGTGAAGGGGCCAATTTTGGTGCGGTCGCCGATATGGCAGCCGTAAAGGTTCACAAAGTCAAAGATGCGCACCTGTTCTCCGACTTCCACATTGCGAATTTTCTGGGTCGGGGAATCTATGTTGATGATTTCGGGCATGGCAGCGGCAAAAAAAGCAAATCGCGGGCAAATCACCGCCACCGAATCCAACGCAGTCAGGCAATGCTTACCGGAGCACCCTGTTGGCGGATGCTGGCCTGGGCTGCTTCGAGCACCGCAACCACCTGCAAGCCGAGTTGCTGGTCTGAGCGCGGCGTTGCACCGGTCTGGATACAATGGATGAAATCTGCCGCTACATTCTTTAGCGCTTCGGTCTGCTCCAGCTTGGGAATATGGATATCGCCGAAGCGGTAATCTACCAGCCAGCGGTGCATTTCTTCCGGACTGTGAACCTGGAAGCCGCTGTCGTAGATGCGGATTTTCTCGGTGGGTTCAACGTCGTCGTAAATCACCATTTTCTTTGAACCGCCGATCAGGGTTGTCCGGATTTTTACCGGGGAAATCCACGACGAGGTAATATGCGCGATCATTCCATCCTCAAAATAGAGGGTGGTGTAGGCGATGTTCTCGATGCCCATTGAGGTATGGCTTTGGCCGGTGGCGCTCACCCGAACGGGTTTCTTGCCGCCGGAAATGTAGAAGAAGATGCTCAGGTCGTGCACTGCCAGGTCCCAGATTACGCTCCAGTCCGGATTAAACAAACCGAGGTTGATGCGGGTGCTGTCGAAATAAGTCAGATCGCCCAGTTCACCGCTTTGCACGAGGTCGCGGATTTTTTGTACAGCACCGGTGTAGAGGAAGGTATGGTCTACCATCAGCAGGCGCTGCTTTTCGGCAGCCAGCGCGATCAGTTCCTGTACTTCGGCAGCTGAAGTGGCCAGGGGTTTTTCCACCAGCACGTGTTTGCCGGCTTCGAGTGCCTGTTTGGCCAGGCGGTAATGGGTATGAATCGGTGTGGCGATGACCACTGCATGAATATCCGGATCGGCCAATACATCGGCAGCATCGGCAAAAAGCTGTACCCCGGGATATTGGTTGCCGATGCGCTGGCGGCGCCCTTCGTCGAGATCGGCGACAGCGCGCAGCACACAGCCGGGTGTTTGGGAAAAGTTTCTGACCAGGTTTGGACCCCAATAACCGAGTCCGATAATAGCAACGTTGATGCTCATCGCACCGCGAAGAAAATCAAAAGAATGCACGCGCAGGGTAAAAATGTTAACCCAGCCCGGTGGTTGAGCGCCCTTCGCGTTGCTCAGGGTCGCAGACCCGCAGCAATGCGAAGGGCATGCCTGCCCCGACAGTTTTCGTCGGGGAAACCTGATCATTCCTAGCAGGCACCCGGTGCATTTCGATACGCCTCCACTGCGTTTCGGCTACTCAATGACCGGGTGCCCCGCTCCGCCCGGTCATTGAGCGGGCGTAGCGCAGCGAAGACCAGTCGCCGTGCCCCGACTGTAGCGAAGCGTTGGGGAAATGCGACGGGGCTCAACCACCCGTGTGAATGTTTCAAACAGATTTCGGTTTATACTTGCCATGCAAATGAAAAAGCCCGTTTCTGCTCCCTCAGTGCGCAATACCGCCATGGCTTTCGCCGTGGAAATTCCCGCAGATAAAGAAGCTCATTACAGCAGCCAGCACAAGAATGTCCAGATCGTTTACCGAAACGGCGGATTGCAGTCGGCCATCCAAGCGCTGGCTGATTCCTCGGCCGATTTGTATGTGCTGGCATTGCACAGCGATACATCCAAGCTCAATGCCTGGCTGCAACAAGTCCGCGACAGCGAGGCAGAGCTGATGGTGGGCGAAGCGACTGCCACCCAAAACAAACGCACCGAATGGCTCGGCGGGTTCCGCGCCGCTGAAGTTCAGGCGCCCTGGATTTTGTTGCGCGGCGAAAACTGGAAACGCGCCAACTTCGATCAGGTGAGCGATCCGTACAGCCTTCTGTACGTGCTGGAAAAACAGGGTCTCAGCCAGGAGAATATCCCGGCAAACACCCTGGCAGCCGCAACCTGGTCTGCCGGGATGGCGCTTTCTGCAAAATTCCGGACCGCGCTGCGCTGGTACAATCCGATTCAAAACCTGCACAGTGCAGGCTTGCGTTGGCAGGGTATGTTCACCATGCTTGCGTTGCTGCTTTTCTTCCTCATGCCCATCATGAGCAGGCAGGCCGGTATTTCGGGTGACGAAATCACCCAGTACGAATATTCACGCCTCACAGCCAATTATTATCAGGATTTGATTGGAATAGACATCGAACCGGTCGATTCCGTCGCGCTCAAAGGCCAGAAAATGAAAACCCTGGCGTCGAAAGCCGATGAAGATCCTGCCGCGCTTGCCACCATAGAAGACCCTGAAAAGCTGATGCACCTTTATGGTTCCAGCTTCGATACCTTCAGCACGCTCATCATCCGCCTGCTCGGAACCGATGATATCTACGAAACCCGCCACATGCTCAATAGCCTATTTGGCTGGATTTGCATGCTGTTCGCCGCCTTGATCGTGCGCCGCCTCAGTGGCTCATGGGTTTATGCTTTCCTGGCTTTGCTGCTGCTGTTCTTCACACCCCGCCTGCTGGGTGAATCATTCAATAACCCGAAAGACGTTCCGTTTGCAGCCGGCTACACCATGGCGTTGTATTATATGCTGCGCGCATTCCCGGTTAAAGGTCCGCGGCGCATCAGCCATGCTGTCGGACTCATGTTCGGTATCGCTTTGGCGATCAGCATCCGCGTCGGCGGTATCATCCTTTTACCGATGGTAGTGATGTACGCCGGTTTGCAGTTCATTACCGCCATCGGATGGAAATCTTTCATCGGTTTCAAATGGACCGGCTTCACCTCGCTGTTCCGGAATGTCGTGCTGATTGCCCTGGGCGGTTACCTGCTCGGTGTCATCGCCTGGCCTTACGGTTTGCAGAGCCCGCTCGAGAATCCACTCGCTGCCCTGAGCGCCTTCAGCAACTACTCCGGCAGCCTGCGCCAGCTGTTCGAAGGCGTCATGTACGACAGCGACCTGCTGCCTTCCCATTACCTCAGCAAATACATCCTCATCACCACGCCCATCGTCACCCTCATCGGAGCCTTGATTTTCATCGCCCTGCTGGCCATGAAACCCAAGCAACTGAACAATGGGCTCTTCCTGCTCTTCTTCGCAGCGGTATTCCCGGTGCTGTACATCTATATCCAGAAATCGAACGTCTACGGCGGCTTGCGCCACGTGCTCTTCGTAATCCCCGCCCTTACTGTTGTGGGTGTATTGGGTTGGAAGATGCTGGAAGAAAGATTGGCTCCCAAAGGGAAACTCGCCTTGGCAGCTCCTTTGGCCATGGGAGGTCTCACTTTCCTTCCGGCGCTCTTCACCCTCCAGAACCATCCTTTGCAATACGTTTATTTCAACGAGCTGACCGGCGGTGTGAAAGGGGCTTACGGCAAGTACGAAATGGATTATTACCTCGCTTCATTGAAACAGTCGAGCGAGTGGTTGCTGGAAAATGAAATCCGCAAGAACCCAACCAAGCGCTATACCATCCTCACCTACGGCATGGATCAGGTGCGGTATTATTTCCGGAACGATACCAATGTGCACGTCGGCTACACACGCTATGACGACCGCAGCCGTGCGCGCTGGGATTACGCGATCTTCTTCAACGCCTACATGGATCAGGAACGCCTGCTGAACGGATACTATCCGCCGGCCGGAACGGTGTTTAGTCCGATGGTGGCAGGCAAGCCGATGGGTATAGTGATCAAGCGCCCGTCGACGGAAGATTACGAAGGCTCAAAGGCATTGAAAGCCGCGCAGAGTATGCAGAAACAATTGCAGAGCCTCGCAGATACAGGCGATCTGCAAGCGAAAATCCAGTCGCTGCCCATCAACAATTACGGCAAGGCCATCGGTCATTTCAATAATTACCTGAAAGTGGATACCGGCAGTTGCGAAGTGTATCAGATGCTGAGCGAAGCGTATGAAGGCGCGGGCAATGCCGATTCATCGCTTTGGGCCGCCCGCAAATCTGCTGCCATCACACCCGATTATACGCCGGCCTTGAGCAGGGCAGGGGTTTTGCTGATGAACAAGGGCAAGCTGGATGAAGCGTATGCGCTCTTTAACAAAGTGAACACCATCCGCCCGAAAGACGGTGCTTCCTATTTCTACCTGGCGCAGGTGCTGGCGCAACAGAACCAACTCGATGCCGCCTTGCAGAAGATCAACCAGGGCATCACGATGAATCAGACTTCCCCTGAGTTCTACAACCTCGGCGCCATGATTTACCAGGCCCTCGGCAACAAGGAAATGACCCAATTGTATCAGCAGGCCGTGCGCGACGACAATGCCAAGGGACAAATTCTCGGCATGTTGGGTGTGACGAACGAAGAATAGGGGAGATCAGCCGTTCAGTTCCACCCAAACAGGGCAATGGTCTGAATGCCGCGCGTCGGGGTCGATACCGGCGTTGTGCAGCTGTTTCTGCAACCTGTCACAGGCGGCGATATAGTCGATGCGCCAACCTTTGTTGTTGTTGCGGGCATTGGCACGGAAACTCCACCAACTGTAGCGGTGCGCTTCTTCCGGATAAAAATGGCGGAAGGTGTCGATGAAGCCAGCCTGGAAGAAGTTTTCCATCCATTCCCGTTCTTCCGGGAGGAATCCGCTGCTGTCTTTATTGCCTTT
>CANHTS010000133.1 GCA_947463435.1 Flavobacteriales bacterium | reverse complement strand
TACACTGAATGTGGCGCTGAAGCTGGGCAAAATGCTGCAAGACAGTCTGAAAGACGTCAAGGTGCTGTACACCCGCAAAACCGATGTGTTCGTTGAACTGTGGCAAAGACCCGAGTTGGCCAACAAGAACAATGCCGACCTTTTCATTTCCATCCATTGCAATTCCAATGCCAATACACAAGCTGCCGGATCGGAAACCTATTTGATGGGTTTGCACAAAAGCGAAGGCAACCTCAGTGTGGCGAAACGCGAGAACGCAGCCATTACGATGGAAACGAATTACCAGAACAATGCCAACTACGGCGGCTTCGACCCGAATAGTCCGGAAGGGCATATCATCTTCAGTCTCGTGCAAAACGCCTACATGGAAACCAGTTCCGGCTTTGCAGCCAAAGTGGAACAGCACATCGCCAAAACCGGTAAAATCAAAAGCCGCGGCGTGAAACAAGCCGGTTTTCTGGTATTGTGGCGCACCGCCATGCCGAGTGTGTTGGTGGAGCTGGGATTCCTTACCAATCCTGCAGACCGCGCAGTATTGAAAACCACCGACGGACAACAAATCGTATCCAAAGCCATCTTCAATGCCGTTAAACATTACAAGCAGGAACGCGATGCGCGCATCCACAAACCGGCTATGAAACCTTCACCAGTGCAAAGGAGAGACAGTTCCCTTCTCCGCTAATCCTGCCGACGTATCTTTGAAAGCCAAAACCCGACGTTTTGAAACTGAGCAATGAAAGCAAAGTAGGCGTTCTCACCGCCTTTGCCATCACCATCCTGGTGCTTGGCTACAACTACCTGAGCGGTAAAGACGATGTATTTTCCAGGGGCCGCACCTATTACGCCGTATTCGATAATGTGCGCGGCGTAACCGATGGTGCTTCCGTAACCTTCAACGGTGTGCGCATCGGTCAGGTGAAGCGCGTGATTCTTAATGGCGCCACGCGGAAAACCACCTGCCGTACAGAGTTGTTCACCGACCTGCAGATCCCCAAGGATTCGCGTTTGAAAATCGTCGTTGAAATTCTCGGCGATAAGCGTATGGAACTGATCCTCGGCAATTCAACCCAAATGGCAGAAAGCGGCGACACGCTCGCCGGCATGCTGGAAACGGATATGACCGAGAAGGTGAACCAAAAGCTCGGCCCGATTGCCGAACAGGCCGATTCCGTGCTGCAGCGCTTCAACTATATCCTCAACCGGCCCTCTTTGGTACAGTTTGAAGACAAATTACCGAATGCACTCGCTTCCCTTCAACAAACTATCGAACAAGTGAACGACCTCATTGCCCGCAGCAAGCCGGGTGTGGAAGGTTCCATCAACAACCTGAGTGCCATCACCGAAAACTTCAAATCCTACAATGCCAGCATCCAGCGCAGCTTGCAAAGCTTTGAGCGGATCGGAAACGAGGCCGACAGCGTGGATATCACTGCAATGGTGGATGAATTGCGCAGCACGGTAAGCAACCTGAACAGCATCGTCAATAAGATCAGCAGCGGTGAAGGCACCCTTGGCCAGTTGGCAACCAACAAAGACCTGTACGACAACCTGGTGAAGACCAGCAAAGACCTGGATTGTTTGTTGAACGACCTCAATGCGCATCCCGATAAATACCTGCCCTTACCCTGGGGCAAACGCAAAAGGGAAAAGGCCATGGAGGAAAGTAAAAAAGCGCCCTGCGCTGCTCCTTAAGGCCGTATCAAGCCCCTTAACTAAAACACGGCAAGGCTCCTCCGGGAGCCTTGTATTTTGATTATCAACAGGTTGTAGTTTCCGGTTGGATATAATTACATCCACCTGATAAAAATCAATGTCATTTTATTTGAAATCATTCTAAACAAGTTTGGAGATTCTAAGCCTGTCGTGTTTTCTTTGCCGCCGGAACGACAATTTAAAATCATTCTAAACAATGCGCAAGCACACGCTCCTTTTGCTGCTTCCGGCCCTGGGCCTCACGGTTGTTTCATCCTGCAAAGAAGATCCCCAACCAGATCCGGACCCGAATATCAAAACCACCTACGATTTTGCCGATGCGACGGTACATAACGAACGCCGCGCCTTGGTGCTGCTGGCCGATAACCTCAATACACTCGTTAAGTCCGGCCGCGGAAACAGTTTAACAACTGCCCAATTGCTGAGCGTGTATGAAGGTACGGATCCGGGTGTTACGCCTTCCATATTATCAAGCAATAGCCTCGCATTTTACGACCAGGCTTACACCGACTCCACCCGCGCACAACTCGCCCGCGTGGCGGCTGTGAGTGGTCCTGCGCCAGCTACAGGTTATGTAGCGGATAGCCTTGATCTCAGCCAGCTGACAGTAAAGAACATCTGGGGCAGTGCGATCCTCAGCCGCCTTATGGCATCGCTCGACGAGGCTTTGGTGGCTGACAACAACAATGCCGGCAACAACTACACGGATGCGGAGAAAGCGTGGGACCGCGCTTTCGGACTGAGCGGTTTTTCACCCGATGCGCTCACGTACACCAAAGCCGAAAGGGCTTTGCCTTTGAAACAAAAGGATACCGACAAAGACGGCACCCTCGCCCGCCGCTGGGAAACCAATTACATCTTTGCCCACTATTCGATGCGTATGGATGCTGAAAACTCCTGGGCGGGTAACTTCCCGGAAGCCGAGAGCTTCCGTTTTACCGACCGGCTGATGAATGCATTTATTTCCGGACGCGCTGCCTTATCGAACGGTAATATCCCCGTTGCCAGAAGGGAAGCAAATGAAATCAAAGCCATGTATGAGACCATGGTGGTGGCAGCCATCCAGCATTACCTACGCGTGCATCAGCCTTTCATCAGCAATCCGGCTGAGCAGGGCCTGACCGGCAAACGCATTTCCAACTGGAGCGAAACGGTGGCCTTCGTGAACATCCTCGACCGCCTGCCCGGCCGCAAGATTACAAACACCCAACTGGCGACATTGCGCGCTTACTTCGGTGCCAATCCGTTCCGTATGGATGAAACAGCCCGTGTAAATGCGCGCAACCTGCTGCAAAACATATACAATTTCAGCAACTATCAGTTCGAAAACATTTAAGAAAAGGAAATTTACCGCGCCTATGAACCGACTCTTCTTCGTATTGCTCAGCAGCCTGTTGACAGTGGCTGCCTGTAAGGAAGACAAGCCTGACGACCAGGTATTCGACCGCAAGTCTATGCTCACCCGCTATGCCGACAGCGTACTGGCTACGGGCAGTATACGGGCTGCAACCGCGATGGGCACCCTGCTCGATTCCATCCAAAACCTGCGCAGCGAAGGCGATATCCCCGCGTTGCAAGGCGCAAGGAATGCCTGGCGCAAGGCGGTGATGGCTTTCCAGGAACTGGAAGCCGCCCAGGTAGGCCCAGCGGCCGATTTGCAGGTCCAACTCTTCGGGAATTATTTCCCCGTAGACACCAATGGGTTGAAATCGCGCCTGGCTAATGGCAACTGGGGGTTGAACGATATGGCCACCCTGCGCGGATTCGCGGCCCTGGAATACCTGCTCTGGCAACCCGGCATCGCGGAACAGACCCTGGCCGAACAAAGCCGGGTGGAACGCGGTACCTACCTGCATTTTTTGGCCACCCAGCTCGATGCCCTGATCAACGAAGTGGCCAATGAATGGAAGGGAACTTACAAGAGCACCTTCATTGCCGCCGACGGCGACGACGTGGCTTCCTCGCTCAGCATCATGGTCAACCAGTTCAACAAGGGCCATGACCATACCAAGCGCTACCGCGTGGGCGTTCCGACCGGCTATACCGGCAACGACCTCACCGGTCCGGCCGATCCGGGCAAAGGCGAAGGGATGTATTCCCGCAGTTCCGCTTTGATATGTGAAGCCTGGCTCCGCGCCTATCAACGCGTGCTGAATGGCAACACGCCCTATACCCAAGGCGTCGGTCTGCTCGATTATGCCGATGCCGTGGGTGTGCCCGATGCCCAAGGCCGTACCCTCGGCAAGCGCATCAACGACCAGTTTGAACTGTGTTATACGGCAGTGCGCAATACGGGTAACGACTGGGCCGGAACGATGAAAACCGACCGCCAGCCGCAGATCAATCTCTTCAACGAACTCAAAAAACTGCTGGTGCTCACCAAAGTGGAACTGCCTTCTGCGGTAGGCGTTTCCATCAGCTACCAGGACAGCGACGGTGACTGAGCGCCGCAACCACATATTCTCCTTCAGCGCCAATCCGGGCGGAGCAGCTACCTTCACGCTGTTCCGCCTGGCTTTTGGCATCCTGATGGCGCTGGCCATGCTGCGGATGTTCCTCAGCGGACGCATCGCTGCCCAGTTCATCGAACCTTCCTTCCGCTTTACCTATTTCGGATTCGATTGGGTTCCCCATCCCGGCAATACAGGTGTCTACTTCTTGTTTGGCACGGCCTTGCTGGCTTCCCTCCTGCTCCTGCATCCGCGCTGGTTTCGTTGGGCTGCGCCCGTTTTCTTCCTATCCTTCACCTGGATCGAGCTGATAGACAAAACCACCTATCTCAACCATTATTACCTGGTGAGCTGCCTGGCCTTTATGCTCATCTGGCTTCCTTACGGCAGCGATGCGCGTTCACTCCGGCGCTCCGTGCTGCTATTGCGCATCATGATCGCCATCGTGTACGTGCATGCCGGCCTGGCCAAGATCGGACACGACTGGTTGTTTGAAGCCCTGCCGCTGCGCATCTGGCTTCCGGCCAAGGAACATCTTCCGCTCATCGGTCCTTTGCTCGCCAAACCCTTCACGGCCTATCTCTTTTCCTGGATCGGTTGCCTTTACGACCTCAGCATTCCTTTCCTGCTCTGGCATGCCAGCACACGGAAATGGGCCTATCTGTCGGTGCTCACTTTCCACGGACTAACGGCCTGGATGTTCCCGATCGGTGTTTTCCCCTGGGTGATGGCTGCTGCTTCCCTCCTTTTCCTCGACGACAATACCGCAGCGCGCATCCTTTCCCGCCTGCGCATTTCCATTTCCACCCGGGCCTTATCGTTTGGTTTCGGTCGATACGTCTTGATGGCTTTTCTCTTTGTTCAGGTTTTGTTGCCCTGGCGCTTTCTCCTGTATCCCGGCGCGTTCTTCTATACCGAACAAGGCTATCGTTTTTCCTGGCGGGTGATGTTGGTGGAAAAGCACGGCATGGCTGAATTCACGGTGCGCGATGCCGAGGGAATTCAACGGGAAAGCATCCGCAACGAAGACTATCTCACGCCCAACCAGATCAAGCAGATGTCTTTCCAGCCGGACATGATACTGGAGTTTGCCCATCACCTCGGAGCAATTTTCAAACAGCGGGGTTGGAAAGAGCCGGCGGTACATGCCGAAGTCTGGGTGACCCTCAACGGCCGTCCGGCCAAGATGATCTGCGACCCGCACACCGACCTCATGAAAGTTCCACGCAATCTTGAAGCCTATACATGGGTAAGAAGCTGATCTGCTGCATCTTCTTGCTGTTCGCAGGTCTTGGTCACGCATTGACGGCCCAGGGCGTGCTGGTCACCGGTGTATTGCAGTATCAGGACGGCAAGGCAGCGGGGGCCTGTGAAATTGTTTGCCATGCCATCGGGCAGCGGCACAGCACCCGCAGCGACGACAGCGGCCGCTTCGGGTTTGTATTGCCTCTGGCAGTGCGCGGCCACGAAATCAGTCTGCTCGGTTATTGCGCCGAAGCTGTAATGAAACGCAGCTTCCGCGCCGATTCCAACCGCCATCATATCGTGCTCACGGTTGATGCCGCTACCGAACTCGACCCGACCCTGATCAGCGTGAAAGGCGGTCCGGCATACGGCTCAGGGATGCGCGGCGACTTGCTCCTGGAATCAAAAAAGAACCATATCATCCGCCTGCAATCGCTGCCGGCGCAACTCGGGCAGAACAATGCGCGCCAGACTTTTGCCCGCATACCCGGTCTCAACATCGCCGAGAACGACGCCGGAGGTTTGCAGCTCAGCATCGGCAGCCGTGGCCTCAATCCGAACCGCAGCGCCGAATTCAATATCCGGCAGAACGGCTACGATATCTCCGCTGACCCCATGGGTTATCCGGATGCGTACTATACGCCGCCCTTCCTCGCCCTGCGCGAGATCAATGTGGTACGCGGAGCTGGCGCATTGCAATACGGAACGCAGTTCGGCGGCCTCATTCAGTTCAACCTCAAAGAACCCTGGGGCCAGGGCTGGCATGGTGCGGCCGACCTGAACATCGGATCGTTCGGTGCCATGAACTTCTTTACCGAGCTTTCTTCCCAGGGCAACAAAAGCGGAAGTTATTCTTTCCTGCAGTGGAAGGATGTGCGCGGCTGGAGGCCCAACAGCCGGTTGCAGTCTTTACATGGCTACACTTCTCTCCTGCTCCGGCAAACGCGCCAGCTGAAGCTCAAGGCAGAATACACTGTCACCGATTACCTGGCGCGGCAGGCCGGCGGACTGACGGACATGGACTTCCGCCGCGATCCTTCGCAAAGTTTGCGCAGCCGCAACTGGTTTGCCATCTCCTGGCATGTGCCTGCCGTCAGCATGCAATGGAAGATGAACGAACACCTCCAGCTCAGCGGCCGCGTTTTCGGTCTCCTCGGCTCCAGGAAGGCACTTGGCAACCTCACGTTCATCAACCGCCGCGACGACCTTTCACCCCGCAACCTGCTGAGCGATCGCTACCGGAATATCGGAACGGAATGGCGGTTGCAGCAGCGATGGAACTGGAAAGGCATGGAAATCACCGGCCTGGCAGGCTTGCGCTATTTCAACGGAAATACCGAAAAATGGCAAGGCCTGGGCAGTCGGGGTGCCGATGCCGACTTCCGGCCCATGGATACCGTTGATGCCCTGCAGGCCAGCCATCGTTTCACCGGGCACAATGCCGCCTTCTTCAGCGAATGGGTCTTCCGTTTAAGTCCGGGCTTCTCTGTCACCCCCGGCTTGCGCGTCGAATGGCTGCAGACCCGGGCCCGCGGCACCTTCCGAGACGAACGCGGCATGCAAGGCGATACAGGGCATATCGGCCGCCGTTTTCCGCTCTGCGGCATCGGCAGCAGCTATCGCCTGTCGCACGGCAGCGAGTTGTATTTCAATTTCACGCAGAACTACCGCGCCATCAACCTCAGCGATATCCGGGTGATCAATCCGAACATGCGCATCGACCCGAATATGCGCGACGAGAGCGGTTACACGGCCGACCTCGGTTTGCGCGGGCAGCAGGGCCGCAGCCTTCGCTACGATATCGGCGTTTATCTGCTCGACTATCGCAACCGCATCGGCACGGTATTGCGCTACGACAGCAGTTTCAACATTTACCGTTTCCGCACCAACCTGGCCCGTGCCCTCAGTTACGGCGCGGAATGGTACCTCGAATGGGCGCCGTTGCGGAAGAGCAACCAATGCGATTGGGCCCTCAGCTTTTTCATCAGCCAGAGTTTCAACCGTTCGCGTTACATATCCAGTCCGGAGCGCAATGTGCAAGGCAAGACCCTCGAATACGCGCCCACCTTTGT
>CANHTS010000132.1 GCA_947463435.1 Flavobacteriales bacterium | reverse complement strand
TGCCACGCGTACAAGCGCAGAACGATGCACACGCACAAAATCGCGCGCTGCCAGCAAGGTTTCGTAATGGGTAAGGGTTTGCTTTTTGAGAAAAGTGCCGGCGTCGGCATAAATTCTCACATAGTCGTCGAAGGCTTCAATGGAGTAGATGCTCTCCAGCGGCAGGATATGTATCTTGCCCTGATCGCGCACCACAATGCGGTTGGCGGCTTCAGGGGTTTGAGCCGTTGTTTGCAGGAACTTGGCAAGGTTCAGCGCAGGTTTTGCCAGCGCCCGGTCGAAGCGCTCCTGGCTGAAGGGCTTGAGCAGATAATCTACCGCCCCGGCGTCGAAGGCCTGTAACGCGTATTGGTCCCACGCGGTGGTAAAAACGACGGGCGGCGGCTGATCGAGCAGTTCAAGCAATTCAAAACCATTGATGCGCGGCATCTGGATGTCCAGAAAAAGCAAATCGGGTTTTTCCTGTTGGATGAACCGCAAGGCTTCAAAGCCGTCTCCGCATTCTCCACACACGGTATAATCCGGATGCGCGGCCAGGCATTCGCGCACACGGGCCCTTGCCAGTGGCTCATCGTCAACGATCAATACTCTCATGCGCCTGGACGGGGAATGATAAGGTTTACGGTAAAGGTGGAATCATTGGAGCTTGTGTCCAATCGGCTTGCCAGGCCGTAAAGCAAATGGAGGCGACGTTTCAGGCCTTTCAAGCCGAATCCGGCTCCCTTGCTTCGGTAAACGCCATCGGCGGGCATTGGATTGTTTACGTGGATGTGCAGATTCGCATCGTTCAGCGCGCAGCCGACGGCAATCTTCACCTGGCCTTCGTTTCCATACAACCCGAATTTGACCGCATTTTCGAGCAAGGGCTGCAGCACCATGGCGGGTACAGGGAAGGAAAGGCAGTCATCCGGCACATCCCATTCCACCTCAAGCCGATGTCCGAAACGCCAGGATTCAACTTCGAGATAGCCCTTCATATGCGTGATTTCCTGTTGCAAGGGAACGATGCTTTTGTGCTCATAGCGCAGGGATTGCCGCAGGAAATCGCTGAGGTTTTCCGTCATCTTGCGCGCATCGTCGGGTCGGCTGGCTATCAGGGCGTGGATGCTGTTCAGGCTGTTAAAGAGAAAATGGGGTTGTATCTGGCTGCGCAAGGCCTGCAGGGCGGTTTCGCGGTTCAGTCTTTCGGCTTCCCGCAGGTATTGTTGTTGTTGAAGGTTGCGTTCTGCTTCCTTCCTTACCCAGGTAAATAAACCGGCAGTTCCCGGCAGTAGAATAGCCAGGAACCAGCGCAGGCCGAATGTTTCGTCCAGGAGGGCTTCAAGCGCGGGATCAGCACTAAGGCGCTGAGCGGGGGCAGCGGCGAGCATGGGCAAAACCGATAAAGCCAGGGTCCACATCAGAAACTGCCATTCGCTGCCCCGTGGCGGACGGTAATAGCGAAGCAGGTTCGACAGTGCTGTGGAAGCGAGTACCACCGGAATCCACCAACACGTAGCTGCGATAAATGCACTGCGCGCATTCAGCCCGGCCTGAATGAGGAGTCCTGCAAAAAGCGGTACCCCGGCCACAAGCAGTACGCCTTGTATGAACGCCGGTATGCGCAAGTTGCTCAGTAGCGTTTGATTTCCACGCCACCGAAAGCACAAAGGCCTTTGAGTATCAGCACACGGCCCGATTCAGGGTCGGCATCAGGGGCTGGTCTGCCATCTTCTACGCCACCGAGTATGGCGGTGATTTCGCTGCGCACAATCCAGTCTGCCGGAACCCGCAGTTCGACTCCACCGAAAATGGCATTGATATCCAGCACTGCTTTTCCTTGCAGTTCTGAGCGCTCGAGGTTGAGTTCAGCGCCTCCGAAAACACAGTTCAGTTGGCCGCCCCTGAAGTTTTTACTGATAACGGATTTTTGCACGCCGCCGAAAATGGCATTGACACGCAAAAGGTCTTCGCTACTGCTGTCGTCGCTTAGTCCGAAGCTTTCGCTCAAGCCGGATGCCGTTGCGTCTTCTTTCTTGCGGCCGGAAAACCCGGAGCGGAGAATCAGGCCGATGCCAACCAGGATAACGACCAGGGGCCAGGCAATGCGGCCCAGGTGCAAATCGGGCACAAATTTCTCAGCCAAAAAAATGCCACCGATCAGCAGCAACACATAAGCCGACATTTTTTTGCCGGCGTGCTGTACCCATTGAATGACACCAATGGCGATGAGAATCATCGGCCAGCTCAGCAACCAGCCGGGAACATCCACACCGGCTTGTTTGGCCAGCCATAGCCCGCCGGCACCTACAAGCACCAGGCCGGTCATCAAACGACCGCGTTGTTGTTGTTCGAAATGGTTCTGCATGTACGCTTGGGGATTATTGGGGTTTTGCATGTGAAATTAGGGTTTTACGACAGCAAAATTTGCCTTTGTTGTTGCATGGGCGCTCAGAAGTTCAGCCAAGTCGCGGGAATGGTCGGTAAATACACGTTTTTCGCGGTGAATGATTTTCTGACTTATGATGTTTAGAGCGTTTGGATGGAAGACCCGGGTTTGTGATAAAATATACTCAGTTTGGCGAACCATTGGAGGTCTCAAGCCTGATGCAGGGAATGAATATGATGATGCAGCTGAATTCATACTTGACCGCCTTAAAACGGATCAAGCTTATAAAACGAGCCAAGTGCAACGTCTTTAAAACATGGACTTTTTTTACATTGCTTACTCGGCGTCCGACTCTGAATCTCTGGCAGTAGCCTGTCTTGCCCTAAACTGCGCCATATCTCTCACCAAATCCAGTGGCAACGCCTTGTTGTGCGGAAACTGCACGGCACCTTTGGAGTGTTTGAATTTATCCAGGCGGTCGGCAAAGGCTTTGAGCGGTCCGGATGTAGGATAGAAGCCGATATGATTCTTGTGCACAGCATAATAAACCAAGTTGGTGCGCAGGCGGAACGTGGGCATGTTATAGCTGATGGTTTCGGTTAACCCGGGCACAGCGGCGTGTATGGCAGCGCGCAGCATGGCAAGTCTCTCCTTGATGAAAGGTTCTTGTGCGGAATGGTAATCGTCGATATCCTGATATTTCCGGCTTCCGTAGGGTGTGTTGCCGGAGGCTTTGGCAGTCATGGTGTTGGGAGCTGTTGCTGTAAAACTATGGTAAAGTTTCCGATTTGCGGTTTCATCGTAAGTAGGGGCGGCGCAAATCCTGTTCAAGCGGGCTGAAATCCCTAATTTTGCAACACATTTATCTTGCATCCGTTCACGCCATGAGCCAGCATCCTTCTTATCTCCTGAATGCCGATCCTTCGGCCATCGATACCCTATACCGTCAGTACCAGGCCGACCACGAGAGCGTGGATTTTGGCTGGCGGAAGTTTTTTGAAGGATTTGAACTGGGATCGGAGAAGCAGGGCCTGAGCATGGATGCCATGGGAGAGATTCAGGTACTCAACCTGATCAACGCCTACCGCGAGCGCGGCCATCTTTTCAGCAAAACCAATCCGCTTCGTGAGCGAAGGAAGTGGGAGCCGACACTTGACCTTGAAAATTTCGGTCTCAGCCGCGCAGACCTGGGAAAGACTTTCAATGCTGGTGCAGAAATCGGAATGGGCCCTGCCAAGCTCAGTGAGATCATCCAACAATTGGAAGAGACGTATTGCGGTCATATCGGTGCCGAGTTCATGCATATCCGCGAACCGCGCCGCCGCGAATGGATTCAGACGCGTATTGAAAAGACGCGGAACCGTCCGGAACTCAGTGTAGACGAGAAAAGACACTTTCTGGAAAAGCTCAACCAGGCCACGGTATTCGAGAACTTCCTTCACACCAAATACATCGGTCAAAAGCGTTTCTCTGTTGAAGGGCTGGAATGCCTGATTCCCGCACTGGACGCTGTCGTACAGTACGGTGCCGGTTTAGGTGTGGAAGAATTCGTGATGGGTATGGCACACCGCGGCCGACTCAATGTGTTGGCCAATATTTTCAATAAGACCTACACGCAGATTTTCGGTGAGTTTGAAGGCAAGGTGTTTCAGAATGACCAGTTTGAAGGCGATGTCAAGTACCACCTTGGCTACAGTACCGATGTGCAGACGAAGAGCGGGCGCAAAGTTCACCTGCACCTGGCGGCGAATCCGAGTCATCTCGAGGCCGTTAATCCGGTTGTAAAAGGAATCGTTCGTTCGAAGCTCGATGGAAAATACGCCGGCCATCCGGACAGAATTTGCCCGATATTGATTCACGGAGACGCGGCTATGGCAGGTCAGGGCATTGTCTATGAAGTTGTTCAGATGAGCGGCTTGGAAGCGTATTATGTCGGTGGAACCATCCACATCGCTACCAACAACCAAATCGGGTTTACCACCAACTACACCGATGCACGGACGAGTATTTATTGCACGGATGCAGCGAAAGTGACTCAGTGCCCGGTTTTTCACGTCAACGGCGACGATGTTGAGGCGGTGGTTCATACAGTCAAACTGGCCATGGCCTATCGTTTGGAGTTCAACAGCGATGTGTTCATTGACCTTCTTGGATACCGCAAATACGGTCACAATGAAGGCGATGAACCGCGTTTCACCCAGCCGGTGATGTACAAACTCATCGACAAGCATCCGAATCCGCGCGAAGTTTACAAGGAAGTATTGATGCAGCGTGGAGAAGTTGATGCCGAAATCGCACGTGAGATGGAGCTCAAGTTCAAGCAACTCTTGCAGGAGAAACTGGAAGAGGCGCGCAGCACATATGAGCCCAAACCTGCTGAACCGGATACGGTTTGGAGTGGATTCCGCTATGCCACACGCGAAGACCTGGTTCGCAATCCTGAAACAGCCGTGCCCCAAGAGAAACTGCTTGAATTGGGTAAGCGGATTTGTCAGCTTCCTTCAGATAGCCTTCCGATCAAAAAAGTTCAGAATCTCTTCACTGAACGCCAGAAGATGATTGACACAGACCGCCTCGATTGGGCCATGGGCGAATTGCTCGCTTATGCCTCCATGCTCGATGCAGGTTATCTCGTGCGCATCACAGGGCAGGATGTTGAGCGCGGAACCTTCTCCCATCGACACGCGGTTGTAAAGAAGGAAGACAGTGAAAGTGAATATGTTCCGCTGAACAATCTTCGCGAAGGACAAGCGCAGTTCAGCGTATTCAATAGCTTGTTAAGTGAATATGCCGTTCTCGGTTTTGAATACGGATATAGTCTCAATACTCCGAATGGTCTGACTATCTGGGAAGCACAGTTTGGCGATTTTGCGAATGGTGCGCAGATCATCATCGATCAATTCATAGCAAGTGCAGAAGCCAAATGGGGAAAGTTCAGCGGCCTGACTTTGTTATTGCCTCATGGCTATGAAGGTCAGGGGCCCGAACATAGCAGCGCGCGCTTGGAACGCTTTCTTCAGCTATGTGCCATGAATAATATGCGGGTGATATACCCGAGCTCACCGGCGAGCATGTTCCACGCGCTGCGCCGTCAGGTTAGCAGCGATGTGCGGGTACCTTTAATTGTCATGACTCCAAAGAGCTTGCTTCGCCATCCGCGTTGCGTGAGTTCGTTGAATGAGTTAAGTACAGGCGGCTTCAGGAATGTCATTGACGATACTGAATTAACTCCAGGAAAAGTGCGCAGGGTGTTGTTTTGTACCGGCAAGATCTATTACGATCTGCTTCAGTACCGTGAAAGCAATCAGCACAACGATGTTGCGATTGTACGTATAGAGCAGCTGTATCCACTTCCAGAAGAAGAAATCACGGCTATTGCCGAACGTTACACGGGCGCTGAACTTGTTTGGGTGCAGGAAGAGCCTAAGAACATGGGCGCCTGGATGCACCTGATGCGCTACGACTGGCCGCGGCCACTGGGCTGCATCAGCCGACGCAGCAGCGCATCACCGGCTACAGGTTATAAGAAGGTGCACGACAGAGAACAGGAAGATCTGGCGAAACAGGCTTTTGCCTGAGACAAGGACAGTTCTTGGTTGGAGTCAGACACACGGGCTTGGCTGTTGTGTTTGACATTCGTGCTGCATAGGACAAAGAGAGTCTTGTTCTGTCGGTTTTCAATGGTTTCAATTCGGCGCTGGCGCTCGGCGTTGTAAGAGCACTAAGCACAGGGTTAGTGTGCGGCAGAGTTGTGTGCAATGGCCGTGTGCGGTGTCACGTTTGTTTTTTGAGTAGTTTAAAAGTGCTGACGGAGGGATAGGGGGGGGTGAGACGGGTTCTGGTGGAATCTTGGCCAAATCAACCCTGAGTATACGGAAGCTTGCACCAAGATTTGCAACACCTTAATTAATAAATCTTTACCAATGGTCAGTTGAATTAATATACGTAGAATAAACGTTTATTACGCTTATTATCAAGTGGTTTTCAGGTTTTGAAGCTGCGATTGCTGATAATTGCTGTTTGATTTATTTATTTATGAGAACAGCTAGATTTGTTTCATTGTATGACACTGAAGAAAAGTGCATTTTATTGATTAAAAAATGGCGGTTAAATGAAGGAGTTAGATGCAGACGGTGTCAATCTATGACGCATTATTGGATCGCGACGAGGCTGAGGTTCAGGTGTACAAACTGTCGAAGAGAGACAACGCTTCGCAGCGGTACTGCATTGGAATACAGTAAGTTGTCTTACCGTGATTGGGTGCATGCACTCTTGGTGCTTACAGACAGTAAAAAACCAGTTTCTGCAGCGCATTTGCAAAGAATCTTGCGTCTCAAATATTATGTTCCGGCATGGAGCATGTTACATAAAATCAGGTATGCAATGGGCCAGGCAATGAAATCAAAAAAAGGCATGGATTGGAAACCTGTAGATTGTGTTGGCTTGCCGGTACTTGCCGCGACGAAGGATGAGGCCGGTGAAGACCTTCGAGCCATGATACGCTCATGGAGGGTATTTATCGAAGTAGAGTCTGGTTTACAGGAGGAATCTAACAACGATATACCCCCGATTGAATCAAAGGTTTACACGCCTATTCACCTTCGCGCGCAATTGCGCGATGTTATGCCACCAGTCTTCAGAATAGGATTGGCCAGCGATTGGATTCCAAAGACAAAAGCTGCTGACGGTACGCATGAAAATAACAGGGAATTAGTAGATTCTGATATTGATGCACTCACAAAACGGGACCAGGAAGGATCGTTAAGTTGGTTAGGAATTATATGGTTAAATGCCCGGAGAAACTTCCATGGCATTTATCACAACATTTCCGAAAAGTATGTGCAGAATTACCTGAGTGAATTCTCGTTCCTCACCAACCACCGGCACCTTGGATCACAAAAATTTGATGTGCTTTTATCGCTAATCCTAAGCCAGACGTGGTTTGTGTCTTTGGTGCAAGCTTCCGTATACTCGGGAAATGCGTCGACGGAAACGGGACCGTGAAGCACGACAATACCATCCCGTTCCCCCATCCCAACGCCCAAATTCAACACTTCCGACTCTCCTGCCTTGTTATCCACTGGCTCCCACATTCCCCGTGATGGCCTGACGCTTGTGATATCCATCCTGCCATTTT
>CANHTS010000131.1 GCA_947463435.1 Flavobacteriales bacterium | reverse complement strand
TCATCATGAGCAGCGAAACCCGCCATAACCGCAGTGGGGAAGTGCTTTTGCCGGGTGTTCGCAACATCATCGCTGTGGCTTCGGGCAAAGGCGGTGTAGGAAAGTCTACCGTTGCAGCAAATCTCGCGCTGGCACTGGCACGTAGCGGCGCAAAAACCGGATTGCTGGACGCCGATATTTACGGTCCTTCTGTTCCTACCTTGTTCGGTATACACGAGGCTCCGGCCATGATCGAACGCGAAGGGCGCAACATCATGGTGCCCAACGAAAAACATGGCATCAAGTTGCTCAGTATTGGATTTATGGCAGCGCCTGACCAGGCAATTGTATGGCGCGGCCCCATGATTTCCAGTGCTTTCCGCCAGTTTGTGAACGATGTGGAATGGGGCGAACTCGACTACCTCATTGTCGATTTGCCACCCGGAACCGGCGATGTCCAGCTCACCCTGGTGCAGCAAGTGCCGCTGACCGGTGTAATTGTTGTAACCACGCCGCAGGAGCTCGCCATTGCCGACGCACGTCGCGCCATTTCCATGTTCCGGGTGCAGGGCATCGTTAAGCCGGTGCTTGGTATCGTAGAAAACATGGCATGGTTTACACCGGAAGATATGCCTGACAAGAAATACTTCCTCTTTGGAAAAGGCGGTGCAGAAAAACTTTCTGCCGAATTCAACATCCCTGTGTTGCTGCAAGTGCCATTGGCTGAAAGCACAGGACGCGATGGTGATGCCGGAGCATTCCACCCGGAAGACCCGCAGTTTGCACATTGGATGAAACTCGCCGGCGAAACGGCCCGACAGGTAAGTATGCTGAACGCTCAGGCGGCTGTAGCTTCATGAGCCCAAACCACGCAGCCGGAAAATCCCTGTTCCCGATTTACCTTTGCAGCATCGGATGACGACTGAACTGGAAACCCGCATCGAAGCAGCTCTCGACACTGTGCGGCCTTTTCTTAAGGCAGATGGTGGCGATGTGGAAGTCGTTTCCCTTTCTGACAACAATAACCTGGTGTTGCGTTTCCTTGGCTCCTGTAACAGTTGCTCCATGAGCGACATGACACTCAAGGCAGGGATTGAAGACACGCTCAGGCGCAGCATCCCCGAACTCGGCACCATCACCGCCATCAAAGCTTGAGCCTGCAGGCTGCATACCGGCTCGTCGGACTACTGCAGGGTGTTTTTGGAATCTTTTCAGTACTTGCGGCCGCCCGGGCTCTGCATATTTTCACCGCTACCGGCGAGAACATTGATGGCTATTTGATTATGGCCGCCGGAGCCCTGTTGCTGGTTTACGGCGCCGACCGGTTTGCCGATAACCAAAAAGCAGGGCGACCCGCTTCCGAAGCCTGGGTATTGCTTTTACCCGGATTGACCCTGGCTCCTTATGGTTGGTGGGAAACAAGGCATACGCTCGACGAACTTGCTTACCAAATGGCAGCCGCAGCCTTACTGGTCGTGCTGCTCTACTTCTTATTCATTGTAAAGCCACAACAAAGCAGGTTCAAGTTTTTGCGGGAGTTGGCTGCTGCCATTGTCTTTGCCTGGGTACTGGTTGCGATACCCAATCGCGATGCCGCGGATATGCCCATGCTGGCCGTACTTTTTGCCGGAACCTGCATGTCGAATCTGCTGGTTTTCTCAAGGCTGGACTACGAAAAGGACTCCCGACTGGGCATGCAGGGCCTCTTGCATGCGCCCTGGTTTCGGTCTGATATGCGCGCCATGCTTCGGGCTGCCTACGTTTGGATCTTGTTCCTTCCTTTGCTGCTCGGCATTTATGTATTGGCTCCCGACGGACTAACCCAAAACGGAATCTACCGTATGGGCGGTCTGTATCTCTGTGTTGTGATGCTGCACTGGGTGCTGGCCGAAGTGCATGCTAGCAAGCGCGGTGCCATGCTTTTCCGCCTGCTGGCCGATGCGGCCTTGTTGTGTTGGTTAGCCCTTTAAACCGGTTTTTGCCCTTCTTTCCAGCACTTAGCACAACGCGCCTGGTAGGCATCGCTGTGGCCCACGAGGATAAGCTGGTCTGAATCGTACACCCGGAAGGTATGATCTGCCTTTGAACCGCAAACTGAACAACGCGCGTGCACCTGTATGCGGTTACGCGCCAATGCCTTCAAAGCCGGCATATGACCAAAATCGCGGCCCAGGTAATCGCGGTCGAGACCGGCACCGTAGACTTCCAATCCCATGGTAAGCAAGTAATTGACCGTAGAAAGGATATTGATATCGAAGAATTGGATTTCATCGATGAATACGGCTTTCACATGGTCGTCGACAAGACTGGTGATTTCTTCGGGTTTGCCCACGCGGTGGCATGGAATAGTCAAGCCGTTGTGGCTGTTTACCCCGTGGATGGCGTAGCGGTTGTCGAGCAAAGGCTTAACGACCAGTTTGCGGGCAGGGTCGTCGTCGAAATCCTGATAGAATTCAATCAGCCGGGTACTTTTGCCTGCGAACATACATCCGTATATAAGCGTAAATTGGTTCATGGTTTGAGCAGGAGAATGGTGCGAATGTTCTTTATTTGCGTTGAACAGCCCTGTATGATGAGTCTGCCCAACGAGGAAGCGAAAATTGAACAATTGATCCGGCAATTGGCCACAATATCTCCACCGTTTGTGAACAGCCGGGAGGAACTGAAGCAATTGGCTGCTTCTATTTACCTGTTAGCCGATCAACTGACCGATGCGGTAATGGAAGAGACCAGCGAAGAAATCATCATCGACCTCCCACCTTTAACCATTCCTGAGAGCCGTCCGATTTTCGCCGACCACAGCAATCCGGTTCCCGCTGTGAGCGAAGAGAGTATCGAGGAAGAACTGCAATGGCAGGCAGTGCCGACTTCACCTGTGGCGCCTGAAACTGTTCCTCCGATAGTTGAAGTACCGGTTTCAGTCGTTACACCTGTCGAAACGCCGGTTGCCGATCCGATTCCGGCAGCGCCGATAGTTCCGCCTGCAGAACCGGAACCCATTGCGCCTGAGGTAAGAAGCAATCCGGAGCCAGGGGATTTGTTCGAACCGGCAAATATTACACCTATGTCAGAAGTGCCTATTGTGCATGAGGAGCTGACTATACCCATAGCTGAGCCCATCGTGACTCCGCCTGCAGTTGAAACCCCGCTTGCGACACCGGAACCGGTTGTACAGGAAGAACCTAAGACAGAACGACTTGAAATCGTGGAACCGCCTGTTCCGGCGCCACCGATTCAGACACCGATAGATCCGATTCCGACACCACCTGAAGCGCCCACTCCGACACCACAGGCGGTGCCTATTTCGACACCACAGGCGGTGCCGCTCCGGACGCCTGGCGACCGCGACCTGCAACGGGCATTGCCATTGGTGCGGAGACTGGAATTCATCAACCGTCTCTTTAATGGCAATGACGGGGAATGGCAATTGTTTTGTCAGGACGTGAACCGCTGCTATTCCACCTCAGATGCTTTGCAGATTTACCGCGAAAGCTATATCCGCTATGGTTGGGAAAAGCATGCGGAAATGGCAGACTTGCTCAAGCAGTTGATCGTTAAAACCTTCGGCTGATGCGGTGAAACAGGCTGCGGCATATCCTTTCTTGCGCATCCTGTTGCCGTTACTGGCGGGTATGATCAGCGGCATGGCTGCGGGAGATCTGCTCTTGCTTCCGCGCTGGCAACTCCTTATCTTCCTCCTTTCAGTTGTCTTTCTTGTTGGCCTGCTCGCCTTCCGGAACCACCGCATAGGTTCGTGGTTTGCTGTTCTGACTTTATTCACTGTCGGCAACGGGATTTGGCGCATCACCGATCAGCGCAATAAAGACAACCACTATTCGCACTTGCCCAAGAAAGGCATTTGGAAAGTAGAATTGCTGGAGGATGCTGAAGGGAAAGGAAAGTTTCGGGCCGCATTGGCAAAGTTGCAGACCTTAACAGACAGCAGCGGCAAGACCATACCTGCCATCGGCCGCCTGCGTATCCTGTTCAGTGGCAAAGAAGGAATCCAGGCGGTATGCGGCAACACCTATTATATAAATGGACAGTTGAGCGAACCAAACGGTCCTCAGATTCCGGATGCATTTGACTACAGGGAATACCTGCGGCGCAAACAGGTCTATGCCCAACTGCGCGCAGATTCAGGCGACTATAGGCTCCTTGGGAGGACCACCGGTATTCGCACCCTGGCGGCTGATTTTGCCAGAGCCATTGAAGCTAAAATCGGAGTCTTGCCGGAACAGAAACGGGCAGCCTTGCTCATTTCGCTGATCACAGGAGACAAACGCGGGGTGACCGAAGAAGACCGGCAGCACTTTGCGCAAACCGGCACCTTGCATGTATTGGCCGTGAGCGGTTTACATGTTGGCATCGTGTATGGCATACTCTTGTTTTTGAGCGGCCGTTTTTTTCGGCGCAACCATCCGGCACAGGCGCTGATTATCCTGTTGTGTGTCTGGGCCTATGCCCTGGTAAGCGGTTTGGCACCAAGTGTATTCCGGGCGGCATTCATGTTCAGCCTGCTCACGTTGGGTCAGGTTTGGAGCCGGAGCAGCAAGGGACTGAACACACTGGCAGCTACTGCGGTTTGCATGCTTTGCATCGAGCCCCGCTGGTTGCAAGACATCGGATTTCTCTTATCGTTTTCGGCGGTTGGCGGGATCATGTTGTTCTACCAGCGGATTGAAAAGGCATGGCAACCCCGTTCGAAAGCACTCCTATATATATGGAAGATGTCGGCCGTGAGCATCGCAGCCCAGCTTGGCACCCTGCCGGTAACGCTTTACTGTTTCAACAGCTTCCCGCTATGGTTTTTGCCGGCCAATTTACTGGTGATTCCCATCAGCACCCTATGCCTGGTGAGCGGACTTGGGTTTCTGCTTATATCGGATTTGCCTTGGGCCGGAGACGCACTTGGATGGATCACAGATCGCTTGCTGTGGTTGTTGCAGTTTGTGGTTGGCAAGTTGGCTTCCTTGCCGATGCAATCGATCGACCATTTGTACCCAAACGGTGCTGCGATTGCTGCGTTGACATTTCTGATACTCTTGTTGGCGGCAGGCCCATTGCTCCCGGTGCGTTACCGTCTGGCAGGTCTTGCGTTGGGATTATTGGGGCTAAGCGCTGCGGAATCGCGCCGGCAGTGGGACAATCGGTTTTCTGAACCGGAGCGCTATGCGATGCGTTGGCAGCAGGGTACGGCCGTCGTTTCAGCCAGCATGGGCGAGGCCGTAATGATGACACAAAACCTCAGAAAAGGGCAGACAGATACCCTTCGCCGAGGGCTGGAAAAGTGGCTTAGACGCAAGGGGATCAAAAAGGTTGCAATGTCGGATGCGGTTTCATCGGAAAGTGCCGGCATGATAGTCGGCAGGTCATTCAGGCTTCTAAACGGATCAAACCTTTATCTGGAGAGGCTTTCCGTTCATTTTAACCCCGAAAAAAGCGTTCGCGGCGTATTTGTCCGTCGGAGGAATGATTCGGCAGGGAACCGTCGGAAATTTTCTGATTCTATAAAACTCCTTAAAAACCAATCACTTACAACTTTGCATCCAACAAATGCGCAACGCCTTACTGACATTGGTCCGGAGTGGATTAGGGTGCCAACAAATGGCTTTGTGCGTTTATAAGGGAGCCTTAAGTCGTTGATTTGTCATGTTTTAGCAACTTTTGAGAATTTGAAAGAATCTGACGAATACAAAACATAGTTAACACATTGATTTTCAATGCATAAGGCTTTTGGGGAAAATATTGCCTGAACAACTCCTGATTTACATCATATCGCATAGGCGCTAAGGCCGGATAATTTTCGCCCTGATTAACAAGCACTTATGAATCCAAATCTTACCAACGCAAACCGAATCGGCCGAAGGCTGTTTCGGCTGGGCGCTTTAACCTTGCTCTTTTCCGGGCAGGGACTGTTCGCCCAGATGAACAACTCAGGTGGGAATTTCTCCATCAACAGCGGTGCTGCTGCAAGCAGTACCAACTTCCAGAACTGGTTGTCGTTCAGCCAGGCACTGCAGAACATCACACGCAGCGACGGAGGTCCACTTTACGGTGGCGCCGGTATTTCATCCGCTATTGTCGTGAATGTCCAGTCGACGCAGACTGAAAGCGTACCGGTTAATTTTCCCGCCGTCACAGGAACTTCGTCTACCAACACGATTACCATCAATGGCAATGGCAACACGGTACGTTTCCAGAACACCAGTACTGCCGGCAACAAACCGGTAATCCAGTTTTCGGGTGGCGACTTTTTCCGCATCCGCAACCTGGTAATTGAAAACACCGGTTCGGTTTGCCCGTGGGGGATTCACTTTTACAATCAGTCGAACAACAACCTGATTGAGAACAGTACGATTCAGTTCACCAGTTGGAACACGGCTGTAACAAGCCATGGCACCACTGCTACCGCTTACGTGGTGTTTTCTGCAACAACAACTGGTACGAACTCCACCACATCTACGTACAACGGACAATTCGACACCATCCGGAACGTATTGATGCGGACTACCAACGGTGGTGTAGGCCCTACTTTTGGTATTACTTGCCTGGGTTCAACCAGTGTATACACCAACACTGCATCTAACAACACTTTCGAAAAGAACACCATCCAGAACTTCTACCTCTTCGGTATTATGGATTGGTATTCGAACGGTGACCACATCGTTGGCAACGACATTTCCCGCGTGAATGCCGGCACCAACCTGCCCGCTTCCACCCACATGGGTATCCGCGGTGAATACATGTATGGACTCTCAAGCGGCCGTGAATTCAGGGTTGCAGACAACTTCGTTCACGATCTTCCCTTCAACGGCTCTTCTGCCAGCAACGGATCAGCCACGCCGTATGGCATGTATTTCGTTTACTGCTACGGTTCATCTGTAAACCGCCAGAGCGAAATCACCAACAACAATATCCAGAACCTGCGTTCCACCACCCTGCACTACGGTTACTACGGTTACTTCCTGTACCGAATCAAAGTAACCAACAACCGCATTGAGAACTGCACCAATGGTTCTTCCAGCTACAGCTGGGGTATGTATGTATACTACCACTACGATTGCAATGTGGATGGCAACCTGGTTCGCTTTAACCGCTTGTATGCCAACTATTATGGTATTGACTATTGGTACAACAACGGTGGTACCGTTAGCAACAACGTGATTCAGAATAACATCTCGACCACGACAGCCGTTTCCTATTACTACCACTATTCGCTGAATCTTTACTACCCGACAAATATTGTAGCGTCAGGTAACAAGATCATTGACAATGGCACTGATTACCTGAGCTATGTGTACAGCGTTCAAATCTATTACCCCACCAATACGCAGTTTGAAAGCAACCTGATTGCCAAGCAGCGTGTATATTATTACCACTATGGTCTGTATGCTTACAACTACAGCAACGGCGGTAACAACACGATCGACAACAACACGATCGACATCAACTACAACTCGCCTTACAGCACCAACTACCACCTGACCATTTACATGGGCGGCTATTCAACCACCGGCCCCTGGAAGTTCCGTGGCAACCTCATCACCCAGCATGGCCC
>CANHTS010000130.1 GCA_947463435.1 Flavobacteriales bacterium | reverse complement strand
GTCGCTGTTATAGGTGGTGTCTACAACAGGGTCTACATAATCGTTGTGTGTAAACCAGCAGGGATTGAGTTTGAAGCGCACGCCGCCGTAAAAACTTGAGCCGGTGAACTGGCCGTCGAATGCCATGCCACTAAGCCCGCCGAGGTTGTCGCTGCCGAGGATAAATGGTCCCCAACGGCCGTAAAGACCCCAGGTGAAGCGGCTATAGTTTCCGGTGAGGGAGAGCGGCATGCCTACTTCGAAGTTTTCTCTTTCATAGCGGGGAACCAGCGAAACCTGCGACATCTTTTGCAGGCCGATGCCTTCTTTGCTGCGCAGGTTCTGCACCCAATGGCCACCCAAGTACCATCCTTTTCCGAAATTGTAGTCGAGCTGTGCGTTGAAGGACGCAGGAGTGAAGGTGGTGAAGGCGTCGCTTTGTTTCACATTGGTGCCAAGTGCGTCGGTAAAGTCGTTGTCAACGGCTTCGAAGCGGTCGGGCTGGAATGCGTCGAAGCGCTGCTGCATAAGGCCGGGGTTGATGCGCCAAACCTGGTTGCTGAGCGTCACTTCGCGGGTATTGGCGCCGCTGTAAGTAATGAAGCCGATATCGCTTACCGAAGCACCCAGGCGGATGCGATAGTCGCGGTTGTCGTCGGGCAGGCAGTTCCAGCGGTTGGGCTTGCTGCGCAGTTTTTCCGGACGGTATTCGTAAGTGAACCCAAGATCGAAGCCCAGACCGGCACCGTTTACTTCGTTGAACCAAAGGCCTAGCGGATTGCTCAGGGCGTTGTTGACGGAAGCTTCGCCAGTATGGCCGGTGCGGTAAGAGCCGGAGCGAAGGAGTAAGGTGTCGCGGCTGTTGAAACGGAAGTCGAGGTCGCGGCCGGATACATGCGCGGCGCCAAAACCCAGCAGCAATTTGCCGGTGAAGCCTGTTTTCAGGAAATGCCGCGAGTTGCGTCCGGAAGCCCAGCCAAAGGTGAAGGCGAATTCCTGGTAGTTGTCGGTATTGAGCGAGAATGCGCCGTTGGTGTAATCGCGGTTTCGCGCCAGTCCGCGGCCCGGGCCATTGGCCAGACTGGTATCCAGTCCGTTGCGGCCGATCAGCGAAAGCGCATCACCGGCACCTGTGAGGCTGATGCCCTGCACCGTGCGGGTGCTGAAACCGAACGCGTGGTTGCGCGCATAGCGGAACGA
This sequence comes from Flavobacteriales bacterium, assembly GCA_947463435.1. Taxonomy (GTDB): domain Bacteria; phylum Bacteroidota; class Bacteroidia; order NS11-12g; family UBA955; genus REEB481. Next base: position 6,407 of record CANHTS010000130.1, on the reverse strand, counting down.
AAACGAAAGAATCTGCGAAGTGCTCAGGTAGTTCAGGTAACGGTCTTTGCCGGTTTCCAGGCCTTCCATGTCGCGCAGACGGAGATCGCTGCCGGTCCAGTTCCACAAGCTGAATGGGCGTTCAAAGCGCACCAGGTTGTTGTTGAACTCGGCTGCGTAGCTCCAGCCATGGATGTAAACGCGGTTCCGGTCGGGGTAAACCTGGGCCGGATTGAGCAACATCGACTGGGTTGCGTTGTAGTTGCCACTGACGTTCCCGAGCGGGAGCTGGGCCATGGCTTGTCGCGCAGGCCCGAGCAGGCAAATCAGTGAAAGCAGGGTAAGTAGTCTTTTCATGGCGGTTCTTCGTTTGTTTGTTTTTCTGGACAGTAGCAGGTGCCTTAGTGCTGCGGAAGGCAGGTTTTAGCGTTTGGATCCGGAGCGCTGAAACCTCCTAAAGCCCGCTGAGAGCAAAAGACAGGTACTATTCCTGTCATTGTAAAGTCAAGTTGCGTGCCAGAAAACATGCTCAATAAGGGTTGCAATTTACACGCAGCCTTTCAGGAAAAATCTTCAACGCAAAAACCAATAGCCGCAGTGCCTCGTTATTTGGACATGCAGATACAAGCACAAGCTGTTCCCGCCGTTGGAACCCCCGCCCCCGACTTTACACTTTTCAGCCACGACAAAAAGGAAATCAGCCTCTCCGGTCTCCGCGGCCGCAAGGTGGTGCTGCTTTTCTATCCCCAGGCATTTACAAGTGTTTGCACAACCGAACTCTGCGATATGCGCGATAACCTGAACCGCTATACCGCCCTCGATGCCGATGTATTCGGTATATCAGTCGACAGCCCCTTCACCCTCGCGCGCTTCCACGAAGACCAACAGCTGAACTTCCCTTTGTTGTCTGATTTCAACAAAGAAATTTCATCTGCCTATGGCAGCATCTACGAAAGTTTCGCTTTCGGTATGCGCGGCGTGAGCAAGCGTTCTGCGTTTGTGATCGACCGCGAAGGCATTATCCGCCATGCGGAAGTGCTGGAGAATGCCGGTGAAATTCCCGATCTGAAAAAGATCGTGGATGTGCTCGGCGAAATTGCCTAAGGCCGAATCAGTTTCCCGCCAGACGGGAATGTAAAAAAGTAGTTTTGAGGAGCGGACAGATCTTGTACCGCTCCTCTTTTGTATCGGCATAGACCGATTCAAGCAGGCGGTAAACCTTGTCGATACCGATGATATCGCACCATTCAAACGGTCCGTGCGGATAATTGGTTCCGAGCTTCATGGCAGCATCGATATCGCGCCGGTTGGCTGTTCCTTCCTGCAACGTGTAAAATGCTTCGTTGATGATCATGCATAAGATCCTCGGCGTCACCAAACCCACGCGGCTGCCGACCCATTCGGGGGCTTCGTAACCCATGGCACGGACTATTTCGGCGGCGCGAACGCGATCTGTTCCGAAAGGATCGCAGGCTTCAAGCAGGCTGCGGCGAATCAGACCGGGCAGGCTGTTGAAGCCGATGAAATTGTCTGCAGGGGCTATTCCGTGCTGCAGGAACACTTCCTCCAATAAAATAGTGGCACTGCCCAGAAAGTACAGTGGCTTGTTTTGAGATGTATAATGGCGGATGGGAGCGGGGTCTTCGTCAAATTCAGCGTCGAATACCGCGTCGAATTCCTGTAAATCGCGGAGGTGAATTTCATTTCGGGCAATTGTGGTAATATTGACGCCCGATGAAACGCCCTGTGACAGTGCTTCTGTGGCTGAGTCCTTTCCTGTTATGGCAATGCGCATCGCGGAGCGAAATTAACCAAACCATGAGCAAACAAAGCATCCTTACTTCGGCAGCTCCGGCACCGATCGGTCCATACAGCCAGGCCATACTTGCCGGAAATACCTTGTATTGCAGCGGGCAGATTGCGCTCGACCCGGTGAGCGGCGAGCTGCGCAACAGCGATATTCTGACCGAAACCCGCCAGGTGATGGCCAATGTGGAAGCCGTGCTCAAACAGGCCGGATTCGGGTTTGAACACGTCGTGAAAACCAGCATCTTCCTGAAAGACATGAAAGATTTTCAAGCCGTAAACAGCGTTTACGAAACCTATTTCCAGGCGCCCTTTCCGGCACGCGAAACGGTTCAGGTTGCCGGCCTGCCGCGCAATGCAAATGTGGAAATCAGTATCGTTGCAGTAAAATAAACCATCCAAGCTTTTCCAAACCCGATATGGACAGAACCAATACCGAACAAAATTTCCGCAGCCTTCACCAGTTCCTGCTGAACGCGGCACATACCATTCACACGCCCGACCGACCGTACCTCTTCACCAAAGAAGACGGCAAATGGAATCCGATGACCTATGCAGAAGTGTTGGATGCTGTAGACAAAATCGCAGCATTCTTCTTGCAGGAAGGCGTGAAAAAGGGTGACCGCATTGCGCTCATCCTCGAAAACTCGGCTGAATACATCTGCCTCGACCAGGCCATGCAGAAAATCGGTGCAGTGAACGTTTCCATTTATCCAACCCTGACACCCGAAGAAACGCAGTTTGTTATTGCCGACTCGGGTGCCGTGATGTTGGTGGTGGGAAACAACTTCCTGCTGCGCAAGTTCCGGAAGATTGAGAAGGAATGTCCCAATGTGCGCAAGGTGATCATGCACCTCGATGCACCGCAAGACGAAAAGTATATCACCTACGACAGCATGCTCGTGGCAGGTGAAGCAGCCTTGCCGCATCAGCGCATTGCCCTGCGTGAAGCGTTTGAAGCCGTTGGTCCGGAAGATATCAGTACCTTCATCTACACTTCTGGTACTACCGGCGTGCCCAAAGGCGCCATGCTCACGCATCACAACTTCATGAGCAACTGCTACGACGCGATTGAGTTGTGCCCCGCGCTGACGAAAGACGATCTGTACCTCAGCTTCCTTCCTCTCAGCCACGTATTTGAACGCATGGCTACTTATTTCCTTTCTACCTATGCCGGGGCCCAGATTGCTTTTGCTGAAAACGTGGACAAGGTGGCGCAGAATGTCGGCGAAGTAAGCCCTACCGTGATGGCTTGTGTTCCGCGCGTATTGGAAAGGGTTCACGACAAGGTGATTGCCACGGCTACGGCCAAAGGCGGCATCAGTGCAAGCATTTTCCGCTGGAGCATCGGCGTAGGTGAGAAGATGCGGCATGTATTGGATGAAGGCCGCAGCCCTGCACTGCCTTTGCGGCTGAAGCACAATGTGGCGGAAAAACTGGTCTTCAGCAAGGTGAAGAGCAAGCTTGGCGGAAAGATGCGCATGATGATCTCAGGCGGCGGCGCCCTGCCCAAGCATGTCGGCGAGTTTTTTGGGAATATCGGACTGAAAGTACAGGAAGGTTATGGTTTGACGGAGACTTCGCCGTTCATTACCGTAAACGAATTCCACCGCCAGGTATATGGAACAGTAGGCCGCATTGCACCCAGTCAGCAGGTTGCTATTCAGGAAATCGAAAGCGGCCGCATCATCACCATACAGGATTACAATAGTTTTAATCCGGCGTTCGCTTCGGAAGAAGGTGAAATCATCGTCAAAGGCCCCAATATCATGAAAGGTTATTGGAACCGGCCGGATGAAACGGCTTTGGTTTTTGACAGCGATGGCTGGTTTCACACCGGCGATATCGGGCGTTTTGAAAAAGGCTATCTGAAAATTACAGACCGCCTGAAGAATATGCTGGTAACATCGCTCGGCAAGAATATCTATCCGACACCGGTGGAGAACAACTACCTGCAAAGTCCGAAAATCGAGCAGATTTTCATCATTGCAGACAAGCGCGAATACGTGACTGCGTTGGTAGTACCGAACCAGGAAGAGTACAAGCAGAAGTTTGGCGTTGGAGACGATTTCTTTACACAGGAAGAGCGATTCATCGACGATCCTGCCGTGCAGGCCTGGCTGGAAGAAGATATCAAACGCCTGGGTGAGGCATTGGCGAAGTATGCACGCATCCGCGAGTTCCGTGTAAAGCGCCATATGTTTACCCAGGAAAGCGGAGAGCTCACCATTACCCTGAAGACCAAGCGCAAGGTGGTGACGCAGAACTACGAAAAAGAAATCGAAGCCATGTACGCGGCTGACTGAAGTTCGGTATTTTTGCGCAAATCCTTACCGTGCAGGGACTGAACTACTGGTTTCTACTGATTTCCTTGGCATCCACCGTTTTGGCTGCTGTATTGTTCGTTGTACTCGGACGAAAGTTTCAGTTATATGACCATCCGACCGGGCGCAGCTCACACGTCAACCCGACGCTGACCGGTCTTGGTCTTATTTCAGTGTTTTCCTTCATAGTCTACGGTTTCTCGATGGGCTTCAACCTGCCGGAGTACTTTGTTATCGCATTGCTGCTCATCGCTACGATATCCTTCATCGACGACATCTTCTCGCTGAAACATTCCATACGGCTGGTATTCCAGATGTTCGCCATCCTTTTACTTATCTGGCAGCTGGATTTCAAAACCCAGGGTGAAGGTGTTTTGATTCTTGGTGCTGCAGCGCTGGTGTTCGGCGTGGGTGTAATCAATGCCTACAATTTCATGGACGGCATCAATGGCATGCTCATCTTGAATGTCTTGGTGGTATTGGGTTCCATGCTGTTTTTGAATGAAAGACTCACCGACAGCAACGGTGTACGGGTAGCTTTTGCCGATTCCAACTTCATTCTCGCGATGATGCTGGCTATGGTGGTGAGCGCGGTGTTAAATGTCAGAAAAAAGGCCGTCGCTTTCATGGGAGATGTTGGAAGTATGACGGTGAGCATGGTTATCCTGTTTCTCATGTACAGCCTGCTGTTGAAGACCGGTAACTACGCTTATTTACTGCTATTCGCAGTTTTTGGTGTCGATGCAGGACTCACAGTGGGTTACAAACTGATCCTTCGGCAGAACATTTTTGTCCCACACCGCGATTTTCTGTTCAAGCGCTTGGTGCATGTGGCGCGTAAACCCCACCTGCAAATCAGTATCTATTATGCCATTGCCCAGTTGCTGATCAATATGTTCGTATTGGGCTTGCCAAGTTCGCTCAAGTTGTCGCTCCAGATGTCGATACTCTTCGTAGTGATCTTCATCCTGGTGGTGCTTTATATCATGTTGCGCAATACAATGGTGAAACGGCGTTAAAGCTACCACGTTTAGGGTATGCTGTTCAATTCGCTTGTTTTCCTCTTTGTTTTCCTTCCGCTTTGTCTGTTCGCCTATTACCTGGTTCCCAAGGTATTAAGGAATGCAGTGCTGCTGCTGTTCAGCCTGGTTTTCTTTGCCTGGGGAGGCGTTGCGTATACATTGCTATTGCTGGTGAGCATGGCCATCAATTACTTCACCGCACTGGGCATCGAATCGGTTCGGGCTGCGCTGCGTCGCAAGGTGCTGGTTTTGGGTGTCCTGCTCAACCTGGGTTTGCTGGTTTGGTTCAAATACGCCGGCTTTCTCGGTGAAAACCTCAATACCATATTGCAAGCTTCCGGGAATGACCCATGGCAACTTGCAACAGTGGCATTGCCGGTGGGCATTTCCTTTTACACCTTCCACGGATTAAGTTATATCACAGACGTGTACCGGAGAAGTACGCCGATACAGCGCAATCCGGTAGACATGGCTTTGTATATCAGTCTGTTCCCGCAACTCATTGCAGGGCCGATTATCCGCTACAATCAAATTGCGGAACAACTCGGAAAGCGCAGCTTCGATTACGCCAAGGTGGTGGCCGGCCTGGAGCGGTTCATCATCGGTCTGGCGAAGAAAGTGCTCATAGCCAATAATCTCGCCCTTGCTGCCGATACCTTGTGGGGCGTGCAGTTTGGCGATATGTCGCAGTCAACCGCATGGCTGGCCGTCATTTGTTATACCCTGCAGATCTATACCGATTTCTCTGCCTACAGCGATATGGCTATCGGGCTGGCTGCTTTGTTCGGATTCACTTTCCCTGAAAATTTCAACTTCCCTTACACAGCCCGCAACATGAAAGATTTCTGGGCGCGCTGGCATATTTCGCTCTCTACCTGGTTCCGCGATTACGTATACATCCCGCTTGGTGGCAACCGCGGCGGCATCTGGAAAACCTACCGCAACCTGTTTGCCGTTTTCCTTCTTACCGGTTTCTGGCATGGCGCAAGCTGGAATTTTGTTTTTTGGGGATTGTTTCACGGCGTTTTCCTCACCATTGAACGCATCTGGCCAATCAGCGGCGAACGTTGGTGGAGCCGGATGTTGGCGCATATCTACACGGCTCTCGTCTTCACCATGAGCTGGGTGCCTTTCCGGGCCGAAAACCTCAGCGACACCTGGGCCATGTACCGGCGCTTGTTTGATTTTTCTGCCTTCACCGCGCATAAATACAACGACTATATCCAGGCTTCGCTGCTCAACAGGGAGTTGTTGCTTGTGTTGTTGGTTGCCATCC
>CANHTS010000129.1 GCA_947463435.1 Flavobacteriales bacterium | reverse complement strand
TGCGCATTGGCCCATAAAGTCGGATAGCCGGGGTCATGCAGCAACAACAGCGTCAGGGCGACAGCTGTGAATGCGAGCAGTGCGACGATGAAGCCAGGTATGCGACGGATGAGGTTTGTCACGCTGCGAAAATACACCGCTCGGACGCGCTTCGTCTTTTCTCCTTCAATTCGTTGAGGCAAACACCTGAAGCGGATATTTACCCACAGATTTTGGAATTGAACCCTTTGCCCTTTTACTTGCGATTTTACCCCGTATGTCAAAAAAGCTCAAGAACGATTCCCCGCAAAAGCACAAGATAGAGCTGGAATTCAGCATGCATTCCTCTATTTCCATCCTATTCAATTACATTTCCACCCCAACCGGACTGCAGTCGTGGTTCGCGGATCAGGTTTCAGCCCGCAACCAGGTCTATCATTTTGAATGGGAAGACGGTTCAGCCAATTCAGCCGATCTTGTAAAGACTGTCCAGAATAAATTGGTGCGCCTGCATTGGGTCGACAGCCCGGAAGACGAATACTTCGAGTTCCATATTGTGCAAGATGAACTGACAGGCGACGTTGAGCTGCTCATCGTTGATTTTTGCCTGGATGAAGAAAGGGAATCTACCGCCATGCTGTGGGAAAGCCAGGTCGAAATGCTGCGCAGCGTAATCGGCGCCTGACAGATTTCTGTTCAGTTGTTGAGCTCTTGCAATGCGAGCCAGCTCATCATGCCCACACCCAGCGACAAAGCGTCTTCGTCGATATCAAAACCCGGGTGGTGAACACCATGCACGATACCGCGTGCTTCATTCCGAACACCCAGGCGGTAAAAGCAACTAGGCACATTGTGGCTGTAATAGGCAAAGTCTTCCGCAGCCATCCAAATACTAAGCTCTTCGATATGCGCTTCACCCACAAAGGCGGAAGCCGCTTCCCGACAGCGCGCGGTCAAGGCCGGGTCGTTGCGCAGGAAAGGATAACCCTTGCGAATTTCAAGCTCAGCCCGCACGCCGAATGAAGCGGCAACGCCTTTCGTAATGCTCCTGATCTTCTCGTGAGCTTCCGCGCGCCAGGCCTCATCGAGTGTTCTGAACGTGCCTTCGATATACACCGTTTCAGGAATCACATTGGTGGCGCCGTTGGCAATTACCTTTCCGAAACTCAGCACAGACGGGATAATTGGATTCGCTCCGCGGCTTACAACTTGCTGCAGACTCACCAGAATCTGTGCTGCGGCAGCCACCGGGTCGATGCACAGATGCGGAGCAGCGCCATGGCCACCCTTACCGTGCAGGGTGAGATAGATTTCATCGGCGCTCGCCATATACAAGCCTTCCCGGAAACCGTACAATCCCACGGGCATCTGTGGCATCACATGCTGCCCGATCATCACATCCACTTTTGGATTGTCTAACACGCCGTCTTTGATCATCAGGCTGGCACCACCCGGTATGCGTTCTTCTCCCGGCTGAAAGACAAGCTTCACCGTTCCGTTGAATTGATTGCGCAAATTGTTTAGCAATTCGGCGGTGCCAAGCAGGCAGGTGGTGTGCACATCGTGCCCGCAGGCATGCATTTTCCCCGGGTTGCGCGATCCGTATGGCCGGCCCTCCACTTCCTGTATGGGCAGCGCATCCATGTCTGCCCGCAATCCGACAACTTTCGACGAAGGATTTCTACCTTCAATCAGCGCGCATACACCCGTTCCCGCCATGGCTTGCCAAGGGATGCCCATGCGGTCTAACTCCTTCTTAATCAACGCGGAAGTCTCGTATTCTTCGAAACTCAATTCCGGGTTGGAATGGATCTGATGGCGCAGTTCGCGGAGTTTATCCTGTAAACTGTTTGCCATATTCCGTAAAGTCTCTGCAGTAATTTCCATAAAAATCCGGCGAAAGTTATGTATTTTTGGCGTCGTTTTTGAGATAATAAGGGTATGGAATTCACACGGAAAAGTTCACTTTTAGGAGTCGCAGCCGCGGGTTTATTGGCATTGGGCGCCTGTGAATCCAACAATATCCGTGAGATTCCACTGCACAAACTCACCACCGATTTCGTGTCTTTTGGTAACGGTTCGGTTTGGACCTATGTGAAGCAGGGCGATACGACTGTGAAGGAAACGGTTACAGCGTCCAATTTTATGACCGGTTCCAATCGATATGATGAAGTGCAGAACGAATTTGTGGCTTACGATCTGAAGAGCAATCTGAATTACGATATCCAGGTGAGGGCCGAATCGGGACTAAAAGATCCGATCGACAGGATTGTGCTGGTTACCAATACTGATGTACAACTGGTATATGGTCCTTTGTTTTGGTGCAATGGAAGCGATTTTACCGGGAATTCAGGTGACACTGTGAATTTCTTCCCGACTTACATGGTTGGCGATACGCCTTTTTCAAACGTCATTGAATTGCGGCCTTTCAACGATCCGCAGTTTCCACCACTCTACAAATCCATTGCAATCAGCCGTGAAATCGGTATTGTGAAAAAAGAATACCTGAACGGCGATGCTTACTTACTTCGTTCATACAAGGTAATGAAGTAAATTCGGGTGCTTTGATCGCCCGGCATTCCATAGACCAGGTTCTTGAATCTGCGCCCATCGAAGATGTGGTGGGCCAGTACCTTACCCTCAAACGGCGCGGGGTAAACATGATAGGGCTTTGTCCGTTTCACGATGAAAAGACGCCTTCCTTCAACGTAAATCCGACACGCGGCATTTACAAATGCTTTGGGTGCGGAAAAGGAGGAAATGCCATCCAGTTTGTGATGGATGTGGAGCAGCTTCCCTTCGCGGAGGCGGTCCGCCAGCTGGCCAAACGTTTCGGTGTTGAATTGGCCGAAACAGGTCAGCAGGAACAAGAAGAAGAGCAGGAAGCGCAAAGACAAAGGGAGAATCTTTTTGCTGCGCTGGCATTTGCGGGCGATTACTTCGTAAAGCAGTTGCAGGAATCGGAGAAAGGGAAGGCGATTGCGCTGGAGTATTTCTACGAGCGCGGCTTCACGACTGAAACCATCCGCCGCTGGGAACTGGGTTATTCAGACGCAAACTGGTCGGGCTTGCTGGATGCCGCCGTCAAAGCCGGATTGGAAAAGGAAGTGCTTGCATCTGCCAGCCTGGTGAAACAGAGCGAAAGCGGTCGCTGGTTCGATATGTTCCGGAACCGGGTTATGTTCCCCATCCACTCCGTCAACGGCCGCATTGTGGCTTTTGCCGGGCGTTTGATGGGGAAGGCGGAAGGTCAGCCCAAGTATGTCAATTCGGCCGAAAGTCCGGTTTACCACAAAAGCGATCACCTGTTCGGCCTTTTTCAGGCGCGGAACAGCATCAAAAAAGCAGATCGGGTTTACCTGACCGAAGGTTATACGGATGTTATCACCTTGGCGCAGGCCGGCATTGAAAATGTAGTTGCCAGCAGCGGAACGGCACTGACGGAGAATCAAATCCGCCTGCTGCGCCGTTTTACTTCCAACGTAACGGTGCTGTACGACGGTGACCAGGCGGGTATCAAGGCTTCGATGCGCGGTATTGACCTGCTGCTCAAGGAAGACCTCAACGTGCGGGTGGTGCTGTTTCCGCAAGGGGAAGATCCTGACAGTTACTGTCAGAGCCTGGGCGGTCCGGCATTCACTGAATTCCTCCAAAAGACCGAGAAGAATTTCATTCTTTTTAAAGCCGACCTGCTTTTTGCCGATGCCGGCAACGACCCCATACGCCGGGCCGAGGTGATCCGCGATATCCTGCAAAGTCTGGCGCTGATCCGCGATACGATCAAGCGGGTGGAATTGCTGAAAGAACTGGCCGGTATTGCAGGGCAGTCGCAGGAAACACTGCTCTACGAGCTCAACCGCATCGTCAGGGGCAATTGGCAGAAGGATGGAGAAGATACCCAGCGTGAAATCGACCGCATCGCAGAGCAGGCACAACTCGAACCGGTTTCTGTTTCTTTCAGCGATGAACACCAGGAGCGCGGGCTGCTTGCTTTTATGATCCGTTTCGGCACACTGCGCACGGGAGAGGAAGAACCCATGTTGTGGGAAATTGCGATGGCCGAACTGAATGAAGGCACCGATATCGTTTTCAACAACCCGCTTTGCGCCCGCACTTTCGATGCCTTGCGCTCACTGCACGCCGCAAACCAACCGCTTACCGACAATTTCTTTACCGTTACCGACGATACGGAGCTGTCATCTTTTGTCTCCGATGTCCTGAGCCGGCAATACACCTTGTCGGATGCCTGGGCGAAGAACGATATCCAGGTGCTCACCGAAGCACAGAATGCGCTCGAAGAACTGACTTCCATTTTTAACCATCTCCGGCGAAAGAAGATAGAGCTCACGATCCAGGATTCACTGAGCCGCCTGGCTGAGCTTGGCCCGGATGAAGATTGGGAACAATTGCTGGAATATCAGATGTACCTGATGGAAAAGCGGCGCGAATTGACAGAACCGCTGGGCACGGTGGTGACGAATTACACTTCCGTCCAGACCAAACAATAGCCGTCCCAAAAACGATAGCCCAATCTGAACCGGTCTTGCAATCCGGGTAGAATGGTCCGGCCGAACAGATGTCCGCTCTCTGCAGGTTCGAACGGCTCAATAAACAGTTGGGTACGGAAATCGACTTCTTTCCTGCCATACAGTTTATACAGTGCTTCTTTGGCGCCCCAGATCAAGTGCAAGGCTTCGCGGTGCGCAACGCGGTCGAGGCTCTCGCTTTCTGCTTCCGAACAAAACTTGCGTTCAATGCGCAATACCTTGTCTCCGATCATTTCCAGATCTACCCCGCACGGTCCGGCTTCTGAAACATAGACGGTTGCCAGCGGCCCGCTATGGGAAATGCTGATATCGGCTGTAAATGGAGCGAGATGGGGTTTCCCCTTGTCATCTTTCACGATACCACAACCGGGCGCAGCATGCTGCAGAATTTCATTTACCGCCTCCTGCTGCAGGCCCAGCCAGGCTTTCCGTTCAAGGTCTGCGGCCTGCGGTTCTATCTTCCACATCCATATCCTTTCTTTGGAGCTGATTGTTGTTAGAGGTAAGAGGGGCATGGATCGCTACTGCAAAGTTGAGAAAATAGCTGAACTCCAGGGGCATACCCAGGGAATTTATGCCATGGCGCTGGATGGCGAGGGCTTTCTTTACACCGCCGGCGGCGACGGAATGCTCGTGCGCTGGCAACCCTTGGAATCAGATACAGGCTTGGCTGTAGCGCGTTTCCCTGGGCCGGTATACAGTTTATTGTTTCCCGATGGCGTTCGCTGGGTGGCCGGTGCGGCAACGGGCGAGCTGTTTATGCAGGAAAGTGAAGGCCAGGTGCGCAGGCTGCTCGCCCATCAAAATGGATTGTTTGCCTTGATGGCCGCAGGGGAGGGGAAATGGTACAGCGGCGGCGGCGACGGTCGCTGCATGGAATGGAACGACGCTGGCAACGCATCAGCATTGAACCATTTCTCGAATCAAAGCCTTCGCGTTTTGCAAATGCTACCTGGCAATGCGGTGGCTGCCGGATACTCCGACGCGCAAATTCGCATTTGGAACAGCGATCCGATTGAAACGCCCCTTGTGCTGAACGGCCACAGCGGATCCGTATTCGCCCTGGCTTTTCATCCGCAATTGCAGCGGCTGTATTCAGCTGGCCGCGACGCACGTTTGCTGGTTTGGGATGCCGCAGCAGGTTTTGCTTTGATCGATGAAGTCAAAGCCCATTTGCTGCATATTCACCATATGGACTTATCTCCCGATGGAAAGCTGCTGGCGACGGCGAGCATGGATAAGACGATACGCATCTGGGACAGCCATAGCCTGCAATTGCTCAAGGTGATAGGCGCGGCAAATGCTTTTGCCCATCGTTCCTCCGTTAACCGGCTGTTGTGGCTGGAAAACCGGGTTTTGGCCAGTGCCGGCGACGATCGCATGCTCCGCGTTTTTCGCATTGAATTGCTGTCAGACTGATTCGGCTTCCCTTCCTTATTTTTGCCGCCCCATGATACTGTCCGACAAACGCATACTCGAAGAAATTGAGCAAGGCCAAATCCTTATAGAACCTTTCCGCCGCGATTGTCTCGGCAGCAATTCATACGATGTGCATCTTGGCCGATACCTGGCAACTTACCGCGACAGGGTGCTCGACGCGCGCGTTCATAACAAGATTGATTATTTCGAGATCCCGGAGGAAGGCATTGTGCTCCAACCCGGCACACTCTACCTCGGTGTTACCGAAGAATATACCGAAACCCATCGCCATGTACCTTTCCTTGAAGGCAAGTCAAGCACCGGGCGCCTCGGCATCGATATCCATGCCACAGCCGGTAAGGGCGATGTGGGCTTCTGCAATACCTGGACACTCGAAATCTCTGTTTGCCAGCCTGTACGCGTATACGTGGGCATGCCCGTCGGACAGCTCATTTACTTCGAAGTGCAGGGTGAAATCGATATGCCTTACAACAAGAAGAAAGGCGCCAAATACAACGTGCGCACCGTCAAGCCTATGGAGAGCATGATGTGGAAGAATAAATTCTGATTCCCGGGATATCAGCGCGCTGGCACGGGATGAACCCATCCGAATGGGTCGCTTGACTTGCGGGTGCGAATGGCATCCATGGTTTCGAGGATGCGCGCCGATAGGCTGTGATCGGCTCGCGGCTCCAGGTCAAAGTAATCGCCGCGGTGACCAAATCCTTCGATGGTAATCACGGTAGCAGCGGTTCCTGTAATGAACATTTCTTTCAGGCTGCCGTCTGTTACTGCTGCTTTCAGGGTTTCGATGCTGATGGGCTCTTCGGATACATTCAAACCGAAGTAGGCTGCCAGTTTCATCACCGAATCGCGCGTGATTCCGGGGAGCAAGGTGTCGGTAAGTGCCGGAGTAAGCAAGGTGTTCCCGCGCACCAGAAAGCAATTGGTCGTGCCGGTTTCCTCTAAAAAGCGGTGCTCAACCGGGTCGGTCCACAATACCTGATCGAAGCCTTCATCCTGCGCTTCCTTGGTCGGCAACATGGCAGCTCCGTAGTTGCCGGCGCATTTGGTGAAGCCTACACCGCCGGGTGCTGCGCGCGAATACTTGTCTTCCACTTTCACCTTCAGCGGATGGCTGTAATAGGCCACCACCGGGCAGCAATACGCCACAAACATATAGCGGGTAGAAGGGCGAACGCCCAAAAAATCGTCGGTAGCAAACATGAATGGACGCAGGTAAAGACTGGCGCCGGGTTTGGTGGGAATCCACTCGCGGTCAACCCAAACCAAACGTTCCAGGGCTTCCACAAACAAATCCTCAGGCAATTCAGCCATGCACATTCTGCGGGCTGAGATGTTCAGGCGCCTGGCATTGTCGTACGGACGGAACAGCAGCGGATTACCGGCTTCATCTTTGAAAGCCTTCATCCCTTCAAAAATCGACTGCCCGTAATGCAGGGCCGATGTTGCCGGGCTCAATGGCAGCGGACCATAAGGCACAATACGGCAGTCGCCCCATTGCTGGCCATCGTATTCTGCTATGAACATGTGGTCGGTAAAAACCCGGCCAAACTGCACATTGTCGAAATCTACTGAACCGATATTGGAATCGCCCCGCAATTCGTATTTAACTTCGAACCCCATTCTCCTGTTCCTT
>CANHTS010000128.1 GCA_947463435.1 Flavobacteriales bacterium | reverse complement strand
TCACTTTCCTGTGCACCGCGGCTGTTCAGGGCCAGAAATTGTATTTCCCACCCAAAACGGGCACAAGCTGGGACACCCTTTCCCCGACACGCCTCGGCTGGTGTAATGATAGCATCGAAAGCCTACACCGTTTTCTCGAAGCCAAAGGCACCAAAGGATTCATGGTGTTGAAGGATGGTAAAATCGTGGTCGAACGCTATTACGGAACCTTTACCCGCGACAGCGCCTGGTATTGGGCCTCGGCCGGCAAAACACTCACGGCCTTTCTTGCCGGACTGGCGCAGGAGGAAGGCAAGCTGCGCATCACCGACACGAGCGCGCGTTATCTGGGCAAAGGCTGGTCTTCCCTGACCGCCACTCAGGAAGCCGCCATCAACGTGCGCCATCACCTTACCATGAGCACCGGACTCGACGATGCTGTGGCCGACGACGATTGCACCCTGCCTTCCTGCCTTACCTACAAGGCAGCACCCGGAACGCGCTGGGCCTATCACAACGCACCCTATACCCTGATGGAGAAGATCGTCGAGAACGCCGTTGGGGTAACTTACAACCAGTTCACCACCAGCCGGCTGAAGGTTCCGACAGGCATGACCGGCCAATGGCTGAAAATCGGATACAACAATGTCTATTTCAGTACCCCGCGTTCCATGGCCCGCTTCGGTTTGTTGATGCTGAACAACGGCGTATGGAATACCGATACGGTGATGCGCGATCGCAACTATTTCCGCGATATGATCAATACCTCACAGTCCATCAACCTCAGCTATGGGTATCTCTGGTGGCTGAACGGCAAAGCTTCCCACATGCTCCCGACGGTGCAATTTGTCTTCAATGGCAGCATGATTCCCGCAGCTCCCGCCGACATGTATGCGGCCCTGGGCAAGAACGACCAGAAGCTCTATGTGATTCCATCGCAGAATATGGTAGTGGTGCGGATGGGCAATGCCGCCGGAAACGTGCAACTGGCAGCCTCTTCGTTCGACAACGAGCTGTGGACCCGGATTTCCAGGTTGTCTTGCCTGTCGCAATCCGTTCATGCGCAGACGGCCTATGAGGGCTTGCGCATCTTCGGCAACCCGGTTGGAAACACCCTGCGCGGCAGCAGCCTCGAAGCGGGTAGACTGGAAGTGTACGATGCCATGGGGCGACTGCTGATGCAGGAACAGGTTTCCACCGGAGTATGGGCTTTCGATACGCAACGCTGGCCTGCCGGCCGGAACATCGTGCGTTTCGAAAGCGAATCCGGCGAACAGGTGCGGGTGCCGATATGCATCCAGCGGGATTAAACCGTCAGCTGGAACGGCAGCATACCGCTTTGAGGCAATAAGCATCCGATGCAGGCGCAGAATCGGGACGCGTTGGTCTATCCGTGAAATCATCCCGCCTCGGCACCCGGTGCGTGTCATCCTCACTGCCTTGCCTGACCGAAAAATAAGAAACTGCCTCGGCTTGATTTTTCGCAGGTGACGAGATGACTTGTTTTTTTTTCGTTCCACAAGCACATTGGCTTGTTGCGCATTTGCCATACGGCAGAACCGGGGTGCGCGGATTCCGAGATAGAGAAACATGCTATCCGGGGCATTCTTTAACCCGAAACTTCGCGTCGTGCTGGAGGTTACTCAAAAGCTTTTTTGTTGAACATTGTGAGCCGAAACCTTTTGTGTTATGCCGGTATGCGTTCTTCTTTTTTTGTTGTTTTGATAAAATAAGTTAATAGTATTGTAAAAAAACAAACTCATTCATGGCAAGAGTAAACACATTCATTGGGGGGGTAAAGAGCGGTTTGAAACTGTTCCGCTTGGCCGCCCTCGCCGGCGCTTTGTTGTTGTCGGCAGAAACACATGCCCAGACAGATATCTTCAGTCTGATGGAGCGCACCGACCTGCGCATTGACCAGGTAGAGGCAAGGGCCGCTGAGATTTTCAGTGTCACCGGAACCGGTCAGGGTTCAGGTTTCAAACAATACCAACGCTGGTTGTACGAGCGAAAGTTTCACCTGGACGCGAACGGGTATTTCATTCCGGCGGAAAACGAAGACCGCGCTTACCACGACGCCCTTCGCGGCATGGGTATCCGGTTGCGCAGCACCAAACAATGGTCGGAGCTTGGTCCTAACTACTGGAGCCGCACGAGCGCCTGGAATCCGGGTGTAGGTCGCCTTACTTCCGTTGCCGTACATCCTTCAGACACCACCACCATTTACGTTACCTCTCCAGGAGGTGGTATTTGGAAAAGCACCAACAGTGGCATCAGTTGGACGCCTTTAATCGATTTCGTGAATTCAGCCTGGATGAACCTCTTTCACATCGTTATCGACCCCAACAGTACCAGCACGCTATACGCCAGCCTGAGTTCCGGTGGCGTATTGAAAAGTACCAATGGAGGCACTTCATGGGCCGCAACCGGCACCGGGCCTTCAAGTTCAAGGCAAGTCAAAGTGCATCCGGGCAATTCATCCATCGTCTTCGCAGCTGCCACAAATGGTTTGTGGCGCTCCACCAATGGGGGAACTTCATGGACCCGCGTCGAAACCGCCCACAAGGAAGACATCGAGTTCATGCCCGGCAATCCGAACATCATGTTTGCTTCTGGTTCCAGCGGCACGAGTTGCGTATGGCGGTCCACAGACAATGGAATAACCTGGACGGCCATCACATCTACGGCAGGCATTACCAATACAGGCCGCACACTCATCGCCGTTTCCGCCGCCAATCCGGCCATTGTTTATGCAGTACAAGCCAACGGCAGTGAATTTGGTCGCTTGTACCGCAGCACCGATACGGGTAAGACCTACACAACCAGGGTAACCGGCAGCCCAGCCTCCGGAACCAATTACTTTGGATACGAAACCACCGGTACCGGTACCGGCGGCCAGGCTACCTACGACATGGCCATCTGCGTCAATCCACTGAACGCCAACGAAGTGCATATCGCCGGTATCATTGGTTGGGTATCCTCCAATGGCGGTACGTCTTTTTCCGCTGAAACTGCATGGTTCTTGCCCAATTCGGTCGGGTACAACCATGCCGATGTACATGCCCTGGAATGGGTGAATGGCACGATTTACTCCGGCAGCGATGGCGGTATCTACAAAAGCATCAACCGCGGCGGCGACTGGACCGAACTTTCATCCGGTCTGGGCATCCGCCAGTTTTACCGCATCAGCTGTGCAAAGACCGATGCCAATGTGATTGTGACCGGAGCACAGGACAACGGTTCATCCTTCCGCCGCAGTACCGGCGCCTGGGTTGATTGGCTCGGTGCCGATGGTATGGACAATGTCATCAGTCCGACCAATGCCGCTGTATCCATTGGAACCAGCCAGTACGGCTCCATCTACAAGACCACGAATTCAGGCGGCAGCTACAGCAATCTTACGCGCCCCAATACCGGCAACTGGGTAACACCGCTCGTTGGCCATCCTACCAGCGCCGACACGATATGGGGCGGCTGGACCGGCGTTTTCCGCTCTAACAATGGCGGCACATCCTGGACCAATATTGCCTCCGGTGTGATTTCCTTAACCGTAGACGTGCTGGAGGTTTCCAAAGCCAATACCCGCTATATCTGGGCTACGAAAGGTACGACCATTTACCGCACCACCAATGGCGGCAGCAGCTGGTCAACACTTACTGCCCCTGCGTCGGTGACTTCCATCTACGCCAGCAAATACGACGCAAACCGCATCTGGATTACCTGCAACAGTTCAACCAACCGCGTGTACCGCAGCAACGACGGCGGCAGCACGTGGATCAACCTTTCCACCGGCCTTCCTTCGGTAAGCGCGCGTTCGGTTGTTGTGGATGAAGACGCACATCAAACCGTTTATGTGGGAATGAACATCGGTGTGTACTACCGCGACACGCTCACCAATACCTGGACAGAACACGGCAGCGGCCTTCCCCTCGTTGCCATCAACGAAGTGGAAATCCAGAAGTCGGGCAACAAACTCCGCGTAGCAACCTATGGCCGCGGGGTTTGGGAAAGCGACCTGCAGAATATCACCATTACCTGCAATGCTCCGTCTGGCTTGAGTGCGTCATCCATTACTGCAAGTTCTGCCAATCTTAGCTGGAGTGCCGTAACCGGTGCCGCCAGCTATAAAGTGGATTACAAGCTCAGCACAGATACGAACTGGACCATTGCACAGAGTGCTACTACCTCAACTTCAGTTTCTCTCAGTGGTCTGAGCGCTTCGAGCACATACGACTGGCGCGTACGCACCAATTGCAGCTCAGGAAGCAGTGGTTATACAGCAGCGTCATTCAATACACTGAGCAGTTGCGGAACTCCTGGTTCTTTGTCCGCAGCCACTACCACCGCCGGTGTTGCAACACTTTCCTGGTCGGCTGTTTCTGGTGCCAGCAGTTACAGTGTTGACTACAAGACAAAGGCATCGGGTACCTGGAATTCTACGGCCGGTTCAAGTACCAATAGCTTCAGCATCAGCAGCCTGAGTGCCGGGGCATACGATTGGCGTGTCCGTGCGAATTGCAGTTCGGGCAGCAGCAGTTGGGTAAGCTCAGACTTTGTGGTTTGGTGCGCATCTGCCGGAACAAGCACCACCGCCGGGTTCGTTGATTACGTTGCCCTCGGCTCCATTGCACGCACTTCGACCAGCGATGGCGGTTACTTCAATGGCGCAGGACTGAGCACCAATATCAAACCCGGAAGTTCCTACACCATCACACTTTCACCCGGTTACAGCGGAGCCAAGAAGAATGTGTACTTCCGTGTTTACATCGACTACAACCGCGATGGTGACTTTGCCGATGCCGGTGAACAGGTAGGGCAGAAGACATTCAAAAATGTCACCAATACTACCATTACGTTCACTGTGCCTGCGGGAGCCAGTCTGGGCGCCAGCCGCCTGCGTGTAGTGATGTCGACCAATGCTTACCAGTCGCCCTGTGTAGCGTACAGCAATGGTGAGACAGAAGATTACACTGTCAACATCACTACTACGCCCATGCAGCAGCCCGATCCGGAGCTGGAAGTGCGCGAGCTACAATTGCTCGTTTATCCGAATCCTGCTTCAGACCTGATCAACTTGCGCTACACATTGACCAAGGAAAATACAACAGCCGACTTCCGCATCCTCGATATGCAAGGGCGCGCTGTGGCCGGCAGCAGGTTCAGCACTGCGGCAGGTGAGAACCTGAGCAGCATGGATATCAGCACATTGCCCGCCGGAATGTACATCCTGCAAATGCATACGGCTGAAGGCAAGAAGGAGACCCGTTTTATGATCGCACGCTGAGGAATCCAACCCAGACGTAATAAATACCCCCTATTTCAAAAGCCACCTTCGTCGGGTGGCTTTTGTTTTTTTACCCTGGATAGCCTCCCTTCACACAGTTTTCACAACCAGGTAGCAGCAGGCCAGGCCGTCAGTAACTTGGTGTTTCAAGGGTAGGCCTGATTCAGGATAATTTTTCCGCAGCGCATTTAGTAACATTTGTTTCATTCCGGTTGCGCCTGCTGAACAAACTTTGCCGGGCTCAGCTACAATATATCAACATGAAGATCGCCATATTCGGAGCAAGTGGTTTTACCGGCTCGGCCATCCTGAACGAAGCCGTCAGGCGCAGGCATAACCTGTCTGTCCTGGTCAGGGATCCCGCGCGATTTCCCGAACCAACCAACGGGTTGCAGGTGGTAAGCGGCGATGCATTGGACAGGGAAGCTGTCGCCCGCACGATACAAGGCTGTGATGCCGTTATCCAATGCCTGGGTGTAGGAGGGAAGGGCAATGGTAAACCTACTACCTTGATCTCTGACGCCACCCGGATCATTGTTGAGGAAATGCAGCGCCAGGGGATCAAAAGACTTGTCGCCCTGAGCAATGTGGGTGCGGGTGATAGTTTGACATTCCAGCCTTGGATTTTCAGGTGTGTGATACTGCCATACTTTATGAAATGGCTGAAGGTGATTATTGATGATAAGAACCGAATGGAGCCCATCATCATGAACAGCGGGCTGGATTGGACCATTGTCCGTTGCCCCAACATTGTTGACAAACCTGCGAAAGGAAAGTACCGCGCGACCCTGGATGGCAAGGGACTACGACTCACCATTGCCTTGCGTGATGCAGCGGCTTTCGTGATCGATTGCCTCGAGGATGGATGTTATATCCGGCAAGCACCCTGTATCAGCAATTGAAAAAGTTTATTGTCTGCTATGTCGATCCGCATGGAAAAATTATACATACCAACCCGACTCGGCGAGATAGCGGTCTACCGGCGAACCGCTGATAATCACCGTACTCCACTCGTCATGCTTCATGGCGTCTACTTCGATCACCGGCTCTGGAAGCACCAGGTAGCAGCTGTCAGCGACCGGACACTCATCCTTCCGGATATGCCCTTGCACGGGGATAGCCGGCAGATTGCGAAATCCAACTGGAACCTGGACGATTGCGGCGGTATGTTGCTGGATATCCTGGATGATTTGAAAATACCCGAGGTGATTGCAGTGGGGCATTCCTGGGGCAGCATGAGCATCCTGCGCGCTGCGGCGAGGGCACCGGAGAGATTCGAATCGCTTTTGCTTTGCAATATGCCGTTCCAGGCTGCAAGGCCAAAACAGCAGTTCATTTTCCGCCTGCAACATCTGATGCTTCCATTCCGGAGTTTTTACACACGCCAGGCAGCTGCTTCGCTCTTTGGCAAGCGGTCATTGCGGCATCAGCCCGAACTGTATGGCGAATTGGAGCGTCCGATGCGCATCCTGAGCCACCGCGATATCCGTAATATTGACCGAAAGGTAATACTGGAGGCCACCGATGCGGGCCATCTCATGGAGCAATTGCCCACAATGGCCATCGCCCTGAAAGGGGAAGAAGATTATGTTCCGGCTCCCCAACACCTGCAAACCATTGTCGTGGAAGGCGGGCATATCAGTCCGCTCGAAGCACCTGAACAGGTGAACGCATGCTTGGGAATGTTGCTGAATTGAATCGCATAAGGCAGTCTAATTTGAGGATGGTTTCCATTTTGGGAAACCTGTAAGGGTTTTCATATTATTGCCATCTGATTTTCCTGGTGGCAATGTGTTCAAAGCCACGGGCCACTTGGAATTAGTACCCCAAACCATGAAAGACAAGGAGATGAAGCTGTACACACTTTCCGAAATGAAGGATAGGTATATCGGTTCACCCGGCACGGCAGAACGAGATGCCTATGAATATGAATTGGATATGGAGTTGCTGGGCAGGATGATCAGAGGGGCCAGATTGGAAAGAAACCTGACACAAGAAGAATTAGGCAAGCTGGTGGGCGTAGGGAAGGCCCGGATTTCCAAATTGGAAAGCAGCGCCAACAGTGCTACCATCGATACCATTCGCAAAGTGTTCAAGGCATTGAATGCAGAAATTCGCTTCAATGTGCAGCTAGACAAGCAACAGCTCTGTATCGATTGAGTTTTTT
This sequence comes from Flavobacteriales bacterium, assembly GCA_947463435.1. Taxonomy (GTDB): domain Bacteria; phylum Bacteroidota; class Bacteroidia; order NS11-12g; family UBA955; genus REEB481. Next base: position 220 of record CANHTS010000128.1, on the reverse strand, counting down.
TGTCGGAAGTGAATGCGCCTGCCCGTCCGCTCAGCGCAAATGCTCCGTATCGTTGTCCAACGCGACGTGAAAACCGTCTTCGTGCTCGTGCAGGATGTAGAGGCATACGTTGGAATGTCCGAAATCGTCCATCCGCTCAAGGGGCCTTTGCGTGAGCAGGCACAAGAAGCTGCGCATCGCACGGCCGTGCATGCAAATGAGGATGGTTTTTTCTTCCTTG
>CANHTS010000127.1 GCA_947463435.1 Flavobacteriales bacterium | reverse complement strand
GCATGGATATCTTCGCCCTTGATAAACACCTTGCCTTCGCTTGGTTTTTCCAGGCTGCCCATAATCTGGAGCAAGGTTGTTTTACCCGCACCCGATTCGCCTACCACGCAAACCATGCGGCCGGCGGGTATCTCGAGATTAATACCTTTGAGTACTTCCAGGTTACCGAAACGTTTGTGTACAGATTGAACTTCGATCATGTTACTAAAAAAGTGGGCCGGAATGAGGGCCAAAGATAACCCCATGTAATGTAACTTTGCCGCCTTTAATCGGAACATGAACATTCACGAGTATCAGGCAAAAGAGATTCTGCGCACTTACGGTGTAGCCATTCAGGAAGGCTTTGTAGCCGAAACAGCCGAGCAGGCGCGCGAAGCTGCACAGAAGGTAAAAGAACTTTCAGGCAGCGACTGGTGTGTGGTGAAGGCACAGATTCACGCCGGCGGTCGCGGTAAAGGCAAAATCGAAGGTACCGAACAGCGTGGTGTTCAGGTTGCGAAGAACGCGGATATGGCAGCAGAAATTGCCGGCAATATCCTGGGGGGAACTCTGGTAACCATCCAGACCGGCCCAAAAGGCAAGCCTGTAAACAAAGTACTCGTAGCACAAGACGTGTTTTATCCGGGCCCGAATGAGCCCAAAGAATATTATATGAGCGTGCTGCTCGATCGCGGCACCAAGCAGAATGTGATTATTTACACTACAGAAGGTGGAATGGACATCGAGGAGGTTGCAGAGCAGCATCCCGAGAAAATCCACCGCGAATGGATTGACCCAACCGTAGGTCTGCAGCCTTTCCAGGCGCGTAAGATTGCCTTCAACCTCGGCTTGAGCGGCAAAGCTTTCAAAGAAATGGTGGCCTTCGTAACTGCGCTTTACAATGCCTACGACGGCACCGACAGCGCCATGTTTGAAATCAATCCGGTGCTCAAAACCAGCGACGACCGCATCATTGCTGTTGACGCCAAAGTGAGCCTCGACGACAATGCCCTCTACCGCCATGCCAATTACGCTGCCCTGCGCGACCTGGCCGAAGAAGACCCTACTGAAGTAGAAGCCGGCAAATTCAACCTGAACTTCGTAAAGCTCGACGGCAACGTGGGCTGTATGGTGAACGGTGCGGGCCTTGCGATGGCCACTATGGACATCATCAAGCTTTCCGGCGGTGAACCTGCCAACTTCCTCGATGTGGGGGGAACGGCAAATGCTGAAACAGTTGAAGCCGGTTTCCGCATCATCATGAGCGATCCGAACGTAAAGGCCATTCTGATCAATATTTTCGGCGGAATCGTGCGTTGCGACCGCGTGGCCAATGGAGTCGTGGAAGCTTACCGCAAAATCGGCGATGTCCGCATTCCGATCATTGTACGCTTGCAGGGAACCAATGCCGAAGAAGCGAAAAAGATCATCGACGAATCAGGCCTGAAGGTGTATTCGGCTATCATGCTGAAGGAAGCAGCCGACCTGGTGAAGCGTTTGCTTGCTGAACAAAGTGCTTCCTGAAAAAGCTTTTGTTGTATTTCTGTAAAATTTCAATTTAATTCCCTGTCTAATCCAAAAAAATATGGGAATGATTGCAGAATTCAGAGAGTTCATTGCTAAGGGCAATGTGGTTGACCTTGCAGTGGGCGTTGTAATTGGTGCCGCGTTTCAGAAAATCATCGATTCGCTGGTCAACGACATCCTCATGCCGATTGTCGGCATCATCACAGGCGGCATCAATTTCGCTGCATTGTCTGTTAAAGTAGGAGATGCAGAGTTGAAGTACGGGAATTTTATACAGCAAACCATCGTCTTCGTGGTGGTTGCATTCGTTCTCTTCCTCTTTATCAAAGCTTACAACAAAACCCGCCGCACTGCTGCCTGATTGGCATCATGCGCATACAATACGGGGAGCTTCGGTTCCCCGTATTTGTTTCATCCTGATCTAACCTCCTGTATGAAATACATCAGTCATCTGATCATTGCCGGCCTCTGTTTTTCTGTGACGGCAACGGCGCAAACAAATCCGGCCCGCGATACATCCTGGAAAGGCGGAATGGAAATTGGCTTTACTGCTGCACAGGCCTCTTTCTCCGACAACTGGAACGGCGGTGGCGTCAATAACCTCAGCATGCTGACCTATATGAATGCAAGGGCGAAGTACACCCGAGGCAAGCACAGCTGGGAAAATAAGTTCAACGTGATGTACGGGATGATCAAGAACCAGGGTGAAGACCTGCGGAAGAGCCAGGATTTGCTGCTGCTTACCAGCGACTACAACTTCCGGATCAACCCAAAACTGCAGGCTTTTGGAGGCATTACACTACAGACCCAGGTTGCCAACGGGTACAATTTCGACAAAGACTCAGCCGGTGCAAATACACGCACTTTAATCAGCAGTTTCATGAGCCCGGGCGCGTTGATTGAAGCGCTTGGGTTTAAATACACGCCGGTAAAATTCTGGTGGATCAAACTGGGACTTGGTGCAACCCGGCAAACGTTCATGTTGAATCAGGATGTTTATACCGCCACCAATAAGGAAGTGGTTTCCAATGTTCCCCGCGGCACGAAAGTCATCAACGAGGCAGGGCTGCAAGTGCAAAGTGAATTCGCCAAAGAATTCCATAAAAACGTGCGCCTTACGATGCGTTATCTCGGCTTCGGCCCGTTCAATAACCTCAACAGCGGATTTGACAGCCGCTTCGACCTAATCGCCACAGCAAAAATCACCAAGTACATTTCAACAAACTTCACAGCTATCTCTATCTTTGATAAAGACCAGGACAACAATTGGCAGTTGTCGCAGGTGTTTGGTGTAGGGTTTTCCTACAAGATGTAAAACCGCCATAAAAGACCCTGATGCAACGCGCAGAAGTAGCCAGCTACTACATTGAAAAATCCGTGCTGGATGGCGCCGCCGGCATATTGCGCGATGGCGGATTGGTGATAGTTCCCACAGACACCGTGTACGGCCTGGCCTGCGACCCGGGCAACAAGCAGGCGGTTGAAAAGCTCTGCCGTGCAGTTGGGAAAAAGCCTTCTTCTGCATTGCTCTCCTTGCTTTGTGCTGATTTCAGGCAAATCACCGACTACACCCTTCCGCTTTCGGGCGCGGTGTTTCGGCTATTGAAGTCGCATTTACCCGGGCCTTACACTTTTATTCTGCCGGCGGCTTCGCGTGTGGAAAAAGCATTCCACAGCAAGCGCAAGACCATAGGTTTCAGAATACCGGAGCACCCTGTTTGTCTGGCGCTGATTGATGCCTTTGACGGCCCTTTGATGGTAACCTCCTTGCACAGCGACGATCATATCCTTGATTATGAAAACGACCCGGATGTAATTGCTGCGCATCAGCCCGGGCAGGCAGACTTGCTCATCGACAGCGGTTTATGCGGAATAGAACCTTCAACAGTGATAGACTGTTCCGGACCTGAACCTCAGTTGATAAGGGCCGGTAAGGGCATCTGGCCTTGATATTCAACTCACCATGCAGGCAAGGAATCAAGACGACGGTATTGCCCGCTCTCCCTGTCCAGCGCAAACAGATAATGCACTATTCCATTCGTAATCCAAACGTAGGGTATTTGAGCTGCCATATTGTAGCGCAGTGCCTGGTCTGCCACAGCCTGATTCAAGGAAATTTCAGGCGCTTTGCATTCCACCAGCAAACGAAACGTACCGTCGTTAGCGGCTGCCGTGATATCGGTGCGTTTGGAAAGTCCATTCACCATCAGTGGCTTTTCAACGCCGATCAAACCGGCAGCGACGCCATGGTGTGTACACAACCAGTGGATAACATGCTGTCTCACCCATTCTTCAGGGGTAAGGCGGACATATTTTTTTCGGATTGTGTCGAAAATATAGTTTTTTTGCCCGTCTCGCTTGAGTCGGTAATCGAAAGGCGGAAGGTTAAGCGGCGGGAACAACCGCAAGTATAAAGATGAGCAGCGTATCGGCAGTGAGTGCATTCGAAAATCTGATAGCGGATATCCGCAAACGCCAGTTTGCGTCGGTTTACCTGCTGCACGGCGAAGAGCCTTACTTTATCGATGCTGCGTCCAAGGCGCTTGAAAACGGCATCCTGACCGATGCAGAGAAGAGTTTCAATCAAACCCTTCTCTACGGCCGCGACACCCAGGTAAACGATCTGATTATGGCTGCACGGCGCTATCCGATGGGCGCACCGTACCAGGTGATCATTGTTCGCGAAGCCCAAATGATGAACGGCTTCGATAAACTGGAATCCTATCTCAACAGTCCGCAACCCGAAACCATCCTCGTGCTGTGTTATCGCGGCAAGAAGCTGGACATGCGCACCAAATTCGGGAAGAGCTTCTCCCGGAATGGCTTTGTTGTTTTCGAATCGGCCAAACTGCGCGATTACCAGGTGAAGGACTGGGTAGACAAATGGGTGCGCAAACAGCACAAAAGCCTGGATCCTGCCGCCACCGAGATGTTGGTGGATTATTTAGGAACAGACCTCATCCAACTGACGAACGAGCTGGAGAAGTTGTTCCTCACGGTGAAAGACGATTTTATTCAGGCCAGGCATATCCAGGACAACCTCGTCATCAGCAAGGAGTTCAGCATTTTCGAGTTGCAAAAGGCATTGGGCACACGGAATTTCAACCGCACCATCCACATTGCGCACCACATGGCGAACGACACCAGGAGTCCGGTGCAGGCTTCGTTGGCCAACCTGTATACCTTCTTCTCCCGGATTGCGGTCATGCACAACAGCCGGGGCAAGAAAAAGGAAGACCTGGCTGCTGACCTGGGCATCAACAACAATCCGAAGGCGCTGGATTTTGTATTGCGCGAGTTACAGGAAGCAGCCAATCATTTCAGTTTAGCGGATGCGGAAAAGGCGATCGGGTATCTCAAATACTACGACTTACGCTTCAAGGGGATGAATAAAGGCAACGCCACAGACGGGCAGTTATTCATAGAGTTAATGGTGAATTTGTTAAAAAACTGACAACAAGGTTTTCACGAAAACTTTGTCCTTTCTCTGCAAAGCCCCTTAATTTGTAAAAATCTGAATACCAAAAAACCATGAGAAAACACATACTTACATTGCTTGCAGCTTCTGCGGCCCTGTCGGTGACCGCACAGGCTCCGCTCGGCAACATCCGCATGTTAAGCGACAACGGACCGGCGATGCGCCCGGCTCCCGAAGTTCGCGGAGACATGAATGTTAACGGTGTTATGAGCGGCCGTCCTAACCGCAACGAAGACATGCTCCGTCGTGGTATTGTTCCTTATTCTTTTATCAAGGTAGGAACAACTTACTATGACCTGCAGACCAATGCCTCTATTTCCAACCGCATCAAATTGTATGATAACGGTTCGGTTTCATTGGTTTGGACTACTTCACCCGACGAAGGCTCTGCTTCTTTCCCGAACCGCGGTACAGGTTATAACAGCAGGACCGGTACGGGCGTAAACTGGGGCCCTGTGCGCAACAACCGCATTGAATCTACCCGCCTCGGCTGGCCCAGCATCGGTGTCTTGGCCAATGGCAACGAATGGGTTCTGGCTCACGATGCCACACTCGGCGGTTTCGTGCTTTCCAAGAACAGCGGCCAAGGCCAGAATGACTGGACCAGCACTCCCGTTCTGAAAGAAAACAACCTTCGCCCTATTTGGGCCCGCGCTGCCGGCAGTGGCAATTATATCCACGCGATTTATTCTTACACTGACAGCTCGCAGCCAGGTGAACCCCGCGCTCCTACGCGTCTGGGAGTCCTTGCCCCGATGGTCTACAGCCGCAGCACAGATGGCGGTGCTACCTGGGATAAAGTGGCTCAAATGCTGCCCGGTTTCGACTCCAGCCGCATCACTGGTGCAGGTGCCGATGGTTATGCCCTCGACGTACGCGATTCGATCGTAGCCATCATCTTCGGTGGTTTGGCCGACGACGTGGCAGTTTGGAAATCAACCGACAATGGCAACACCTTCACCAAAACCATCGTAGACAGCTTCAAGTACGCACCTTACGCTTCTACCAAGCTGATGCTTGATACTCCCTTCTCCAATGATGGTTCAGTGCATGTTCTGATCGACAACGACGGAAAACTGCACGCATTCTGGGGCTTCAGCCGCATGTTCGACGATGACAACTCCGACCAGAGCTTCTCGTTCTTCCCCGGCTTCCAGAACATTGTTCACTGGAGCGAAGAAACCAATACTAGCCAGATCATTGCTTCCGGTACACCTTTCGGCCGTGACGAAACTGCAGGCAACAGCCTTCTTGGCGCTACAACCGCTGCACTGACCAGTGGCAACGTGCCCAGCAACCTGAATACTGTGGCCCGCCTCGGCAATACATCTGCCATGCGCCAGCCCAGCGCCGCGATCGATGCCGATGGGAATATTTATGTAAGCTTCTCCGTGCCGATCGAAGGCGATGTGAGCGACCTCGATGCCAACTACCGCGACGTGGGAATGGTTTACTCTACCGACGGTGGTGTTACCTGGCAGCCAGCCCAGAACCTTACCCAGACCATGCGCGCAGAAGACGACTTCGCTTGTCTCTCACCGCGTACAGACAGTTTTGTACACATGGTATGGCAGCAGGATATCATCCCAGGCACAGCCCTTCAGAACAACAGTGCCAGCGCCAACAACCACGAAACTGTGCTGAACGATATTCTGTATGCTGCCATCCCAACCGAAAGAATCCGCAACAACGAAGTCGGACATCAGTGGGGGCTTGGTGTGCACAAAGCCAACCGCCCTGCTTCGGTATTCGTGGTATCTCAGAACTACCCGAACCCCTTCAGCGGCACTTCTGATGTATTGATTTACCTTGATGAGCCCGCAAAACTGAACGTTGAAATCCGTTCACTCGACGGCAAGGTGGTTCGCAGTGAGTCTCCCCGTTATGTAACACCCGGTAACCACTTCGTTACCCTGAATGCTGCCGGTCTTACCCCCGGTGTGTATTTCTACACTGTTACTGCAGGAGCCAATACCGTTACCCGCAAAATGAACGTGCAGTAAGCACTTCAAAATCCATAGAAAAGCCGCTGTTTTCTGACAGCGGCTTTTTTTATGTCCGGAGTTTTCCTCCTGCTTCCCGCTCCTATTGGCAAATTATGGGTTCCAATACTGGGCGATATCTGTTTCCGGCAAAGGATTCTGTCGGCCGGCCAGCACATCGAGCATCGCCGGAATGAGGATACCTGCAAGCGCTGCGCCTTTGCTTCCCCATCCATTGCATACAAACACGCCTTTCAGTTCAGGGTGTTCACCCAGGAACGGACGACGCCCTCCGGTAGTCGGCCTTATTCCGGCCTCGTGGCTGACCAATTCCGCGCCCTCCAGCCATGGATGCACTTCCAATGCCTGGGCCAACAATTGCGCCTTGCGCTTTTCCTCGGGTACATCATCAGAAAAAAACCGCGAATAGGAAGAGCCAATGCGGTACAATGCATTTCCCAAAGGAATCACAAAAGCTTTCTTTTTATGGATGGCGGCAGGAACCGGCTGATGCGCGCAACGAACAGTCAGCAATTCACCCTTTGTCAGTTGAAAAGGCAGAAAACCAAACGGCCCCTCCTGCGCTGCCCGGTAACCCTGGCACAAAACAATCCGCCGAAACCGAAAACCACCCCATTGCCAATATGCGCCTTCGCGATGAACAGACTCCCAGGCAAAGGGATTGCGGATCAACCTGC
>CANHTS010000126.1 GCA_947463435.1 Flavobacteriales bacterium | reverse complement strand
CTGCGGAAGCATTTTTCCATCCACTGCTCGCCTTTCTTGTCTTCGCCAAATTCGAAGTACAACATGGCGAAGAAGTATCGGATTTCGTTGCGGTATGGCATTACCGACTCAGGCACTTCCTTGCTGATCAAATCGAGCAGTTCAACACCGCGCTTGCGGTATTTCTCCATGTTCTCACCCAGCTTGCGGCTGTAGGCTTCGGCCGGAAGGCCTTCGTACATACCGCTGCGGCCTGAATCAATCGAAGTCTTGATGCTCATCATCCGCGCCACTTCACTGCTGTAGTAATCGCCGATATTGATGGCGAGCTGCAACATGGCCTGGGGTACCATCTGGGCTTTGTCGTCGAGGAAGAAATCTTTCTTCTCTTTCATGCCGCTCCAACGGAACTGCTTGAGGTTATCATAGATGCGGGGTTCGGCCATGCGCGAGGGGCGACCGCGGTCTTCGCGAACCGTACCACCTTTCACCGGAACGAGACGGAAGATGAGGCCTTCGTTCTGCAGCCAAACATTTAATCCTTTGAAGTCGTAACCGCTGGTAGTGGTGAAGCAGATGGGGCGTTTCCAGCCGCGCTCGGCATTGGTTACCACAAGGTCGAGCAAAAGGAGATCGCCTTTGCTAATTACACGGCCGGGGATGGTGAATTCCATGAAAGGCTCAATGGCCATGGTGTCGTCGGGCAGCACATCGCCGCTGCGCAACACAGCCGCCTTGTCGATCGGTACGCGGATCTTGCGGCTGGGAATCACTTCGGCTTTGTTGATATTGTTCTTGTCTTTGCCGAGGATGAAGTTTACTACACTGCGGCCGTCAGAAAAGCCTTTGCTTTCGTCGAATGCAGCAATGCCCATGTCCTGGTAAGTGATTCCATATTCAAAGCGGCCGGCGCGGAGATCGTCTTTGGTGAGGGAAAGCGGCAGCGGATCCGACTCGTACACCTTGTCCAACAATACACTGCTGTACCATTCTGTCGGCAAGAGACTCTGGTTGATGATGCGGATATCCGGACGGATGCCTTCCACGTTCTGGGCATACCAGAGCGGATAGGTATCGTTGTCACCGTTGGTAAAGAGTATGGCGTTTTTCGGACAGCTGTTCAGGTAGTTTTTCGCGAAATCCAGACCGAGATAGCGCTTCGAACGGTCGTGATCGTCCCAGTTCTGCGAAGCCATCAGCACCGGTGAAGCAAGCAAGGCCGCAGCAGCAGATCCGATAGCGGCAGTGCGTACATTCTTCACATAGCGGCGCAGCAGTTCAGCCAGGGCAATCACGCCCAAACCTACCCATATACAGAAGGTATGGAAAGAACCCACCACCGAATAATCGCGTTCGCGCGGTTCAAATGGGGGCTGGTTCATGTATACGTTGATTAGGATTCCTGTGAAGAGGAAGAGAATCATCACCACCCAGGCGTCGAGCTTCCGGCGACGGAAATGAAGCGACAAACCGAGGATACCCAAAATCAAAGGCAGGAAATAGAACTGGTTGGAAGCTTTGTTCGCCGCCAGGTCTTTGGGCATATTCTTTTGCGGACCGAGGTTGAGATAATCGATCGGACCCACACCGCTCTTCCAGTTGCCGTCGAACTGTGTATTACCGAGCATGGCCTGCTGGTCGTTCTGCCGGCCTACGAAGTTCCACATGAAGTAGCGCACATACATGTAGTACAGCTGGTAACTGAAGAAGTAACGGAGGTTATTGGCGAAGGTTGGTTTCTTGGCTTCGAGTGCCTGCAATTGTTGGGCTTCCTCTTCGGTCATTTCACCACCGCGCTGGCGCAAAGCAGAAATCTGATTCTGGATCTTCGCCATGCCACCCCAGATGCGGTAGCCGAGTTCGTCGTTCTCGCGCGATTTGCCCATGCGCGGGAAGAGGGTCATGTATTTTTCGTCGAACTTGTAATCGTATTTCGGACCGGCCAGTTCGTATTCCTTGCTGCCTGCGAACCATTTCTCACCGATTTCTTCGGTAGCGATAGCTGGTGCATTGAAATACGGACCGTAAAGCAGCGGGCGATCGCCGTACTGTTCACGGTTGATATAACTGAGCAGGTTGAACATGTCCTGCGGGTCGTTCATATCGATCGCAGGATTGCTGATTGAACGAACCACCACCATGGCGTAGGTTGAATAGCCAAGCAGGATAAAGGTAACCGACAAAACAGCCAGGTTGAGGTAATAACGTCCGCGTTGAATAGAGAAGCGAATACCGTAAACAAGCACACCGATCAGCAGGAGAATTCCGAAGAAAACACCGCTGTAGAAAGGCATACCGAAGCTGTTCACGAAAATTTTATCCATCTGTGCCAAGTACCAAACCGTTCCGGGGATGATGCCTTTCTGCACAAAACCGAGCGCAGCAATGGCGGCGATGACGGTGAGGATGATACCGTTGCGGGTTACAGTGTAACGACGGAAATAGTAAACGAAGGCAATCGCCGGGATAACCAGCAGGTTCAATAAGTGCGTTCCGATAGCGAGGCCGATGAAGTAGGCGATCAGAACCATCCAGCGGTCACCCCCTGGTTCGTCTGCTGCCTTTTCCCAGCGCAGCACAGCCCAGAAAGTGAGGGCGGTAAAGAAGGAGCTGAGTGCGTACACTTCCGCTTCCACAGCACTGAACCAGAAAGAATCTAGGAAAGTATTGGAGAAGGCCGCCACCAAACCTGCACCGAAGATCAGGATGTTGCGGCTGCCGTTTTCCTCTTCCTGTTTACCCAACAGTTTACCTGCCAGGTAAGTGGTAATCCAGAAGGTGAACATCACGCAGCCTGCGCTCGCAGCGGCCGACATGGCGTTTACGCTGAAAGCCACATATTCGGGTGAAGGTGCAAAGAGTGAGAAGATGCGGCCGAGAAGCAGGAAGAAAGGAGCTCCCGGCGGGTGTACTACTTGCAGTTTGTAGGAGGCGGAAATGAATTCACCGCAATCCCACAGGCTCACCGAGGGTTCCAGGGTGAGAAGATAAACGATGAAGGAAACCGCGAAGGCTACCCAACCCAAAAGGGTATTGGTGCGTTGAAATGAATTCATGGTGCAGCGTGCTTGACTGTTCTAAAGTGTGCGAAAATAAACATTCAGTTCAATTGACCGCGTTTCAGGCGGTAATTGGTGTAATATGTGACGCCGCGTGGTTCAAACGACGGCAAATAGTTTCTTTACCCAGGAGGGATAACATTTCGAAAACCGGCGGCCCGGCAGCAGCTCCGCTCACGGCAACACGCAAGATCTGCATCCATTGGCCGGGCGTTTCGCCGCGGGTTGCGCAACGCGTCTTGAAGGTTTCTTCCGTTGCTTCGGCCGAAAACACTTCCAAAGCCGCATAATCTGCAGCCAGTTCGTTCAGAAAAACTTCCGTTCCGGCTTTCCATTTTTTGGCAATCACCTGAGAATCAAAAGTTTCAGGATCCTGGAAGAAATATTTTCCCTGGGAAATGATTTCCTTGGCAAAACCGACCTTCTCCCGCATCATGGCCACAACTTTCGCCAGATAATCCTGTTCAGCCTGGTAACCCGCTTCCTGAAGCTGGGGCATCAGCTCTGCGGCCAGCTGCGCCGGATCCTTTTCCATTAAGTAATGGTGGTTGAACCAAAGCGCTTTCTGTAAATCGAACTTGGCGCCGCTCTTGCTCACCTTTTCCAGGCTGAATTCCTGGATCAGTTCATCCATCGTGAAAAGTTCGCGGTTGAAGCTGGGATGCCAGCCCAGCAAAGCCAGCATATTCACCACGGCATGCGGATCATAGCCGGTTTCGCGGTAACCGGATGATACTTCTCCGCTCGCCGGGTCTGTCCATTGCAGCGGAAACACGGGGAAACCAAGGCGGTCACCGTCGCGCTTGCTCAGTTTGCCGTTGCCTTCCGGCTTCAGCAGCAGAGGCAAGTGGGCAAAAACGGGCATGCGGTCTTCCCAGCCGAGATAGCGGTAAAGCATCACGTGGAGCGGCGCACTGGGCAACCATTCCTCTCCGCGGATCACGTGGCTGATATCCATCAGATAATCATCAACCACATTGGCGAGGTGATAGGTTGGCATGCCATCGCTCTTGAACAGCACTTTATCGTCCATCTGAGACGAGTTCACTACCACCCAACCGCGGATGGCGTCGTGGAAACGCACTTCTTCCTTGCGGGGAAGCTTGATGCGGATCACATAGGGTTCACCTGCTGACAGTTTCTTTTCTACTTCATCAGCAGAAAGGGTCAGCGAATTCCGCATGCTGCCGCGGCTTACCGCGTCGTATTGTGCCGGCGTGCTGCCTGCTTTGAGGCGTTCGCGCATGGCATCGAGTTCTTCTGTGGTATCAAAGGCGTAATATGCATGCCCGGCTTCGATGAGCTGCATGGCGTATTGCCGGTACATGTCTTTACGCTCACTTTGGCGATAAGGCGCGTGGGGCCCACCGTTATGCGGACCTTCATCGAAGCGGATGCCTGCCCAGGTAAGGGCTTCCAGGATGTATTCCTCTGCTCCGGGCACAAAGCGGTTCTGGTCGGTGTCTTCAATCCGCAACAGGCAATCACCGCCGTGTTTGCGGGCAAAAAGGTAATTATACAAGGCTGTGCGCACCCCGCCGATATGCAGGGGGCCGGTCGGACTCGGGGCAAAGCGCACCCGTACGCGTCGATCGCTCATGCCGCGAAATTAGGGCAATTGATGGCTAATCGGCCCGGAATCGCAGCCTATTATAAGGTACAAACCCCAAATCGAGGGTAACTTTGCAGCATGGCCCGGGTGGTGGTTGGTCTCAGTGGCGGCGTCGATTCTTCGGTAGCTGCCTGGTTGCTCAAAGAGGCCGGGCACGAAGTCATAGGTATGTTCATGCGCAACTGGCATGATACCTCCGTCACCATCAGCGACGAATGCCCTTGGATCGACGACAGCAACGATGCCATGCGCGTAGCCGAACACCTTGGAATTCCGTTTCAGGTGATCGACCTGAGCGAGGCCTACCGCGAGCGCATCGTCGATTACATGTTCAGCGAATACGCCGCTGGTCGCACTCCCAATCCCGATGTGCTCTGCAACCGCGAAATCAAATTTGATGTTTTCCTGAAGGCTGCCCTCAAGCTGGGCGCTGACTATGTAGCAACCGGCCACTATTGCCGGCGCACAGAAACAATATTGCCCGATGGCAGCACCCAATACCATCTGCTTGCCGGTGCCGATCCGAACAAAGACCAAAGTTACTTTTTGTGTCAGATAACGGAAGAACAACTGGCCCTTGCCCTCTTCCCCATCGGCCATCTGAAAAAGCCCGAAGTGCGCGTACTGGCTGAAAAAGCCGGATTGCCCACGGCGGCCAAGAAAGACTCGCAGGGATTGTGTTTTGTAGGGAAAGTGAAGCTGCCGGTGTTTCTGCAACAGCAGTTGAAGCCGAAAGAAGGCAGGGTGATTGAAGTACCGGCCGACCATGCTGGCTTTGCAGCATTCCGGAAATTACCTGCTGAAGAACAAGTATTGCATCCTTTTCGCTGGAAGCAGGAAGACGGGGTGGACTGCGGCAGCCATCCCGGTGTACATTATTTCACGATTGGCCAGCGAAAGGGCCTGCAAATCGGAGGGAAACCGCTGCCAATGTTCGTATTGCAAAGCGATATCGAAAGAAACATCCTTTACACTGGTCAGGGAGAAGAACATCCCGGTATGTATGCTGCGGGCTTGTTGATCAGACCTGGCGACGACCATTGGCTGCGTTCTGATCTAAGACCTGAGCCGGGAAAAACGCTGCGTGTTGCGATGCGAATCCGGTATCGGCAGGCTTTATTCGAAGCTGATTTAATATACCGAAATGAGGGTTTAATAGCTCTTTTCTATGATCCGGTAAAAAGCATCACACCCGGGCAGTTTGCTGCATGGTATCTGGGTGATGAATTGATCGGCAGCGGCGTTATCTCGTAAAGATATTTTTAACTTCCCGTTGACGTCTTCCTGACAATAGAGAAGTTGGGATTTGTCTATCTTAGCGCGCTTATTATGAAGAAATTACTACTCGCACTGGCGACGCTGTTCTTTGCAGGCGCTTCCTGGGCGCAGATTTCGTCTAAAGGAACAGAGTTCTTCTTTGCCTTTCCGCAAATTGACCTGAATCCGGATTCGATGGTAGTGTTCGTTGCTTCCGATGTGGCGACCACATTTACTGTCGACAATCCAAGGGTTGTGGGATCCGCAAGAAGTTTCAGTATCGGTGCCAATTCGGTTCGTCGTGTCACCATGCAGGTGAGCAACCACTACGTGACCGGATCTGAATCTGTTCAGAATCTTGGAACAAGGGTACGGGCGAATGCACCGGTGTATGTATATATGCTGAACCTGAAGCAATTCCGCACGTCCGGAACTTTTGTACTTCCTACAGCAGCTATCCCGTACAACACGGAATACATCATCCCGTCCTACACGCCGACTTACCGCACCAATTTCAGCGGTACAGCGACATACAGCCAGGGCCAGTTTACCATCATCGCGCTGGATGACAATACCCCGATTGAGATCATTCCGCGGGTGCGCACCGCCAACGGCAAGACCGCCGGTACGCCGTTCAATATCACATTGAACAGAGGCCAGGTTTACCAAGTGCAAAGCCATATCAACGATGGCAGCACTGCCAACCCACCCAATATGAACGGTGATCTCAGCGGCTCCATTGTGCGCGTCCGGAATGCCTGCAAACGCATCAACGTATTGGCTGGCGCCGAAAGCGTTATCCTTCCGGCTGCCAACTGCCAGGGGCGCGAACACTTGCTTGCACAGATCTTCCCTACCAACGTTTGGGGAACCCGCTACTTCATCAGTCCTTTCGTTGGCTCGACCAACGGCCACATCTATCGCGTATTTCCCTTGCGCGATACCACAACCATCTTCGTAAATGGTACTTCCGTAGGCAATTTCAACCGCGGCGCCTGGTACCAGCAAAATGTTACCACCCAGGCCGCCCAGTGTATTACAGCCAACAAACCGGTTATGGTAGTGCAGTATATGAAAGGCGAATCATGCAGTGGGCTGAGTGATGGTGACCCAATGATGGTGAACATTCCCGCGATGGACCAAACGGTCCGCAAAGCGGTGGTGGGTACCGCCAACACCAACAACCTGACCAACCACTACGTCAACATCATAGTCAACCAAAAATTCACCGGCCGCGTCAGACTCAACGGCAACGCAATAGCCGCAGCGAGTTGGAGAACCGCCTGCAGCAACATGGCCTATGCACAGATCAAACTGGCGTTTAACGGAGCGCATACCCTCGAATGCGACAGCGGATTCCAGGTGATGACTTACGGTTTCGGGCAGTACGAAAGCTATGGATACTACTCCGGTGCCAATTTCGAAGACTTGCGCTATGACCTGCAGGTAGTGCAGCCAAACCGCTGCCCCAGTTTCCCGGTGACCTTCCGCGGTTCAGGAAGCAATGCACTCGGTTATACCTGGTACTTCGGCGACGGAGAATCGGATACCGGCCGCAGCGTAACCCACCGCTATGAATTGCCTGGCAGCTACACAGCCCGACTCGTCATTCGGATTCCCGGCATTTGCGGAGCATTTGACTCCGTTGTACGCACCCGTATCGTAGACGTATTCCCCGGCCCGGCTCCGCGCTGTGCAGACTCTATCCTCGTTTGCGACGACAGCCTCCGGGTGGTGCTCGACGGCGGTGCCAGCAATAAATTCATTTACCG
>CANHTS010000125.1 GCA_947463435.1 Flavobacteriales bacterium | reverse complement strand
GGCTGGTATATAAAGTGAAGGAAGACAGGCTGCATATCCTGCAATGCCGCTACCATTATGGGTAACAGGGGCCGTTACGGTCTACACTGAAAAATTACAGGCGGTGGATGGAAAAACCGATGTTGTCTTTCGAAATCAGTCTTCCGACCGCTCGGCTGCGCAAGCCTGCTCCATTTCATCCAACACAAACAGCGCCTGGTGAAGGTCTTCCACGCGAAGTGCACTGAGGATGAGGGCTTTGTCGGTTTGCTTGAGCAGGAACTTATCCGGACGCGTGGCAACAAACTGGAGCATGAGCTGAAACGATTGGCTGCCATAGATGGGCGCTTGCGGGTCGCCCGGGAAGAACATGCGCAATCCACCGCGGCCGAGGGAAATCTTCTCCAAACCAAGCCGCTTGCCAACCCATTTGAGTCGCACGGTATCGAGCAGGCTAATCACCTCATCGGGCAATTTTCCGAAGCGATCGCGCAGGTTATCGGCGAAGGCGCGTAGGCCGAGCTCTGTATCCACACCAGCAAGCTCATTGTATAGACTGAGGCGTTCGGAAACACTGCTTACGTACCACGGTGGTATCAGCATTTCGTAATCGGTTTCAACCACACATTCGCGGCTGCCGATGTCTTCCGGCTGGTCGCCGAACACCTCGCTGAATTCTTCCTGCTTGAGTTCACGAACGGCTTCATCCAGGATTTTGTGGTACATATCAAAGCCCATTTCGCTGATAAAACCACTTTGTTCAGCGCCGAGCAGGTTCCCTGCACCGCGGATATCGAGATCGCGCATGGCCACCTGGAAACCGGAACCAAGTTCATTGTACTCTTCAATCGTGCGCAGGCGCTTGCGGGCTTCGTCGGTCAGGGTGTGCATAGGCGGCGCCAGCAGGTAGCAGAATGCACGGGTATTGCTGCGCCCCACCCGGCCGCGCATTTGGTGCAGATCGCTGAGTCCGAACATGTGCGCATGGTTGATGATGATGGTATTGGCATTGGCTATATCCAGCCCGCTTTCGATGATCGTTGTGGCTACGAGCACATCGTACTCTCCTTCCACAAAGCGCACCATGGCATTTTCGAGTTCGTCGCCGCCCATTTGTCCATGCGCCACGACCACTTTCACACCCGGAACACAGTCTTCTATCATGGCGGCCACATCATGGATATCCTTCACGCGGTGGTGGATGAAAAACACCTGCCCGCCGCGGTTCACTTCGTATTGCACGGCCCGGGTGATGATATCGCGGTTGAAACCCTGCAATTCGGTATGCACAGGTTGCCGGTTGGGAGGCGGCGTATTGATGATGCTGAGATCGCGGGCACCCATGAGCGAAAAATGCAGGGTGCGCGGTATGGGCGTTGCCGTGAGGGTAAGCGTATCTACATTCACCCGAAGCTCCTTGAGTTTCTCCTTGCTGCCGACACCGAATTTCTGTTCTTCGTCAATCACGAGTAAACCCAGATCCTTGAACTCCACGTCTTTGGCGAGCAGACGGTGCGTTCCGATGAGGATATCCACTTTCCCTTCCTTCACCCGTTTCAGGGTTTCTTTCTGTTCACGCGCCGACTTGAAGCGGTTGAGGTAGTCGACCGTCACAGGAAAACCGCGTAGGCGTTTGACAAAGGAACGATAGTGCTGATGCGCGAGGATCGTAGTTGGCACCAGAATGGCGGCCTGTTTCCCGTCAGTTGCCGCTTTGAAGGCAGCGCGCATGGCAACTTCTGTCTTTCCGAAACCCACATCTCCGCAAACCAGGCGATCCATCGGATGCTCGCTTTCCATATCGCGCTTTACGTCTTCGGTAGCCTTCGCCTGATCGGGCGTGTCTTCGTAGAAAAACGAGGCTTCCATTTCGACCTGCAAATAACTGTCGGGCGCAAAGTTGTGACCCGGCTGCGCCTTGCGACGGGCATACAAGGCGATGAGCTCGCGGGCGATATCCTTAACCTTCTTCTTGGTGCTTTTCTTCTGTTTTTCCCAGGCCGGGCTTCCGAGCTTGTGCATGACAGGCGGTTTGCCGTCTTTGCTGCTGTAACGCGTAATCTTGTGCAGGCTGTTGACGCTTACGTACAGCAAATCACCGTCTTTGTATTCGATGCGCACCACTTCCTGTGTTACGCCGTTCACTTCCATGCGCTGCAGGCCACCGAAGCGGCCGATACCATGGTCGATATGTGTGACATAATCGCCCGGCTGCAGGTTCCTGAGCTCGCGCAAGGTCATCGCTGTATTGGCGCTGTAGCGCTGCCTTGAACGTGGACGGTAATACTTGTCGAAGAGTTCGTGCTCAGTGGTGAGCGCCAAACCTGCGTCCGCATCCACAAAACCCTGCGATAGCCCGTGGTAGATCGCTTCGAATTCAACGCCCGCGTTTAAGTCGTTGAAAATGGTATGCAAACGGTCGATCTGGCGCGGGTTTTCGCTGAAGACCACGGTCTTGATTTTCGCGGCATCGTTTTGCTGCATCCAGCGGATCAGCATTTCAAAATTGCGGTGGAAGCGCGGCTGTGGCTGTTGATGAAAGCTCAACACATGGTCGGCTTTGATCGCTTCCGATCCATAAACTACCAAAGGAAAACGCGTTTGCCATTCGCGCAGCTGACCGGGCAACAGGTAACGCGCCTTGGGGTGGAAGGCTTCTTCCTCCCGGGCCGTTCGGGCATGAAACTCCTGCAGCGCCTCTTCCCAGCCTTTGGTCACAATATCAACCTGATATTGCGGATCGCGCATCCACAGAACGGTATTCGGGTCAAGGTATTCGGTGAGCTCTACACGTCGTTCGGCAATGGCACCTGAACGAATATCGGGAACCAATGTGAAGTATCCGATTTCTTTCAGCGAGAGCTGGTTATTGATATCAAAGGTGCGGATGCTCTCCGCCTGGTTGCCGTTGAGCTCGATGCGGTACGGATGTTCATGGGCAAAGCTAAAAACGTCGATGATGCCGCCGCGGATGGAAAACTGGCCTGGCTCGAACACAAATTCTTCCCTGTGAAAACCGTTTTCTTGCAGGAACTCCATCAGGAAATCGGTGTCTATCTCCTGCCCTGCCGATATCTCGAGGGTATTCTTTTCGTACAACGCCTCTTCTATCACCAGCTCTGCGGCGGCGGCGGTATAGGTTACCAGGAGGCGGCAGCGATTCTTACGCAACAGTCCGAGTGTTTCGGCGCGCTCCTGCACCGAGCTGGCATGATGGGTATGCGCGTGGAAAGGCTTGAGCGCCGATTCAGGCAAAAACAATACACGTTCGCCTTCGAGCAGGTTTTCGAGATCTGTTTTGAAGTAGAGGGCATCGTCGCGGTTATCGAGCACGACCAGTACGGGGAACGGATGGCGGCTGTAGAGCGATGCAAGTAATACGGCCGGACCAGCGCCGGCTGTTCCTTCCAGTCGGAGTATTTTACCAGGCGAAGCCAGCTGCGGTATTTGTGCGGCGGGCGTATGGCGGTGAAGGTGGTCGAGCAGATCGGCGATGCGCACGGGGCCGCGAAATTAAGCGGATGCTGGTTCTGCAGGAAGGGAAACAGTTTTTTGCTTCCTGCGGCGCAACATTTCAAAGATTCCGACATTCATGAGCATGCAGAGCATGTTGTAGAAGAAGTCTTCGAAGGGGATGGTTCCCACACGGAATCCAAGGTTCTGGGTGTCATTGTACCAAACCACCGGCAGCGAAGTCAGCACGCCGTTCACGATCAGCATCGGAACGATGCAAATAATCCAAGCCAGGTAGAAATAGCCCATGTACCGGCTTTTGAAAATGAAGATATGAGCGGCAATGGTTCCTGCCAGGAACAGCGCAGTGACGGCTGTGTAGAGCCGGTCGTGGTAAAATCCGAGTGCCACCAGGCAAAGCAGTAAGAACAACCAATTGAGCCAAGGGTACACGCGCCGAAATGGATCGGAGGGAAAATAGATGCGCAGGCATTCATAAACAAAGACACAGGCGTAAGGAACAACAAGGAAAAACGTGATCTCTTCCAGGGGAAGCGGTCCGGCGAAAATGCCGAGCAAGTATTTGTGGGTAAAGCCCCAGACACTCCAGACGGTGAAGAAATAGTCCCATACTAAAAAGAAAAGCGCAACGGTAAAAATGGCCGGAAATAAGTGCTTCCAGCTTTTCCAGAAGGCCACCCTGCGGTCAAAACTGAGCAACAGGGGAAAAAGCAGGGTGCCGATATCAAGCCAGAAATAGGTCAGATGCATGGTCGAAGTACAAATAAAAACAGGGGACTTGGTCCCCTGTTTGCAGAAACGTAAAACTTTTTATTGTTGGCTCAGGCCTTGCGTGTACCGAAACCGAATTCGCGGCCGTAGGTGGCGAGTTTGGTTCTGAGCAAGCGGCGCGCCACGAAGATGCGGGTTTTAACGGTACCGATGGGAATGCCGAGTTCGTCTGCAATTTCGTGGTATTTGTAACCTTCAACGTTCATGGTGAAGGTAACTTTGAGTTCGAGTGGCAGTTCCTCGATCGCGTTTTCAAGGTCGCGGCGGATGAACTTTAGCTCTGCAACATTTTCCGTGCGGTGCGACGGAATGTCAAGGAAATAGGTATTGTCTGTGGAGTCGAGGAAGGTATTGCGCTTTACGTCGCGGCGGTACTTGTTGATGAAGCTGTTCTTCATGATGGTGTACAGCCATCCGCGGAGGTTAGTGCCTTCTTCGAATTTGTCGCGGTAGCGCAGGGCTTTGAGCATGGTTTCCTGCACCAGGTCACTCGAATCCTCGTCGTTGCGGGTCAGCGAGAGGGCGAAATGACGGAGTGGAATCATTTCTCCTGCTACCATTTTTTCAAAATCCATACTTTTCATAGCGTTTCTGGTTTTCTATGATTCAAAAATCTTGCTGCGATTTCATTTCTGACATTTTTTCTGTCTAAGATTCATGTAATATGAATTCAACAAAAATAAATGTACTGACAATCAATCGGTTGCAGTTTAGAAGGATTCCAGATATTTCCGTTTTCTGACAGAAAATAAAGGGAATAGGAAACAGAATACAATGGGATTCAGCCATTTCGGCCGGCATGAGAACTGTATAAGATCGTAAACAACGGATCCGTTTGCGCTTTTCCGCACTGCATGCAGGTGTTTCCAGCTTTTCAAGGGCCAGGGAAGTCTCACACCTTCATCAACAAACCAAAAGCTTCCGGGTGTTTGTCCGGCCTGTGTTACCAAGCCTTTCCACTCCTGTAATACCCCGAATGCTCCGACCCGCATTTCGAAGCGGCAGCCGGGTTGGGTGCCTTCGAACACATCGGCTTTCAGTTGTACAATTCCGGGAGTCAGTTTCTTCAACAAGTCGAGGTTGAAGCCCGCCCACACCTTTTCGGGAGGTAATGGAACAGGGCTTTTTATGATGATTTTCATTCTATGAACAAACCTTTATATCGACATTTGGTTTCTATTCGGACAATGCGGATCAGCGTAATCAGGAAGGCCCATTTCAATGCAGCTCATCGCCTGCATGTTCCCGCATGGAGTGAGGAAGAGAACCGGGAATACTTCGGGCTCTGCAACAATCCCAACTATCACGGCCACAATTATGAGCTGGAAGTGAAGGTTACAGGAGAATGCGATCCGGTATCGGGTTACCTCATAGATATGAAGGATGTGAAATGCATGATCGACGAGGAGGTTTGCGAGCCTTTCGATCACCGCAACCTGAACCTTGACGTGGCCGATTTCAGGGAAATGAACCCAACCGCTGAAAACATCGCATACGTTATCTGGCACAAACTAAGAAAAAGGCTTGACGCGCGTTTCGACCTGGCAGTGAGGCTCTGCGAAACGCCGCGCAATTGCGTTGAATACCATGGACAATAAAAAACACTTACACGATATGGAGCTCATGGGCGAGGACCATGTTGGCTCCGGAGCGCTCACTCCCCTGCGCGAAGATGCCTTCGCCATCGACGACGACCTGAAGATCGAACTCATCGGAAAACACTTCCGCGAAATCATGCATATCCTGGGCCTGGACCTCGAAGATGAAAGTCTTCAAGGCACGCCGCACCGGGTAGCCAAGATGTTCGTGAAAGAACAATTCAAGGGATTGGATCCGAAGAACCTCCCATCTGCAACGCTTTTCACCAACAACTTCAAGTACAATGAAATGCTGGTGGAACGTGATATCAACTTCCACAGCACTTGCGAGCATCATTTTGTACCCATTGTTGGCAAAGCGCACCTGGCATATATCAGCAGTGGCAAGGTAATCGGGCTTTCCAAGCTCAACCGCATTGTGGACTACTTCGCGAAGCGGCCCCAGGTTCAGGAGCGTATGACGGTTCAAATTGCACAACACCTGAAAGAGGTATTGCAAACCGAAGACGTTGCAGTGGTAGTAGATGCGCGCCATCTCTGTGTGGCCAGTCGTGGTATCAAAGACGTAACCGCATCAACAGTAACGGCATCTTACCACGGCCGTTTCCACGACCCTGGTGTGCGCAGCGAATTCCTGCGGTATATTGCCATAGACAGTTAATCGCCAGGGTCGGCGCCATTGATCCGATCCCTTATATTTACCGGAATATGCTTTTAAAGCCGGCATCTGGACGCCTGAATTTCTTCTTCGGGAAGAACGCCTGGATCCTGTTACAACCGGATAGCGGCAGTACCGACCCTTCCCACATGCTTGCTTTGCGCAATGCATGCCGGCATTGGGGCAGCAGGCTGGCGTTCCCTCCGGAGATCAACGTTGCGAATTTTGAAGAAGGCCAGGACGCCACTGCGTATTGGACCAGGCAATTCCCGGGGCTCGCACTTCTGCATTATCGCAAACAGCAAATCCTCATCCGGGATCTTGCTGCCACTTACGACCCTGAAAAGGCAACCCAATTGCTCTGCCGCAAACTCAAACTTCCCTTGCAAGGTTGGGGTTACCTGGTTTGGATTGGCGAAGGCACAACTTGCTATTCCCTTTCCATACCAAGTAAACCGGTCACCGCGGATTGGCAGGGTTGGATTTCAGCATTTTACAACTCAGAAAATTGGACTCCGGGCCATGCCGAATCAATGGAGATTAGCGAAGACCCCTTGGCTGAAGCCTATCGGCAATACGAAAGCAGCCACGAAATACCGGCAGATTTCGCACCGCTGCTGCGCTTTCTGGTTATGAACGACCGTCGTTCAGCTCTCCTTTCGCTGCTTCGTGATGCCGAATCAAAACCAGTGGAGATGCGCGTAAACTTCTATCGAAGCCGCCTTGAGTTTCCAGACCTTAGCAAAGAAGTTCGCATGCCGCCGTTATCCTTCGCTCTTTATAATCTTTACTTACAACATGAAGACGGTTTTCGGAACAAGGATCGCTTCGCGCTCAAACAGTTGGCCGGCGACTTCTATCGGAGACTGCGATCTACTGATGCAGGGCGTGCTGGTGCAGATGCCATGGATGCCTGTTTTGATGTCCGCGATGATGCGCCGTTCCGCGACGCCATCTACAAAGCCAACCGGGCCATTGAACTCGTACTTGGCAAAAATGCATTCAGCCATTGGTATACTGTTCGAGGTGAGCGCGGAGGAAAAAGAAAAATTGCATTGCCTCGTCACCTGGTAGTAGGCGATTGATTTCTATTTTTCAAGAATTTAACGACGTCGTCAAACCTGGCGGCGCCGTAGCATCAGGCTGCAGTTTTGCATTCACAAAATCAAAACAGCCATGTGTGAAATCCTAGCTCTCAACTTCAACCAGGCGGTAACGCCTACCTTTTCCTTCGACAATTTCATGGTGCGCAGCGCCCGGCAGCCGCATGGCTGGGGCATGGCATGGTACAACG
>CANHTS010000124.1 GCA_947463435.1 Flavobacteriales bacterium | reverse complement strand
TCGTGTTCCATCACATGGCACCAATGGCAGGCGCTGTAGCCAATGCTCACCAGCACCAGCTTGTTCTCTTGCTGCGCTTTCTGCCAGGCTTCTTCGCCCCATTCAAACCAATCGACCGGATTGTAGGCGTGCTGTTTCAGGTATGGACTACCCGCCTTGATCAGGCGGTTGGGGGTGCGGTTTTGCTTTTCCAAGGTGAATACAAAACAAGGGCAAGGCGGTGGAGGTTCAGCCGAAAAGATGGAAATTTGCTTCATGACGGCGTCCAATCGCGAAACCGACAGCGGTGCACTGCTGGTTCGCGGCAAGAGCAATTTTCATCTGATGCTGGGCTCGGCTTTTGGGGTTGGATTTTTATTGTTTATGGTTAGTGCTTTTGTTGAAAACCTTACCCCACCTGAGGTGCTGCGAATCTGGTACTGGGTCATGAGCGCGATTGCATTGTTCTTTATGTTCTTGCAAACACGCGGACTAACGGAATACTCCCTGTATGAAAAGGGATTGTTGCTGCGCAATCGTTTTTGGAAGAAGCGGCAGTTTTATCCATTCAGTGAGTTGGAAAGGGCTGTTCCGATCCGCACCGGCCGGCGCACCCGAACCCGCACTGTGTACCAGGATAGCCTGGAATTGTATTTTGCCGGTGGGGGCAGCCTGCGGTTTGGGTTGGGTGAACTGGACAATTTTTACGAATTCCGGAACACACTACTGGAGCAAATTGGTTATTTCGAAGAACAAGATGGGGAAGATGAACGCTAAGGTACTGACCGGCATTGTTTGGTTTTGGGCATGCGTTTCGGGGCTATCCGCGCAAGACACCGCAGGCCATTACCGCTTCACCAGTCCGCAGGTATTGGCTGACAGTTTGTTGCCGGTATTGGTGAAAGCGAAAAATGCTGTTGAACTGATCAAATTCTTCCCCTCGCGCGACGTCTTCGTAGTGGCTTGCGATTCCATCAAAACCGGGCAGCACCGGCAGATGCTCATTGGGCGTCACACCTCGGCCTGGACACGCCTGCGCCGCGACCACAAGCGCCTGTTGAAGGACATGCAGGCCCAGCGTTACAGCTTCCGTGCCGCCACGCCCGATACGGCCTATTTCCGGATCAGCGACCCCACATCCAAACCGCTCTACGCCTACGTGTACCGCGAATTCACCCAGCGCAAGAAACGCTTCGCCGTTCGCTGCGTCGCCGTGCAGCTCCTCGGGCATTGGTACCTCTTCAGCGATCTGGTGTTGCGGGAACCGGAGTAGCAGGTGGTTGAGCTCGTCGAAACCAATGCTATGAATTCCACTGCATTCATGCCTGCAGGATATTCACGTAACCTTGCCGGTCACTGAGTAGCCGGAACGCAGTGCGGGCGTATCAGCCGGCCCCGACACCTTCGTCGGGGAAGTGATCTTCGAAGGCAATGATAAAGAAGCAACAAATCTGCAAGTGTCACTTCCCCTACCTGCGATAGGGGCACGGCGATACGCCGCTGATACTTCCTAATCTGTTTTTTTTGTTCATCGAGCTCCTACTCAGTGACCGGCGGTGGCAGCGTTGGGACAGGTGGCTTTAGTTTCGAAGAGGAGGGGTTTTCCCGACGAAGGTGTCGGGACGGCTTCGCTGCGCTTCGCCGCGGTAGGATTTCTTTAATTCCGTGTTCCGCGGCTCAACCACCGGCTGCGAATGGCTACTCAGTGACCGGCGGCTTTAGTTTCGAAGAGGAGAGGTTTCGACGGGGCTCAACCACCGGCTGCGAGTGACCGGCGGTGTTACCCACCCCTCACTTATCATCATAATGAAAGCGGCATTGAATCACCGTACAACGCTGATCTACGCCCTTGTTGCCGCTGATAATGTACACAAGCCGGTGTTCTGAGGTGATGCGCCGCGACCAGCATCCGCGCAGCCCGAATTTCAAAGGTTCCGGCTTGCCGATTCCCTTGAAAGGTTCCTTGCGGATGGCCTGCAACAGCTCCTTGATTTTGAGCACCATTTCGGTATCATGGTCCAGCCAGTAACAAAAATCTTCCCAGGCATGGGCCGTGAACTCGATCAGCATAGCCATAGAATCCGAAGCCTTTTACAGTTCAAAAGGCTTGGTGTCGCCGCGTTTCATCTGGTCGAGCGACTCCTGTAGCCGCTGTTGGTTCGCCGTGCTCGACAACAAATGCTCCGTCTCTTTCAGCGCGTTGTATTCCTGTATCGACATGATCACTATCGCCTCTTCTTCCTTGTTCCGGGGCACAATGATCACTTCCATCGACTTCGTTACATAGTCGAAATACGTTTTCATGTCTTTGCGCAAGGTGGATATGGAAATGGCTTTCATCGGAATGGCGTTTGCTAATTCAAAGGTACAACAGAATGTACAATATCTTGTACTTGAATGGTTTCGGTGGTTGAGCGCCCGTCCCCAATAAGGGGCGGGCAGTCGAAACCTGGATACGGAACTTTACGCTTGCCGGTGGTTGAGCGCCCGTCCCGACTTTTTCAGTCGGGAAAACCTTTCCTCTTCGCAACTATATTCCTTTTGCCCCGACTCCTTCGTCGGGGAAGTGATATGCGAAGGCAGTAGGAAGAACGCAGTTGTATGTGAGTATCACTTCCCCTACCTGCGATAGGGGCACGGCGATATGCCGCTGTTAACTCCAACTCTGCATCATGTTCATCGAGCGGCTACTCAGTGACCTGCTGTGGCTGCGTTGGGTCAGGTGGCTCAAGCATAGTGTGGGTTTGGAATTCTATGTTCCACGGTCATTGAGCGAGCGGAACGAAGTGGAGCGTAGTCGAAATGCCCCGACGAAAACTGTCGGGGCGAGCGCTCAACCACCGTGAAAATTGGATTCGAAGAGGAGAGGTTTCCCCGACTGAAAAAGTCGGGGCAGGCGTGCTTTCCGCTTCGCTACAAGCGCTCAACCACCAGGCTTCGTTGCTATTCATTGATCTACACCATTCAATTAGCGCTGGTCCGGCTGTAATATCCAGTTGACTTGCTGCAGTCGCGTCTTTATGATGTTCAGGGTCTCTATCATGACAGATTCGTCTGGTAAGGGGCCAAAGACCAATTCGTTGAAACCGCCGGTATAGGCATTTCTGATTTTCGACCAGGTTCCTTCTACGTCTGTGAATAGCATGGCAGTTTCCGGATGAAATAACAACCAGCCGTTGTTGTTTTTAAAACCCACAAAATCATCCTGTGCGACACGCAACAGCATGGATTGGAAGGCATCTGAATGCAGGAATGAATTTATGGCGGTATCCTGCAACATGGCTTGGAGATCGTAAATATGCCTGATTTTATTCCGCAGGTCGGATACAGGGTCGGCGGAATGTGAAAATCGCACCAGACTCATGATTTTTTCGCACAGCGTTCTTTCCTGGCAAAGCACCTGAACTTCAAATGGTCCATGTTAAAGTCACGGGCAAGCTGTAATTGATTTCTTTCCCGCATCATCTCATAGATAAACGAATGAACCTTGGCTTGCATGTAAGGTTCAAAATGTCCCAGCCAGGATACTTCGGCAATGATGGTGTCGCGCACTTGTCCGAACAAACCGGCAAACAATCGGGGATAAACATGCGCAGTCTTGCGGATCATGCCCACTTTATTGCTTAAACCGGGGATTTCAGTTTCGGGTAATGTATGATGGATGCAAGCGGATATTT
The DNA here is from genome assembly GCA_947463435.1 of Flavobacteriales bacterium. GTDB lineage: Bacteria > Bacteroidota > Bacteroidia > NS11-12g > UBA955 > REEB481. The sequence continues at coordinate 4,236 of CANHTS010000124.1, read as the reverse complement.
TGCGAATCTTTGATTTCAGCTGATTTCCCGACTCGCCAGTCTTACGTACCACCACCAAGTCGATATCCTCCGAAAAGCGGTTAATTACATGGAAGCATTTCAACAATGCCGTTCCACCCTTGAAAACCAATTCTTTTCCAATTGCATCGTGGAAAAGGGTATGCAGCGCGAAAGTTACCCAGTAATCCTTCTCGATATAAATTTCTCTGATGCCTTTCAGCTGTGCCGTTGCCAGAATAGCCTCCCTGAACAATGTTTTGTCTTCGTGTAACCTCATTTCAGCTGCCATTGGCCGGCGGTAGCAATCAGTTCGTTCAACCCAAAGTGAAACACTGACAATGGATTGAGACTGTTTTTCAACTTGCTGATGTCAAGCTCAGGCATCGTTAATTCCAGGAGCGCACCGAGGAAACTGCGTACCCTGGGTGGGTATTCAAGTGCGCATGCGATGAGGAGCCTGGTTTGTTCCGGCTTGAGGTCAAGTAGGTTGTTTTTAAGTATGTCGATGGCACTTGCTTTATCCAGATCCGGAATAGCATTAAAATCCTTCAATGCGTCGAGCAGGCCCAGCAATTGGTAGTTCTCTTCAGTCACTGCCACATAGCTTTTTACGGCTTTCGCTTTGATGGTGCCAATGGAAATGGCAATGCGCTTTTGTTGGCTGGCAATGCGCATGCTTGCCGGAATCTGGGTTGTAAGCCCTAATTGATTGTACAGCGCAGTGCCGGTGAGATAGGCAATACGTTTTCCCTTATCAAACAAATAAGCATCCAATATTTGGTCTTCGGCCGGCAGCAATTCGCCAAATACGCTTTGCACAGGCTTATAGAACAAACCTGGCGATAGGCGGCGAATGGTGCCTTTTGAGCGCATGCGTTCGAGTGCTTTGGCGGCAGCCATAAACTCCTGCCGCTCAACATTCAATTGGGCATATCCGAATGTTCTGCCTTCGCTGAAACCCTCAATCTGTTGCTGTATTTTGCTGGATACGCCCATGCTTGTTCAAAGATAGGAAATGGGAGCATGTATCGAGTAAACGATGCAAAAAACTTGACAAATGGGTTTTGTTTGGCCTGGAAACTGAATTTTACGCTTTCCGGTGGTTGAGCGCCCGCCCTCAAAGGGCGGGCAGTCGAAACCTGAAAACTGAATTCTACGCTTGCCGGTGGTTGAGCGCCCGTCCCGACTTTTTCAGTCGGGGAAACCTTTCCTCTTCGCTCTAACCCCCCTCGAAACTGGGACACGGATTTTCACGATTGGCGGGCTCTACCCTCGCGGGATAAAGATACAAAGAGGAGAGGTTTCGACAGGCTCAACCACCGGCTCCGAGCGGCTACTCAGTGACCGGCGGTGGCTGCGTTGGGGCAGGATGTTCACGTGACGATGCCGGTCACTGAGTAGCCGCGAGGTTTCACTCGCGATCGCAGACCGAAGCGAAGCGGAGACGTATCAGCTTGCCCCGACACCTTCGTCGGGGAAGTGATACTCGGAGGCAGTGTTGGGGCAGGATGTTCACGTGACGATACCGGTCACTGAGTAGCCGGAACGCAGTGCAGGCGTATCGAAGTGATACTCGAAGGCAGTGAGAAAAGAACACGGAAATCTGCAAGTGTCACTTCGATACGCCGCTGATACTTCCTAATCTGTATTTTGTTCATCAAGCGGCTACTCAGTGACCGGCGGTGGCTGCGCAGAATTGCCATTGCGTCCCGGCTTTGAACGAAGCCAAGGTGTTTTTTTGTGTGGTTGTACACCTAAAGGTTTAACAATTAGAAGTATTTTTGGATTTATAGTTGAAAAATAGCTATGCAAAACGCTTTTATGTACATTTTGGAATGTTCGGATGGGTCTTATTACACCGGTAGCACTACGGATATTCAACGGCGGCTGAATGAACATCAGACCGGTTCAGGTTCGTATTACACAAGAAAGCGGCTACCGGTTCGCCTGGTACATCTTGCTGGGTTCAATAGCATTGAAGAGGCTTTTAAGCGTGAAAAACAGGTTCAAGGCTGGAGTCGCAAAAAGAAGCAGGCTTTAATTGACGGCAGTTTCCCGGATTTGGTTCCGTTGTCGAAAGGATATAAGTGGAGGAAGGAGTAGTAGTTGCAACGTTGGGGCAGGATTTTCACGCGACAATGCCGGTCACTGAGTAGCCGGAACGCAGTGCAGGCATATCGAAGTGATCCTCGAAGCAAGCGTTGGGGCAGGATGTTCACGTAACCGCGCCGGTCACTGAGTAGTCGCGAGGTTTCACTCGCGATCGCAGACCGAAGCGAAGCGGAGGCGTATCAGCTTGCCCCGATACCTTCGTCGGGGAAGTGATATTCGGAGGCAGTGCTGGGGCAGGATATTCACGTAACCGCGCCGGTCACTGAGTAGACGAAGCGAAGCGGAGTCGTATCGAAGTGATATTCGGAGGCAGTAGGAAAAACGCAGTTGTATGTGAGTATCACTTCGATACGCCGCTGATACTTCCTAATCTGTTTTTTTGTTCATCGAGCGGCTACTCAGTGACCTGTGGTTTCCTAAAACCTAACCCCCAAACCCGCGCTGATATTCATCGTGCGGATGTCGCGGTAATGGTCGTAAAATTTGCTGGTGACCGTGCCGGTGGCATGCCCGATCGACCATTCCTGTACAGCGCGCCAGCGGGCATTGGTGCCGAAGGCGTCGAGGCTGAGGCGGCCGAAGATCTTTTGCGTCATGTCGAGCTGGGCGCTGGCGCCGAGTATCCAGGCAAAGGAGAAAGTGGCAGCAGGCGTGCGGATTATCGTGAGCCGCGGTGTCGTACCGGCCGATGCTTCCATTACTTGGTGGGGGAGCGAAGCTGTGCCCAGTCCCAACAAAACCCGCGGCTGGAATTGCAAATTCTCCATAAGCGGGACACTTGCGTACATGCCCGCCAGGAGCCCGCCGGCACTGTATGCGCCCGACTGCACATCGACCATGGCGCGGGTGCCGGGTGTGCTGCTGCTGAGGTAATCGCTCCAGTCGCGGGCATTGGCGTAGATATCAAAGCCGTGGGCGGCGCTTCTGAGAACTGTGCTGAAACCCAGCATGGGGTGAAAGCGGTAATCGTAGGCGAGGTCGAATACAAGCCCTTGTGTGGCATAACCGGCTGCATCGTTGTTGAAATTGGTGCTCCAATAATCGCCATGCGGCAAGCTCAAACCCAGGCTGAGGCTGAGCTGGCTCCGGCTGCTGCTGTCTTGCGCCCGGGCTGGGATGCTGAGACAGAGGAGGGAGATGAGGGAAAGGGTGGTGAGGAGTTGTCTATTCATGGAATAAGGATTGACGATTTGGCAGTCGACTTTCGGCGGGTGTGTTAGAAGTTGATTAGTTTTATTTTAGGACTAAGCCTAAGAAAAGGAGAAAATACAGCACTTGAAACATATCCCGCTGGCACAACCCTGAACGTTGGATGCATACTCCTACTCTGTTATAATTAAATACTTAAGCATACTATTCCACATTCTTATTGCATTTCGTTTTATACCTATATATTTATTGTTAAGCCCATTTTCGTTTGTTATTCTTTCCGCCGGTGAAATAAGTGGGACTATCTGTTCATTCCTCAAGGGCTCAGCTCTCTGATTGAAATTAATCAAAAGATCTAAAATTACCAGTTCAAATAACTGAGTTAAATGGCCTAGTTGCTCAGGGCGATCAGTCAGTAGCCTGAAATTATGAGTAATAAGATTCCTAAGATCATAAATTGCGTCTTCAAAGTTTGTGCTCAAATTTAATTTTAGGTCACCAAATAGGGCTCCACATTCACTTAAGAATTGACTTCTAGTTTCTCTATTAATTTCTGTTTTTTCGAAGGTTTTTTTCAGTAGATGTCTGTCTTTGTTTATATTTCCAATTCTCTCTTTTAGGGTGTTTTTGGTTATTCTATCCGCTTTATAATCAGCGATAATGTCATCAATTTGCTTATTTCCATATTCTTGAATGAAATGCTCTAAGATCTGATAGAGAAGTATGTACTTGGTAAGAATATTTTCGGTTTGATATACATGGTCAATAAATAAGGAATTGGTAAATTGATTTGCAGTGATATCAAATGCGGATTTCTTAATTCTTAATTTGTGATTGCCTCTCCTTATGTCTCGAATTTGGTCATTCTTATTGAAAGATTTTCTACCCTTAAGTCTATCCTTGTAAATCAGATAGTCATACTTTAGTAGTGATAAAGCGTAGTCTGTAATTCTAAAGTCATCTAGGTTGCTAATT
>CANHTS010000123.1 GCA_947463435.1 Flavobacteriales bacterium | reverse complement strand
TCGCCGGCCAGCCAAATGCCATTGTCGCTGCGTTGCACCCTGGGCGCATAGCTGATCTTCTCCTGCGTGGGCAGCGCTTGCGGAATGGCGTAATGATGCAGATAATGCAATTGCTCCGGAGCCATACCCAAAAGAGAAGCCAGTTCCATGCGCATTTTTTCACCCAGCGCTTCGCTCCAGGCTTGTCCGCAGGTATGGGTGGCGCTGAGCAAGTGTTTTCCGGATGGGGCATAACCGGATGCCACGGCAGACAGAAATGTAAAATTCCCTACCACGGCTTCACAATCAGGCTGCAGGCAGAGAATAGGCTGCGGCAACGGATTTACATCGGCTGCAAAATATACGTTCAAAACCGGCCTCCAGGTTTGGCGAATTCCGCTCTGCTGCGGCAGAAAGCGATCAAATCCGCCCGTTAAAAGAACGGCCGGCGCGTGAAACACATCGCCGTTGGCACAGCTGACCGAGTTTTCTGTTATGGCCGTCACTTCCATTCCGGTGCGGATAGTGCCGAGCGGTAACGCACGGTGCATAGCATCGGGCAATGCTTGTATGCCACCTGCCGGCAATGCAGCATACCCTTCAGCAAACATCTTGTAGATGAAACGGAATGCGGAGGCATCCACATGTGCCGGGTCGTCAAGGAAAATGCCTTCGAAGAATGGCCGGAAAAAACTATCGATATACGAGCTGCTGAACCCGCGTTGTTGCAGATACGTCGCTGCGTTGGGCAAGGTGTCATCAAAGCAGGCTTCCGGCGAAGTGCGCATCAACTCCTGCCTCAGTCTGAAAGTCTTCCAGAGGTCGCCCAGGCTGAGCAACGGATTCATGAGCGTGGGCGCCAGAGCCGAAGGCATGCGCAAAGGATCACCAAAGAGATACCGCTTGCCTTGGTGGAAAATGAGGGCTCCGGGCAGAAATCGGTGCAGGGGCAAGCCGGCCATGGGCACCGGGAAATCCTTGCGGTTGAACTCCGGATATGCGGTGAGCAATACCTGAAAGCCGCGGTCGAACACATAATCGCCCACGCGGTCGCTGCGCATGCGGCCGCCCGCTTTATCCGATGCCTCCAACACCACTACTTTTTTACCGGCTTGATGCAGGTGCCAGGCCGCATTCAGTCCACTGAGACCGGCTCCCACTATCAGCACATCTGCCGCTTTTTCCATGGGCGCAATTATCGGAATGATGCGGGTAAATCGGGAACAAAAAACCTGTTATCCGCCGGTTTATTGCCGGGTTTCTGCATAATTCCTCCATTCAAAGGTGGATAAACCAAATACGAAAGACCCGACAAGCCGTTGGAGCCTTCGCAACGGCCTCAACCAATGCTGCGGAATCTGGCATCCGCTGCTTGGGGGGGATGAAATATTTTCAAACCAAATCGAGCCGGAAACCTGTCTCAGAAGCAGAACCAACAGCAAACACCCTGCGCTCCTCTTCGTTCATTCAGCAACCTGCAAGTCTTACCATTACACGGCTTTACCCCTGGCTTCAGCGCAATATCCAACTCAAAACCTGTTGCGCGTTACCGGCAATTGATCAGTGGTGATCGTCCAGTTTCTTCAGTGTTTGCTTGATGCGCAGCATTTCCTTTTGCAAGTCGAGCACGGTATCGGTGAGCTGGTCGCGGTGCGGATTCGGCTCTTCGAAGCGCGGATTGATATAATTGACAAACTTCCAGATTTCCAGCACATCGCCCACTTTTACTTCATAGGGCTGATACTGCGGATTGGTGGAGCAGAGCAACAAAGTACCGCTGTCGTTGATCTGGTTGTAAACAACTTTGAAGACGATGCCTTCGTTCTGGGTTACCACGATATATGGGTGACCGTTTTTGATGAGTTGCCAGTTTTGCAGGTATTCACCGGTCACATAAGCGCCATCGGCAACAGGTGGCATGCTGTCGCCGCTGATGGGGAAAGAGCGGTATTTGCGGCCCGGATTGAGGAAAGGCAGATTGAATGCCGGCAGCACTTTGATGAACTCCGGATCGGCGTACCCATTGGTATAGCCTGCCTTTGCATTGACGGGCACCAGTTCGATATTGTCTTCATTTTCTGTGTTGACAGTCGTGGTCAGCACACGCAGGCGGGTACCACTGATGTCCATATCGTATCCTTTCTCAATTTGCGAGAGTACACTTTCCGGCAGGGAAGCCAATTCCACTTTAAGGAGCTTATCTACTGAAAGCGAGAAGTACTCGCTCAGTCGGATGATCAGCTCTATGGATGGCTCTGCAATGCCATTTTCATAGCTGTTATAGGCGCTGCGCGTGATGCTGAGCGCGCGGGCCACTTCTTCTTGTGACCGCTTGCAACGCTTGCGCATCAGCCGCAGGTTTTCACGCAGCTTGTGTGTTTTCTGTATGCTTGACTTTTCCATTTTCTCTGGGTTTTAAAGGTATCAGGAGGAGGACAGGTTGGATGTTTTCTTGTGAATAAGGAAGGGTTCTACGAGTGCGCGGAGATTGGCGGCATCGGGCAGCGATTGCAGGTAATCCGGAATTTCTTCTGCCGTTGGATCGGCATCTTCGGGTGCAAAACCGAAAGCCAATGGTTGTTCGTCTTCCATGAGGAGCACGCTTTTCTCGCCAGGAGTTCGGCCGGTGCCGGATACCCAAAAGCGTCCGACATCGCGCAAGGTGGCCGTTTGTACCAGGACGGCCATGCGGTCGGCATGCAAGGCATCGCGTGTTTCGGCTGTTTCCTTGCAATAACAATCGGGGTTGGCACAGCGCTGCCGGCTTTGGTGATTGAACACCGGGCAAATGGCATGCGTTTCGAGTAGTTTCAGGTAGGCGTCGCGGGCTGCATCGCGGCTGCGGAACGTTTGCAATACCTGTTCCGGCTTTTTGCCGCGGGCTATGGCCAGTTTGGGCTGGCCTGCGCGGTTACTGTAAATGAACAAATGGTACAATTGCAACGGGAAACGGCCTTGTACATTGTATTCAGGTTTGTGTTTCAGGATAGCCAGGTATTCCAGCAGCAGCGCAGCCAGTTCATTGCCTGCGGGTTCGGTGCGGATCTCCGCTACGCGCTGCAGCCATTCTCCCCCCTTGCCATTGCGGCTAAAATGGGAAACGATGCGTTTGCGCAGGTTGATGGCTTTGCCGATGTATATCGCGCGCCCTTTGGCATCGAGGAAATAGTAGACTCCAGGATGTTCCGGAAGTTCGTCGGCTTGTATCCCGGCCGGAAGCAATACGGCACGCCGTTTTACCATCGATTCCAGGAAGGTGGCGCCTTTTAGTTCGGTGGCGCGGTGCAAGAGGTTCAATGCCGCTTCAGCATCGCCTCCGGCCCGGTGCCTGTGTTCAACAGCTATGCCCAGTGCTGCACAGATATTGCCCAGCGAATAGGAAGCCTGGCCCGGCCAAACCTTGCGGGCGAGTTGCACGGTACACAGACGCCCCTCCTTCCACAACCCTTTATAGCCCTCGCCACAGGCTTCAAATTCGCGCTGCAGGTAGGTATGGTCAAATGCCGCATTGTGTGCCACGAAAACATGACCTTCGAGCCGGGCAGCTATCTCCGGCGCCAGTTCCCGGAATGAAGGCGCATCCTCCACATCTTCGGGGCGTATGCCGGTGAGCCGCTGCACGAACGGACTGATGGCCGCATCCGGCCGGATCAGCCATTCGCTGCGCCCCAGCATGCGCTGCCCGTCCGTAATGCATACCGCAAGTTCGGTTACGGTTCCCGCTCCGGGAGCAGCGCCATTGGTTTCGATATCGACCACCGCATAAGCCATTGATAAGTTTTTGATCGCTTTGGAGCGCATCAATTTAGCAAAGAAATGGGAATGCGCAAAAAAACAACTGCGTTTTGGCAGGCTAGGCACCTTTCCGGCGGCCGGCCATTGTCAAATATCCACCCTGTTTCCGGGAACCTTCTTGCTGCTTTCTTCGTTTCCGTGCGGCAGTAACCAGGCTATAGAACACAAAAAGCAGCGTGAGCAAATACACCAGGCTGAGCGCAGGCTGGGTTACGCTGAAGTTTTGGAAATTGATGTTGCGAAAAAACCGGTGCTGCTGTGCCGTAGGCACAAAAGCTTGGTAGAAAATCGAACCTACGTGAAATATCCGTCCTGTATGGGACGGGAACACGGGTCTTGTCGAAAATTGCATTTCTGCCAAAATTCCAGCTATTGTTTCGTCCCTAAAGGGACTAATAAACCCGTTGTAAAGCCTGTTTTCTACCAATATTCCGTCCCCAAAAGGACGGCAAGCGCCCATGCGATGTTCCCAATGCCCGTGGACTTAACAATAATTCCGGCTCGCACATAAACAGAGCACTTAAGTAATGTTCCCGAATCCAGGCATTGGATCCCTTCATTCGCCCTAAACACGGCGTTACGGCAATGTCGATATTATTGAAATATCGCCGGCGCCTTGGCTACCGCCGACGCCAATGCTTCCCTATCGATCCCGGTTTCCCAACCTTCGCTTTCCAGGTAATCCACCAACAACTCAGTAGGCAGATTTCCGGTTAGCGCATCGGCTGCGAAAGGGCATCCTCCAAAACCTTTAATTGCTCCGTCGAAACGGCGGCAACCCGCATCCAGTGCTGCATCTACTTTCTCCCGCCAGCCACCGGGAACGCTGTGAAAATGGGCTCCGAAAACCACCTCCGGAAAACGCGGAATCAATTCGCCGAACAATTGCGCCACATGGGCCGGATCGGCCGCACCAACCGTATCACTCAACGAAATATAGCGGAAGCCATAAGCTGCCATCCGCTCTGCCCAGCGCGCTGTATCTTCCGGACTGTAGGGGTCGCCGTATGGATTTCCAAAACCCATGCTGAGGTATACCACGCATTCTTTTCCGGCTTCTGCTGCCAAGTCGCGGATGCGCAGCAGGCGCTTTACAGCTTCTTCGCGGGTGGTATTGGTGTTCCGCAACTGGAAAGTTTCAGAAACCGAGAACGGAAAACCGAGAAATTGCACCTGGGGAAACGCAAGAGCCTCTTTTGCACCCCGCTCATTGGCCACGATCACCAGCAAACGGTTCCCATCGCTTTCTGCAGCGGTGGCTTGCAATACCTGCGCTGTATCGGCCAGTTGTGGTACAGCAGCGGCAGAAACGAAGCTTCCGCAATCGAGCGTATGAAAACCGCAATCGAACAAAGTCCGCAGGTATTCAATCTTCTTTTCTGCAGGCACATGATACGGCAGCCCTTGCATAGCGTCACGCGGACACTCTACAATCTGCACCTCCCCTTTCCCTTGTCTCACAGGAAGTCAAAGAAATACTGCGAAACCTTCTTATACAAATGAACACGGTCCGGTCCTACCACATTGTGCTTATGGCCGGGATAGATGAAGTAATCCAGATTCGCATTGCGTTGCTTCACCGCCTGTTCAACGAAGAGCATGCTGTGTTGCCAGAGCACCACATCGTCGTCTGTGCCGTGTATCATAAGTAAACGCCCACGGAGATTCGCAGCCGCGTTGAGCAGGCTGGAGCGGTTATAGCCTTCTTTGTTTTCCTGCGGACGATCCATGTAGCGCTCGGTGTACATGATTTCGTAGTATTTCCAGTCGATCACCGGCCCGCCGGCTACTCCAACCTTGAAGGTTTCCGGCTGCCTTGTCATCATGGTGGTCGTCATAAAACCACCGAAACTCCAGCCGTGCACGCCGATGCGGTTGGTATCCACGTATGGAAGCTGTTTCAGATAGCGCACGCCGAGCATCTGGTCTTCGAGTTCTGCGGTTCCAAGGTCGCGGAAAATGGCGCTTTCAAAGTCGAAGCCCCTGTTGGCAGAGCCGCGGTTATCGAGTGTAAATACGATGTATCCTTTCTGCGCCATGTAATGCATCCAGAGGTTGGCGCCGCCGAGCCAGGTCTCCGTAATCATTTGGGCATGCGGACCGCCGTACACATAAATCACAACCGGATAGCGCTGCTTCGCGTCAAAATCGGGCGGGAGGATGGCGCGGGAATACAGCAACGTGCTGCCGTTCAAGACTGGGAATATTTCCGTGCGGCCCAGACGGAAATTCGCCACCGGATTGGCCGCTGAGAAGATATTGGCACGTACCTCGCCGTCGGGTTGAACCACATCGTAGCGGCGCGGCGTCTCTCGGTTGCTGTACACATCGGCAAAAAGCGTAAAATCATTATTGGGAAGGATGGCATGCGTACCCTGCACCCGGGTGATGCGTTGCGGCATTCCGCCATTGATGCGCACGGAATACAGATGGCGTTCGAGCGGACCGTCTTTGGTGCCGATAAAGAATACGGTTTCACCATTTTTACTGAATCCGACCACATCGGTTACGATCCATTTCCCAACTGTAACCTGATTCAGGAGTTTCCCCTGACTGTTGTAGAGGTACAAATGATTCCAGCCATCGCGTTCGCTGAACCAGATGAATCGCCCGTTATCGCCGGGAATAAACACCGGCCCGTGTTCGGGTTCAACCCATTTTTCATTGCTCTCTTCGAACAATACGCGATCCGGCATTCCACTCAGGGCATCGTAGCGCACCAGACGCATTTTATTTTGTTCGCGGTTTACAATGGCTACATAGATGTGCTTGCCATCGGGCGACCAGGTGATATTGGTAAGATATTGATCGTAAGGACCTTCTGTTTTCAAATACACCACCTGTTGCAGGTCTGCATGGTAAACACCAACGCTTACGGTATGTGAGCTGTCGCCGGCGCAAGGATATTTGATCAGGTTATGTGTTCCGGGCCGGCTGTTGATGTCGAGCAGCGGATAATTGCTTACCCGGCGTTCATCCTGCCGATAAAACGCAAGCTGTTTGCCAGACGGGCTCCAGAACAATCCTTCGGTAATACCGAATTCGCTCCGGTGCGCAGCTTCGCCATACACAATTCCGTTTCCGCCATCGTCGGTAATGCGCCGGGTGAACTCGGAAGTGATAACGCTGAGGTTATTGTTCAGCTGCACGGCTACATTGAGTGTGTTGGGGGCGATATTGGTGACGGCAGCGCCTTGAGGGATTACGCGCCGTATTTCCGCCCTGCGTTCAGGAATGATGAACTGAATCAATTTATTTTCCCAAACGAACCAGCACTTATCCGGATCAATCCAGTTGAGGGCAGGGAAACCCATAAATTTAGCGGTATTCATTCCGGCTTCGCCCAGTGCCTGTTTCAAAATAGCAAGTGTGGCAACTGTATCTGTTGTGCGGTTGTAGGCATCGTATTGAACGAGTTTTTGCACGCCACCGGCATTGGCCACCCAGGCGATTCGGTTCGATTCCGGAATCCAGCCAAACTGCGCCAGTCCGCGCGGCTGCAGCATCGGTGAAAATGCTTCTTCAATGGTCAGCAAACGGTCTTGTGCACGCAGCTGAACAAACGGCCCAAGCAGGGAAATCAGGGGTAGTAGGAAACGCAATGACATGTTTTCGCGGAAAGGTTTGCAAATTTGCTGCAAATAACGAGCCAATGCAAAATACAGAGGCGCTGATCGCAGCAGCATGGGATGAAAGAAGTCTGTTGAAAGAAGAAAGTACCAGACAGGCAGTCAGGGAAGTAGTTGAGCTGCTGGACAAGGGCAAGTTGCGCGTTGCAGAACCTGACGGAACGGGAAACTGGAAAGTGAATGATTGGGTGAAGAAAGCGGTGCTGATGTACTTCCCGATTTGCGAGATGGAAACACTGGAAGCCGGACCAATGGAGTTCCACGATAAAATCCCGCTGAAACGGGGCTATGCAGGCCTGGGTGTTCGCGTTGTACCGCATGCCATCGCGCGCCACGGTGCCTACCTTGCACCCGGAGTGATCATGATGCCGTCGTATGTAAACATCGGAGCCTATGTAGACAGCGGCACCATGGTAGATACCTGGGCGACGGTAGGCAGTTGCGCTCAGATTGGCAAAGATGTTCACCTCAGCGGCGGCGTTGGAATCGGCGG
>CANHTS010000122.1 GCA_947463435.1 Flavobacteriales bacterium | reverse complement strand
GCTACTGCCAGCGGAGGTTCAGGCGGTTACAAATACCGTTGGAATGACCCTTCGGCCCAGACAACAGCAACCGCCACCGGACTGCGCGCAGGGACCTACCGCGTGCGCGTTCGCGATGTGAAAGGTTGTGCCGATTCGCTCAATATTCCCTTGTACGAACCCGATCTGATGTATCTCAGCCTCGGCATGAACGACAGCGTGGATTGCTTTGGCGGCAGCGACGGTGCCCTCAGTGCCCTGGCCTCAGGCGGAACACGGCCGTACCGATATCTCTGGAACGACCCCTCCAGGCAAACCAGCTCCACCGCCTTTGGCCTCAAGGCAGGTAAATACTTTGTACGCGTTACCGATTACAATGGCTGCAAAGACTCGATGGAAATCGATCTCAAGGAGCCCGACCGTGTGAGGATTAGTATGATGCGGATCGATTCCGTGCGCTGCTTTGGCGGCTCAGACGGCAGCATCACGGTGATTGCATCCGGCGGAAATGGCTTATACCGCTACCTATGGAACGATCCGGCCAAACAGACCACATCCACCGCCACCGGCCTGCCCAAAGGCAATTGGAAAGTCTGGGCGTACGACCAATACCAATGTTCCGATTCGGCGGTATTCCGCATGGACGAACCGGCAAGGCTGCGCGTCAGCATCACCGCAGTTGACAGTGTACGCTGCTTTAGCGGATCCGACGGTCGCATCCAGGCCGCCGGCACAGGCGGAACACTTCCCTACGCCTATCTCTGGAACGACCCGGCTGCACAACGCACACCATCGGCCATCAACCTCAGCCGCGGCCGTTACCTCGTACGCCTGAGCGATGCCAAGGGTTGCAGCGATACCATCAGCCGCGTTGTTGCAGAACCGACACGGCTGCTGGCAACAATCAGCTTTACGGACAGCGTGCGCTGCTTCAGCGGCAGCGACGGGCGCGCCATGGCACAAGCCCAGGGCGGCAACGGCGGATACCAATATCAGTGGAACGACCAGTTCAGGCAAACCACAGCACTGGCTTCCAATCTCTTCCCCGGCGTATACCGCGTCCGCGTGACCGACCGCAAAGGCTGCCGCGATTCGATAACTGCTACCGTGCATGCGCCTTTGCCGATGATCCTAAGCATCCTGTCTGACAGCGTGAACTGCTTCGGCGGCAGCGATGGCAGTTTGCAGGTGCGTGTGCAACAAGGTCGGGGTCCGCTGAGCTTCAGCTGGACCGATCCGGCACGGCAAACCGGAACCCGGGCATCGAATCTGCGCCGCGGAACCTACCGTGTGCGGGTGACCGATATCCGCGGATGCCGCGACTCCATGAACGCCACGGTTAACGAACCGGTGCAATTGCTCGCTTTTATCCTGCGCAGCGACAGCGTCAATTGCTTCGGCGGAAAAGATGGTGCCCTTGAAGCAGGCGGCAGCGGCGGTTCAGGCGGCTACCGCTGGCAATGGAACGACCCCGCAGCGCAACGCACATCCATCGCCGGCAACCTGCGGCCCGGCAGCTATATCGCCACCCTGCGCGACGTATATGGTTGCAGCGACACGGCCATGGGCAGCGTATTCCAGCCTGCACCGGTGCGCATCAGCCTCAGCGGCAACGACAGTGTGCGCTGTTTCGGAGGCAACGACGGTCGTCTTCACACCACCGCGAGCGGCGGCAGCGGCGGTTACCGCTGGCGCTGGAACGATCTCTTCGGTCAATTGGCGTCCACGGCCATCAACCTGCGCCGCGGAACCTATAAAGCCGTGGTGCGCGATATCTACGGCTGCAGCGATTCGCTCCAGGCATCGGTTGCTGAACCTGAACGCCTCGACGTAGCCATCACCCGGGTGGATCAGATTGCCTGCTTCGGCGGCAGCGATGGCGCCTTGTATTCTGCCGCTTCAGGAGGCGTAGCACCCATCACCTGGCTCTGGAATGACCCCGCTGCGCAACGAACACCCGATGCGCTCGGCCTGCGCCAGGGCCGCTACCTCGTAACCGTGCGCGACAGCAAAGGATGCACCGACACCGCTTCTGCCCTGGTGCGCGAACCTGCCCCCTTGCGCATCCGCATCACCCAGACCTTCCCGGTAAGCTGTTACCGCCTCAGCGACGCCGCTGCCAATACCGTGACCAGCGGAGGTACTACGCCATACAGCTGGAACTGGAACAGCAATCCGCCCCAGTTTACCGCCAACGCCAGCAACCTGCCGGCCGGCCAATACCGCGTCGTAGTGCGCGATTTCCGCGGCTGCAGCGATTCGGCCGAGGTAACTTTCGACGAACCCGACCCCATCACCGTACAAATCCGCGGCAACCGCATCACCATGTTCGGCATGGTACACGACCTCGAAGCCGAGGTGTTCCCGGCCGGACGCTATACCTATAACTGGACACCCGGCACCGTCTTCGGCCCCGGCAACAGCGAAAGGCCGCGCGGCATATTCACCGAATCGGGCACCGTGAAAGTGACCGCCCGCAACAGCAAAGGCTGCGAAGGAGAAGACACCGCCTATTTCACCGTGGTACTGCTGCCTGAAGACATCATGCCTACGGCTTTCACCCCGAATACCGACAACCTGAACGAAGGCTTCGGCATGCCATCGATATTCGATGTGGAGGAATTCACGATTTACGACCGCTGGGGCGCCGTGGTCTTCCGCGCCTCGCCCAACCAGCAGCGCTGGGATGGCCGCACTGCTTCGGGCGAACAGGTGCCGGGCGGATCTTATACCTACCGGCTGCGCGCCCGGCTCAAAGGCACCCAGCAATACGTAACCCATACCGGAAAAGTCAGCCTGATACGATGAAGCGTATTCCCTTACTCAGCTTGCTTTTGTGTTGGAACCTTCTCCAAGGTCAGGACTTGTATTTCAACCAATACCTCAAATCGGCGGTGCACACCAATCCGGCTTTCTGCGGATCGGCCACCGGCGAAGACGGACGCGCTGCCGGAAGGCTCACTTCCCTTTACCGCAACCAATGGGGGCGCGATGCAGCCTACCGTTCCACTTTCTTTTCATTCGATCAGCGCATCAACGGACAGGCTGGAGCGCTGGGCGGTTATGTAATCCACGATGCAGCCGGACCGACAGGTTACCGCGGCACCCAGATCAATGCCGTCTATTCCTATAACCTGCCGCTGAATCACCGCAACCAGACGCTGCAATTCGGTTTCACTACCGGATACCGCAGCCAGGGGATTGCCCTGGCGCGTTTGCGTTTCGAAGACCAGATCGATTATACCAAAGGGGTTGTAAGGCCGAGTGCCGAGCCCCTGCGCGTGGATCAGGTCGAGAATATCGACCTCGGCGCGGGCGTGGCCTTGTTTACTGAAAAGTTCCAGGTGGGCCTGGCGATGCACAACATCACGCGGCCGCTGTTCGATTATACCGGCATCCTCGACAACCGCATTCCGCGGCGATACACACTGCACGGAGGCTACAACCTGCGCCTTCCCACGGCCGACCGGCGCGATTATGCCGCCTGTCGGTTCAAGGCCGTCGCCGTAAGGCAGGGACCTTTTTCGCAGTTCAATGCCAGCACGGAATTTGTGCGCAACGGATTTGGCTTTTCGCTCGGTTACCGCCGCAACTGGTACCGCATCAGCCAGGCAGACGCGATTATTCTGCATGCACAGGCAGCGCACAAGGAATACGTATTTTTCTATTCCTTCGAAAACACCGTTTCATCCCTGCGCAACAGCATACCTGCGACCCATGAAATCGGCTTGCAGATCCGATTCAGGCCCATTCGTTACAGTCCGCGCGCCGAAGGCCCGGGTATGTTTGAGTGAGGGTACGGATCGGCCGGTGTGTCATAACGACCATACCACCGTTCAAGAAATCAATATTCTGACGCAACACTGTGGTAGCCGGAGGTGTGAATACCATCCTTGAATAACACCTAGCCCCTTGTTTTCGGGCAAATACTTAGAATCATTTTCATTCTAAACAATTCCTCAAAGTTATTTGGTCGGTATAACGGAGGATTTGCCATTCCCAGACTTGTGGCAATAATGCTTGACCGATTATCTTCATTGATTCACCGCCTGCGAAATTGCGGCAATAAAAAAACATGGTACCCGAAACGAATCATTGGGCTTGCGGTGAGCATGGAAGGCAAGCATTCCCCATGTTCGCCTTATGCCTTTTCTGGTCGTGGAAATTCAAAAGGGAGACTCCACGGCAGGGTATTTATTCGTGCATTCAACGCACTGATATGTGTTAGTAATTCATCAAAGGATGCAGGTTCAGCCTCATAAATCATATGGTCTAGCATCACCAGATAATCAGCCTTCCACAATTCAATGACGGGTGCTGGCGGAATTATGTTGATAGATTGAGGTTGATGCGCATTATAGTCCACACCACTTACACGCGTATAGGTATGGCGATGCGACACAAGCTTAGCGTACAATCCAGGCGTATTCAAGGCAGTATCTGCGTAAGGTGTAGTAGCAAGTTTCATGATGTCATAGAGATGCCGGCTCATTCTTTCTACGCGCATTTTCTCCGGCGATCGCTGAAACTCTTCGTGCAGCAGAAATATTTTCTCCAGAAATGTTCGTTCCGGATTCACGGTGGGGATAAGTTCAGGCAACTGGCTGACAAAAAACTCCGGGTAATGTTGATCCAATAATGAAATGATTCGAACCCGGGTATTCGGTTCAGAAAGCGAGCGAACCCCGATTTCTATTTGAACCCTTGGCTCCATATAACCCTGAATGGGTATGACGTTTGGATAGAAAATATTGATTTTTCTATCGCGATCACTGGCTGGTTTACTATCTGGTTCAACACGTACCTGCAAGTAACCAACTTCCTGAAAAGCTGTTTTAAGTGCTTCGACAAAAACCTGATCGATGAAATCACCAGCTGTTTTGCGGAGTTTATCGCGTTGATTCTTGCCTAACTCGCCGTGAAATCCAAAGCGCTTTCCATCCAACACAAAGTCTAAATCTTCTGAGAATCGCTGTATCAGCCCCCAAGCCTTACTCAGCGACGTACCGCCTTTAAAGACCATGTAAGAGGCATCCGGCTGCCGGAAAACCAAATTTAATGTAGTACTTACCCACCAATCCTTCTCTACAGCAAAAGGGGTCATACCTGTTTTTTCCGCCAGAGAATTAAAAAAAACCCGCTTCTCCTGCGGATCAAGGCTATAAAAGTCAATACTATTCATGAATAAGTACTTTGCGCATGATTTTCTGAATCCAAACCGGTGCGAGTGGTATATCGTGAATAAGATCTTCACGCGCCTCGTTTTTCAACAGTGCCATAATGCGCTGCTCTTCTTCATCGCGGAGAAATCCGTTTCCAATTTCCTTTAAAGCCTGGATTACCAGACGACTGATTTTACCCCTCGCCATCAAATTCTTTGGGGTGGTTTTCTTGAATTTTATTTTTCTTTTTCCGACCTGTATCACCCGCGGCGAACCGTCTGTCAACAAAACTATGTTAACAGGCACCTGTGTACTCAAACCCAGTGCATTGAGTGCGGAAGCTCCAGTTGGCAGGGTTCGTATTTTGTCCCTCCGGATAATCGCATCTGCAACTTCCTCGGCAGTTGGCAGCAATGGACCAAGCAATGGATGAATCACCGGCCGCACATACATACCTTGCGCGACCCGTTTGATCGCACCCTGTTTTTCTAATCTGAAAAGGGTTAATCTGATCGCTTCCGACGACCCAAAATCGACGAAATCCGATGCCAATAAAAGCCTCCCGGGCGGCAAGGCTGAAATCCGCTGCCCTATTTCTGTCGCTACACTCATATGGCCCTTTTGTAACAAATATAGTATTTTTTTGTTACAGTTTTCGTCGCTCATCAAAGTCTGAAACGCCATCCTTCCCGAAGATCGGTGCAACCCTGGTTGTATTTGAACTCCCACAAGCACAAATTGTCAGATTCCTGGCTTGCCGTGCGATCGGAGCTACGATAACCCAGGATGCAACCCATTTCCCCCTGGTGCACCAGATGCTCCTGTGTGCGCTACGGATCTACATTATACAATTGAAATCCAACCGTTTACAATCTGTATGCACATGCACCCCAAGATTCCGAACAAGCAACCCGACCGCAGCGCATAAGCACTATCAGCCCGATTCCTGCGCTGCGTCAAGCAGGCATGATTCCATCAGTCGGAATTTTGAATAAAAATCCGATATGAAACAATCACTCTTCTGCCTTGCTTTTCTCTTCAGCGGCCTATTCGTTTCGGCCCAGGCTCCGACCTATACCGACGGCTTCTCCTTCGGCGGACCGAAAGACGATGCCTTCACCGATGTTTTTTATCACAAAGGCCAATTGTATTACATCGGCACTTTCAGCGACAGCATGGATGCCAACCCAGGCACCGCCGCAACCGATACTTTCTGGCTGCGCAGCAAAGGGAAAACGGATATTTTCATCAGCGTAATCAGTGAAAACGGATCCTTTGTGCGGGCCATTGCCTTGGGTGGAACCGGCGATGATTTCCCCCATGCCATCTGCGTCGACACCGGCGGAAACGTATACATCAGCGGCCGGATCAACAGCAGCGGCATCGACCTGGACCCCGGAACCGGCACTTTTCTGGTACAAGGCAACGGGCTCTTTTACTACGACGGATACATGGCCCGGTACGATAAAAACCTGGCATTTAGTCGGGCTATTGCTATTCCACTGCGCAATGGATCAACCAGCGAGAGCGTGCAATTGCACGATATGGCCCTCGGTGAAAACGGTGATCTTTTTGTTACAGGTTCTGTTTCAGGATCGGCCGATTTTGATCCGGGCAGCAGCACGTTGCAGCTTGGGTCAGGCAGCTCCGGATCCTCAAGCATCGTATTGGCGCGCTACAATCCGCAACTGGAACTGCGTTGGGCCTATGCCACCGGATCCTATGGCAGCAACAGCGGCCAGGCCATCGCCATTGACTCCCGAAACCAGGATATCCTGCTTACCGGGATGTTCTCCGCCCAAACGGTCGATATGAATTTCAGCAGCGATAGCTTCTTCCTGCATCGTTCCGGTTATGCGCAAGACCTATACCTGGCCCGCTACAGCGCAAATGCGCAGTTTCAATGGGCTTTCCGCCTCGGCAATGTCAACGACGACATCAGCACAGGCATAGCAGTCAACGCAGCCGGCCGCATTGGCATCAGCGGCGCCTATTCAAGGACGGTAGACTTCAATCCGGCGCCGAACGACAGCTTCAAACTTACCGCTGTTTCAGACCGCGATGCCTTTGTGGCGCTGTACCGTCCGGATGGCCGTTTCATCGCAGCAGCCGATACCGGCACCATCTCCATCGACCAGGCTTACGGGCTCGCCATCGACCGGAAGGGCTACGCCTATTACACCGGGCAACTCAGCGGCAGCATGTTCACCGCCAAAATCGACAGCAGCGGCAAAACCGTCTGGATGATGCGGCAGCAGGGCGGCGTGAATTATATACATGGCCGTCGGGTATTCCTCGACAGCGAAGAGAACCTGATCCTCACCTCGACCTTCACCAGCTCCTTCACTCCCGTCAACGGTGGCAGTTTCAATGCGATACCCAACGCAGGCATGAGCGACATCTTCGTGTTGCGCTACCGGCAGGCAGGCAGTTCAAGCGCAACCACAGAAATGCCGGGTTCGGTTCACCGGCTCGTCCTCGCTCCCAATCCGCTGAGCGGACCGGCCAGGCTGCTTTTCAACGACCTGCAGCGCCACACAGGCCAATGGCAGGTGTTCGGACTCGACGGACGGGTACATCTTTCCGGTAAGGCTTACAACGCCGGGCCTGAGTTGCATCTCGACCTTAGCACCCTACCGCAGGGCGTTTATCTGCTCGAATGGCAAGAAGCAGGTATTTCGCCTGTAAGGATTCGTTTTCAGAAGATGCCCTGAGCGGAGATTTTGAGCTGAGGCAGTGGGACACGCGGGACGCAAGGGACTCGTACGCT
>CANHTS010000121.1 GCA_947463435.1 Flavobacteriales bacterium | reverse complement strand
GGAATATTGAGCGAATCGGCACAACCTTTCACATCGCGAACGCGCACGCGGTAGGTCCCTGCGCGCAGTCCGGTGGCGGTTGCTGTTGTCTGGGCCGAAGGGTCATTCCAACGGTATTTGTAACCGCCTGAACCTCCGCTGGCAGTAGCGCTGGCGCTGCCGTCGTTGCCGGCTTTGCAATTTACACTGTCGGTGCTGCTGATGCTGACACGGACAGCGGTGGGCTGGTGAACAGTTCCTTGCAAGGTATCGGCGCAGCCAAAGGCATCGCGAAGGATAAGCCGATAGGCTCCGGCGGCGAGTCCGTTGGCGGTTGCGCTGGTCTGCGCAGAAGGATCGTTCCAGCGGTAGGTATGGGGCAGAAAACCACCGCTTCCGCTGCTGCTGAGACTGCCATCGCTGCCGCCGTTACAATTTACGCTGTCGCTGCTGCTGATCAGGGCTTTCGGTTTGCCGGGATTGATGAACCAGGCTGTGTCATGGGCGAAACAACCGAAACTGTCTTCGGTTCGCACATGGATACTTCCTGTTGCTTTGAACCAGGCTGCACTATCCGTGGAGGCATTGCTCCACAGTACCGATTTCCATCCCGTGCCAACGCCAAGCCGCATGCTGTCGCGCGAACAGGCAGTCAAGCGTATGGTATCTGAAGCCAAGCGCACTTTCGGGCTGCTGAAGGTGATGAAGGTGGTATCCGAACAACTGCTGATTCCGTCTTCTGCTTTTACCCAAACGCGCATCCGTCCACTTCCGCTTACGACAGCAGTCGTGCCGGTGTCGGCGGTTGACCAGGAATAAACAGGCCCTTGGTAGAGAAATTTTACTTCGGCGGGAGTCAAGACGCGGTTGAAGAGCCCGATATCGTCCATTTGACCCTGAAAAAATGCGTTTAACCAGCCTCTGCCGAAGAGCAGTGAAGAGATAGAATTACTGAGGCTGCCGGGGCCTGAAATGGCATTACTGCCCGAAGTGTTCTTGATACCATCCACATAAATCTCGATGGAATCTTTGGTGTATACGGCTACCACATGGCGCCAAACATCATTGTTGATAGCTGTGCTTGAAACCTTGGAAGCCGCAGAACCGCCGAAGCCCATGGCCATGCGGGCTTTTCCGGTGCTGGCTTCCAAATCGAAGTTGTAGTCGCCGCTTTGGTTGAGGAAATTGTTTCGTTGTTTGGTGACCAGTGGCCCCAAATTGGTTTGCTTGGTTTTAACCCATAGACTGATCGTGAACGGCTTGCCAAGCAGGTCGAAGCTGTTGTCGGACGGGTCGCCAATAGAGATATAGTCGCCGGTTCCGTTGAAGCTGTAAGCGTTATTGGAGCGTCCGAATCGGTCGTTGCTCAGGCTGGCGCCAAAGTTTGTACCATGGTGGCCCCGGGTTCCGGCGTCGCGGGTATTTCCGCAGAAAGGATACCAGGCCAGGAGTGAAGAAGCAAATTGAGGTGGCGCTTCCGGACAAGCAAGTGTTGCCGGGGTTTTAACCCGTACGGTAAATGACGGCGCTTGGCAGATTAACGTGTCGCGGCATAAAATTCTCGGATTCAAGATAGAAACAAGGGCGGTATCCCTGGCCCGACATCCAAAACTGTCTGTAGCTGTCACATGGAACCAACCGCTGCGGCCTGCTTTGATGCTGCGCGTGTTGGCGCTTGTGTTCCAGCGATAGGAAACAAATCCGGCAGTGGCTGTTAGCTGTGCGCTGTCGCTGCCGCAAAACTGCTGAACATTGTTGCCGATGGAAACAACCGGTGCAGGCAGAGCCGCTTTGTAAAGTCCGTAAACCTCACAAGAATTCAACGCACGGCTCCATATACCCACATCGTCTATTTTCCCACTATGAAAATAATAGACCTGGTTGTAAAAACCTGCACCGATCATAAAACTGGTTTCCAGCCGCTTGACAGAGCCCATTGAAACCGAGTCGACCACTATTCCGTTGATATAGAGAAATCGCTTACGGCCATTCCATACGGCAGCAATATGGAACCACTGTTTGCCCGGATTACTTGAAAATTGTTCCTGCTTAGCACTGGAACTGTCGTAGTGAATGGCTTTTACCCGTAAAGCGCTGTCGTCAAGACCAATGCCTATTCCGGTGGCTTTGTTTGAACATGAACCAAAACAAGCCACCTGTCCGACGAAGAAGTTACTACCCGCCGGAACTCCTCTCGTTGAAATAGCCGGGAACTGAAAAAAACTATCCACTTGCACCCACGCAGCAATGGTGTAGGCATTGTAAGCAGTGGGGAAAGATGCTTCCATGAAATCTGCGGTAGCCGGACTAAAGCTGTAGGCTCGATTGGAAACACCGAATCTGTCGCTTGTAAGGGAAGCGGAGTTGTAAATACGCAGATTGCGGCCAGTTGTATGGAAGTCGTTCGCGTTACCGCTAAATGGGTACCAGGCCAACAGGTTAGTTTGCGGCACATAATTCGGCACCTGCGCAAATACAGGGCCCATCATGAGGCCCAACTGGCATGCCAGCAATCCACCTAAACCGGAGAGAACTCTTTTCACCTGGGGGATGAAATTCATGGATCAGCTTACAAAAAAAGGACATTTTTCACTAAGCAGCCGCCTGTTAAACGTTAATAAACGTTTATAGACATTTGCCTGACGGACCATTTCGTGGATAGTAGATCGGTTTTCATGCCGACATGAACCCTAAATACCCGGGAAAGCCGCTTGAAAAACTTCAACCGGAAGCCGTTTTGATGAAGTTATGGCAATTTTATTGCCTCTACTGCCAGGTTGTTTTCTGTTGGCAGGAGGTAAGCAATATTGCCTGGCAGTTTGTATTTTCGAACCGATGCTGACGAATGATGAACCTGTGTATGAAGAGCAAGAAAATGCTCCTGACCCTTGGTCGCTATCGCAAGTAGGCGAGAAAGTGCGCCGCCTGCGCGAGATCAAGGGGATGAAACAGGAAAGCGTTGCCCAGGAACTGGGTATGACGACCAATGGTTATGGCAAGATCGAACGGGGCGAGTCGTCCATCACCCTCGAACGCCTGGAACAAATCGCCAGGGTGCTGGAAATGTCTCCGCTGGATATCCTGCGGTTCGATGAAAAAACAGTGTACCATATTCAGAACATGAACAGCTCTGCACCACAAGGGGTGGTGAATAACTATGTGGCAACTGAAAAAGAGCGCGCATTGATGCTGGAGCAGATAAAAATGTTAAACGAACTCATCGCCAACCAGGCTCAGGTGATAGAGTCAATTGCGCGCAGGAAGACCTGAGTCTTGGGTTCAGGTCACGCCAGCCCAAGAATGGAGAGGGTTTCTTTCCCCATGCTAAAAACCGCTCCGACCGTTTTCCCCAATAGCTCTTTTCCCAATGGGCTGGCGGCTGAAATTGCCCAGATTGTGCGGCCATCCACGTCGAGCTTGCCCAGGCCGGTGCTGAGATAAAAACAGCGGTCAGCACAGACAATCAGACTGCCGGGTGCTACCGTTGCTGTGCCTTTCCCTGCATCGGTGGCGAAGAAACGCGCATCGCGGCGGGCCTGTTCTAAAACGCCGGCGTAACGCACCCTTTCGATATCGCCCATGGCACGGCCGGTTTCGTATTTGTCTCCTGCCGAACTCTTTTCCTCGCCCTTCACCGCTTCCGTGGCCCTTTCCATAGCAGCTGCAGCCTCCTGCATCCGGCCTTCAACCATGGCACGGCAAGCTTGATGAACCCGCTGTTTCAACGCGAACCATTCACTTTGTTCAGCGCTCATGCTGCAACCGCCTTTCTGAACACCGCACAGCACCATCCTTGTTCGATGGCATGGCTATGCAACTGCAAACCTTGCTGCTCAAAGGCCTGCGCCAGGTCGGCGAGGTCGCTGTTGAAGAAACCGCTCACGGCCAGCAAAGCGCCGTTATCCATGCTGCGTGCATATACTGGCACATCGCGGGTGAGGATTTGCTTGTGGATATTGGCAAGGAAGCACTGAAACCCTGTTTCGCCTGAATCTGCCAGAAAATCCGCATCGCCGGCTTCAACCCTGATATGGCTGCAGCCGTTCAATTCCAGGTTTTCGCGTGTATTTTCAACTGACCAGTTGTCGTTGTCGATGGCCAACACATCCACCGCACCGAGCTTTTCAGCCAGTATGGCCAAGAGTCCGGTTCCGGTTCCCATATCGCAAACCTTTTGTCCGACGGGCGGATTCTCAAGCAGGAATCGACACATCAAGGCTGTTGTGGGGTGGTGCCCGGTTCCAAAACTCATTTTGGGGTCGACCGTAATCTCCAGCATGCCGGGTTCGGGAGCCGGTGGATGGAAAGACCCGCGCACCCAAAGGCGGTCCGCTATGCGCAAAGGTTCTATCTGCGCTTCCCACAGCGCGTTCCAGTTCTGGTCGGCTACTTGTTCAATCTGTGGCGCTTCCTTCAGCCATTCCTTCACTTCATCGAGGGCATCGGCCAGCCAGGTTGCATCCGGATCGCCTTCGTACCAGGCGAGCAAGCCTTCGCGCGTTTGTTCGAAACCGGTAAAAGGATGGGCGCTGAGAAAGCTGCTGACGATTTCGGCATTCAAATCGTCGGGTGTCTGCAAGGTCAAGCGAACGGAAACGGAAGCCATGCTGCAAAGAAAAGCCGCCGGGTCAAGAAACAACAAAGCCGGGACGAACCCGGCTCTGTTGTGCTATGAAAACTAAATCTACCCCACTTTTAAAAACGGAAAAGGGGGTTTGATGTTTTAGGAAATGCGCATTTTTTTGTCAGAAGTACTTAACGTTAATATAATCAAGGGGTTATATTTGAGTCTATGAGGTGTTTTCTCCACAAGTGGCGGATGATGCCATCCTTGAGCCCCTTGTCTGGCGCATAGATTTCGTGGATATCGCAGGTTTTAAGGATTTGCATAAATATCCGGCCGGCATGGTCGATTACTTCCGCGCGGTCCGGGTTCAACTTGAGTTCGTAAACCCGCTCTTCGTGGCTCAGGCCGGCGATCCATTCGGTGGTGCCTTCCAGATGCCGCAGGTTCAGACTGTCGTTCGATTTGCATCCGGCCAGTTCGTGCAGTTTGACGATGTTGCCGCCGGTGCCAATGGCGCGCAGATCGGGCGCCGGTGTGACATATTGTTTCAGCCAGGCTTCCATGCGTTTTAGTTCGGCTTTGTCTACCCGGCCCTCGCGCATTCGCACGGTTCCGACATCGAAACTTTCGTATTCGTAGGGTTTGCCTTTGCGGATGAGGGTGATCTCGGTGCTTCCCCCGCCGACATCAATATGCAGGAAATTGTGCCTTACCGGCAGCCAGTTGAGTATTGCTCCTTGTATCAGCCTTGATTCTTCGCGGCCATTGATGACATCGATTTTAACACCCGTCACTTTACGGATATCGCGTTGGATTTTCTTTCCGTTCCTGGCATCGCGCATGGCACTCGTAGCACAGGCGCGGTAACCATCCACATTGTAAATCTCCATCAGCAAGGCAAAGGCTTGCATGGCTTTCTCCAGTAAATCAGCTTTTTTCTTGCTGATTTCCTTGTCCCTGAACACATCGTCGCCGAGGCGCAGCGGCAACCGCGTAAACTCAACTGCCTTGAATTCCGTATCCGGATCTCCGAGGTGCAAGGGCCGCGCGATGAACAGACGCACCGCGTTGCTGCCGATATCAATGGCCGCAAATTTCACGGGGTGAAAATAACGCCTTCCCCCCGTTCCATCATGCTGTTTTCAACGAAATGGATTGCTGTAGCGCGGATCCGTAACCAGCGTGCTGTCGTCCATCGTGCGCAGGAAAGCCAGCAAGGCAGCCTTTTGCGCAGGGGTGAATTTCAGATGGCGATTGCCGTGATTGATCAGCGGACTCAGGTTGGGCGATTTGAAATCGATACCGTCGCTGTAATGATCAATCACCTCTTCAAGCGTAGCAAAGCGCCCGTCGTGCATGTACGGTGCGGTATAGGAAAGGTTGCGCAGTGAAGGGGCTTTGAATTTGCCAATGTCAAAACTGCGCCCGGTAATTCCGCCAAGGCCTTTGTCGGTTATCACTTCATCCAGACCGTTGTTCACGATTCCGACAGAAGGGTCGATTGTTTGTGCGTGGATGCCACCGTGGCAATGGAAACAGTCGGCTCCGGTTGCAGGGCGGATGGTGTCGTCGGGTGTTTCGTTGAAGAAGAAGAATCCGTCGCGTTCCTGGGGTGTGAAAACACTGAGGTTGCGGGGGAAGAAACGGTCGAACTTGCTGTTGGCCGATACGATGGAAAGCAGGAATTGCTCCATGGCCAGCGACATGTGGAATACATCCGGCTCGGCGTCATAGGCGCGTGCAAACCATTCTTTGTAGCGGGGTGTGCGCTTGAGTTTAGCGTCGAGCAACGGGATATTCATCGCCATCTCGCGGTGGTCCTGAATGGGTTCGAAGATCAGATCGCGCATGCGGCGGTGGCGGCCATCCCAGAAAAGCGCCCTTTGCCAGGCCATGTTGAACAGCGCACTGGCATTGCGGTTGCCCTGGATGCCGAAGATGCCTGCACTTACTTTGGTGGGTTGGGCAAAAGCTTTGTCCTGACGGTGGCAGCTGGCGCATGAAACCGTGGAATCGCGGCTCAGGATGGGATCGTAGAACAACATCCGGCCCAAATACATGGCCTCTTCGGTGAAGGGATTGTCTGAAGGAAGGAAGGGCGCGCCGAACGAGGCCGGATATAGCGCCGACGGATTCACCGGGGTAGTTTGTTTCCCCTGGTGCTTCCCAATTGGTAGCGGTTCTTCCCTGCGGCAGGATTCAAACAGCAGCAGGGCCGGAACCAGCAGCATGAAATAGCCGGTTTGCCTGCGGAAGTTCATTATTCGATGTTTTTAAGGGTGGCGAAATCTTCCATGTTGGTGAAAATGCGGTCCATCAACCCAATTTCACTGCCGGTAGAATGCGACATGCCGCCGTCGCGAACGAAGGAAATGGCATGCGGATTCTGGAAATACTCCAGTGCATCGATCTGCACGTTCAGGGTGTGCTTGCGCTTGGTGATGGTGAAATTGCCATCCACCGTGTAGCGGCGGATATAGCGCATAGTCGCCATATGAAAACTGAAGGCACGGCTGCTGCCACCGGCTGCGGGTACGTAGTTGCCGTCGAGCATGGAGAATATATATCCTCCGGCCCAGCCCCAGTGCAAGCCATTGTGCAGCGGATTCAAGGGGTGTTCAGCCGGCCATACGGCAGGATCGCCGTGGTTCGTGGCAGAATCCAGCCCGATTACGAAACTCACCCCCTTGTAGTCGCCTTCCGGCATGTTTATATGCTTGGTAGATACAATACCGGCTTTGAAATCGGCATACACAAAACCATCGCCCAGTTTCACTTTGGAGTTGTCGGGACGAATGAGGTTGAAGTCTGACAAGAGAATCTTGAACTGGTCAAACTGCATTTTTTCCCCGTCGCTCTTCGTGAAATCCATGCCTCCGAAGGTGAGGGTCTGCCCGCCGAAAACGGGTTTGAACTTCAGGCTGAGCATGGCAATCGTATCAGCCGGTTTGTTGTCCGGCTTGTCTGTCGGCGGTGTTTCGCGTTCGCAGCTTTGCAGCAGGGCGAAACCGGTGCCTATGGTGGCGAGGAAAAGGAGCTTCTTCATGGGTTCAGGTTGTATTTTTATTACTGTACTTCAAATTTAGTTAAATATACGCCACCTGAGGCAGTGACCTTCATCACATAGACGCCTGCGCTGAGGGAGCGTATGTCGACAGCACCGCCGTACAAGTCGCCCGGAATCTGACGGCTGAGGCAATGGCGTCCGCTTGCATCGTACACATCTACTTGTTCAATCCGCTGCATACGGGCATAGACCTGGATATTGCCACGGGCAGGATTGGGAAACACGCGGATATCCGATTCCAGTGGGATATTGGCGTTGCGGCCACTCACAGAAGCCTCTGCCAGAAGCCAGGCATCCGGGTC
>CANHTS010000120.1 GCA_947463435.1 Flavobacteriales bacterium | reverse complement strand
TTGCCCCCCGAAGGATAAAACCAATTGGGCACACCCAGACAAAGGGTATCCCTGTCTGCCCGAACCTTATTCGCCGGAGCGGGTAGCGTATAAACGGACAACGAAAGAACGCGTCCAATAGTGGTATCGCAATAACCGGCGCCGCGCAGCATGAAACGCCTTCCGGCATTCAATTGCAGGCGCAGGGAATCGCCTGTACCCAGGAGGCTGTCTGAATCTGCATCCAGCCAAAGCCATTGCCCTGCGGGTTCAAGTTGGCCCCCCAATCGTTTCCAGACAGCTGTGGTACCTGGACAAAGCGTATCCTTTCCGCTGATAGCTGCTGCTGCCTTATTGCGCGGTGTCAATCTGTAAACTCCATAACGCGCATCGGCTACCAGACTATCCTTGCTGGTAACCAGGTAAGAAAGTTTGATAAAGACACTGTCCTTGCGCGTTGGATTGCAAGACAATACACCGCTGAGTTTGAAACCCAAGCTGTCACCGCAGGCAATCGACATGCTATCCGCGAAGACCGATTGAATGCCCGCAGGTTGCACCGACCCGAAATGCCGGTAGGATGTATCAGGATGTATTTTCACCCATAAACTCAGACTATCTGCCAGCAACGATGAATCGATTGAAAACGCAAGTTGTTTAATTGACTCCGGCATCGTTCTGCCAAGGTGTTTCAAAGACCAGCTTGCCAAATCGGTTTGCCCCAATGGAGCAAAAATCTCCAGCCGATTGGGCTGCGCGCTGATTCTAAATTGCCTGTCGATATCGAAAGTGAAGGTATCCGTCAAGGCTCCGGGTATTTGTTGTGAAGGGCTTGTTCTGGTGCGTCCGAGCGCATCAAAAGTCTGCGAAGCTTGGATCAAACGTGGCCAAAGGTTACCTGTTTTTCGTTTCAGGAAGGTTTCACGGAGCATGGTTTCATCCAATACCATATCGCCTCCTCCACCCGAAGCAACATTGGAAAGGTTGTTCGCCGAAAGCCGGCCATACCAATTGCAAACCTGGGAATCGCCTGAATTGTCTGTTTGATTGAAATACAGCCAGGCCTGACCACCCCAACCGGCGGCATGAAAATAGTTTCCGGATGAGCGTGGATTGATACAGTTGGTATCCAGACCGCTGCGGCTTTTAAGAAACGCAACAGGCCGTCGCCAATGGCCGTCGCCTGAAGCGTACAGCACATTATTCTTCAGCAGCAGTTTGCTGCCTGCGCTGTCGTTCCAACGCAAGCCCGCGACTGCCCGGTTGCTGTCGGCATGGCTTCCACGCAGATAAAGTGTATTGTGATGCAGCGCGGCGATTCCCGGAAATAGCTCCAAACCAGAAACTTGAGCCTGGGACCCCGATAACCCATCCAAGCCGGCAATGCGGTTATTCGTTACCTGCGATTCCAGGCTTCGGACAGCGATTCCGCTGATTCTGCCATTTCCATGCAAACCTGCGATGCAGTTTGCGTACAGTTCGGCCTTGTGTCGGTGGCCATTGTTGAGGTCTATGCCGATAACGTTTCCGATGGAATCGGCCGTCAGCTTGTGAATGGTATTGCCATGAATACTGCAGGAACTTATTGCGCTGGTGTTCAGGCAGCGCGCCGAAATACCTGTCACACCGCCGGCAGCGCGCATGGCTACAATCCGGTTGGAATCTGCGCGGATTGCGGCCCCGATGCTATGCAGCTGAATCCCGGTAGCCCGGCCGCGTGCTCCAATGCTGTCTATATAGTTCCCAATGGTCACCACGAATCGCGCCTGACCACTGTGAAGAATGCCCGTATAATCGCCGGTTAAAGTATCCCGGCTTACCTTGTTGTTTATGATTTGCAGCACATGATGGATTTGTGCGCTGTTGCTGATCGCTATAGCATGGCTGCCCGTTGAGGCAAACCGGTTCCCGTGAATCAGGTTGCTATCGATGACCAGGGTATGGCGTTGTCCGGTATTCCGAATACCGTAAAAAGTGCTGCCCTGCATTTGATTGGTGCATGAACGCACTACATTCCCTCTCACTTCCATCCGGTTGCTCGTGCCGGCGTTTTGGCGCAACACAATACCGAAAAGATGCTGGCTCCCGCTCAATGCCCTCCCTCCCAGGGTAATCCGGTTACCGTTGATACGTATTCCGGCTTCGCTGTACAGATGCCCGGAGGTGAATACAATCCCGAAGCGCTCTGAAACTGGCACCGCAAAGGGCGCATTGCTGTGCGGGTGGGTATGGATGTGATTGTCTTCCAATAGCGCATCCCGCATATTCATCACCTTAATGCCTTCTTCCCCAAAGTTCCATATAGCACATTTTCGGATCACTACGGCACTATCGAGGCGCTTGTAAGGAGCACTGTTGTCGCTCATACCCTTGGTCAGAATACCGGCGAAAGCAGTTGAAATGGTATCTTCTTCCAGTAATATGTTGGCGTGCAAATCATGACTGCCTGCCACAGTAAAAGCCTGATTGAGTGCCTCGGCCCTTGCATTTACTAGGGCTATTCCTTTGTTGCCATCTTCAAATGCAGCAGGGCCTGAACTGCTCATCAGGGCAAGGAAACGAACACGGCAATTCGCGATGCGTAAATGGCGACAGCCGCCGTTCAAGCTATCCTTGAACATAGCCAACCCGTATTCCATCCGCGCACTGCCTGAACTCGCCGCGTTGGAATCCACCAATTCAAAGCCTTCGATCGTCAGGTTATCCGTTCCATGTATCGACCAGATTCCGTCTATTCTTGTGCTGCTGCTGTTCATTCCCCGGCTTCCCGTGCCCGCAATAAGCAATGGCCTCGTTCCACTTCCAAATGATGTAAACCGCAATGTATGTATGGCATGCCCTGAAACCTTCAACTGCAATCCTGAACCACTGCTTAGCTTTTCACGGTGTCCGGCTTTGACATGACAAGTGAGCGGGCCCGACATGCCACTGCGGTTCAACGTGTCGACAAAGGCTTCCAGCCGACTGAAACAAGTGCCGGGTATCAGGTAATTTCCAAACATGCCGGCAGACCGGCCAACAAACAAGGAATCACTGAGCGCCCCTGTTTCATCCAGGCTCAGCAGGCGGCTGGCCATGGGCCCATGCGCATCGAAAAGTGAATCTATCAAAGTAAGCGGAACCTGACTCGTAAACAACCGCAGCCAAATGCGCTTTCCTGCACCAAAACAAGGAAGAAATCCGCTGCCCAAGCTGTCTTGTTGCCCGAGAACAACCCTGCGTGCCGTGCGCATGGTAACAGCAGTATCAAACTCAACGCCCGCCCATTCTCCAGCGGATAAAGGGCGGTCAAACCACAGCTTCACAAAGGCATTGGAGCCCGTTGCGATGGTATCCGGAATCTGCCAACGACGAATTTTAGCCGGTTCAAAATTTGTGGTGCAAACCGACATCCATTCATCCATGGCAGCGGCAGGGTTACTGGATGTGGTAATTTGAAAATGCAACCAGGAATTGGCGCTGATGCCGGGAAGAATCCCCGGTTCACCCAGGCTATCCATGTACAAAGCGCTTGCAATGACGTTAGATGTATCAGGCAAAACCAATTGTGCAAAGCCGGGAATGCATCGGTTTGCAAGCGCAGGACGCCAACTGCGCATGGTATCCGGCGTACTGCCCTTTTCACCAAACCAAGCCCAGCGCAATGTACCTGAAGCCGTAGCTGATCCAACCTTGAAATGTGCCCGACGAAGGCCTTCACCGCCTTTCGCCTCCAACAATGTGTCAGGTTTGGAAGGTACGCCCAAGGCTAAATACGCGGCTTGCGCCCTGCATTCCAATAACAAACCGGTGCACAGGCACACGAGCAACCCGAAGAAACGAACATGTAAAAACATACGAACAATGCATAAAAGTCACTGCAATGCTCGTTATGGAGACCATTTGAATGCAAGTACCTTAGGCCTGAGCCAAAGGAAAGAAAAATATATCTTTTTGTTTATCAATGCTTTAGCTCGCCAACTTACACGTTTATAAGCGTGTAAGAACGGCTCAGGCTTTAAAAAGCAGCCTTGATGCGTGCAGCGACTGCTACCAATTCTTCAGTCGAAGGTTTCAGTTTCGGCTTCGAGAAATTCATATCGTCGACCTGTTGCAATGGCACCAGGTGCACATGCGCATGCGGAACCTCAAGGCCAATAACCGATACCCCGACCTTGCGGCAAGGAATGGCCTTGCCTACCGCTGTGGCTACGCGTTTTGCAAAGATGAAAAGCCCGGCCAGGGTTTCATCGTCCAATTCAAACAAATAATCAACTTCCTTCTTGGGAATCACCAGCACATGGCCTTCCACCAAGGGAAAGACGTCCAGGAAAGCAAAGTAGTTTTCATCCTCCAGGATCACATGTGCCGGAATTTCCCCCTGCACAATGCGCGTGAACAAAGAGGGCATCAGCGGAAGATATCGAGGATTTCCAACTTCATCATTCCGGCCGGCACCTGCACTTCAACGATATCACCTTTCTCTTTGCCCATCAAAGCCGCACCGATAGCCGACTTAACAGATATCTTACTTAGCTTGATGTCCGCTTCTTTTTCACTCACCAACATATAGGTGAATTCCTTCTTCAGGCTATGGTTTTTGACCTTTACCGAGCAAAGGATGGTTACACGGCTGGTATCCACTTTCGACGCATCGATAAGACGCGCATTTGCCATCAGGGTTTGCAATTGTGCAATCTTCATTTCAAGCATACCCTGTGCTTCCTTGGCAGCATCGTATTCTGCATTTTCACTGAGGTCGCCTTTCTCGCGGGCCTCAGCTATAGCTTTGGAAATGCGCGGACGCTCCACACTCTTCAGTTGGTTCAGTTCGTTCTTCAGGTTCTCCAGACCTTCCTTGGTCAGGTAGGTTATCTCTCCCATAATTGTTCTTCTTAGAGGGTTAAAAAAAAAGTGTTGCACCCCGATGAAAGGGTGCAACACCTGCAAAATTAGGTATTAATGCTGAATTAGTTCGCGGTTTCGTAGTTCAGGTCTATGCGCACCCCGAAGGAGTGAGTTCCTCCGAAAGGATTGGTGGCGCGATAGCTGTAATCGATACCGAGGTTAGATTTTTCGCCGCTGCCGGTGCTGAACGGAATGTCGAGTGACAAACCTGCAGTAAGACCGGTATAGGCGGTAATCCGTGTGTCGTAGTTGAAGATACCTTCCTGGTAAGTAAAGCCGAGGCGTGTGGAAATGAAGTTGTTGTAGGCATACTCCAATCCAAGACTGGTTTCATTTGCCTGGAAAGCATGGTTCGCAAATCCGGCACCTACAGTAAGGCGATGATAATACGCGTCAGGATCTCCGTCGAGACGGAAATCGTAAGCAGCGCTCATTGCCAATACAGTAGGCAACTGGAAGCGGTCAACACGGTGTTGCACTGTCTTAGTGTAATCGCCGTTCTGCACAACCGCCTTGGTGCTCAGACCGTCGCCGGTGTGGCGCATATCCGGACCGATGTTCTTCAGCACGATACCAAAATGAATATCGTTCTTCTTAACGGTAGAAGTCGGGTCTGATGTATTGGTGTACATCACACCTGCATCCAGGCTCACGCCCAATGCGCGCGCATCTGGAATACCTTCGTTCACACCTCGGAACATCATGCCCACCGAAATCTGGTCGTTGAACTTACGCGCATAGCCCACGCCGATATTGGTCATGCTCACGCGGTATGTTCCAAGACCGCCATAAGGCTGATCTTCAGTGGTGATAGTGATTGGCGCTACGCCCCACTGCTGCACACTCACACCGAGGGTGTTTCCGTTGCCCAGTTGCTGCGCGAAACCGAAACTGTTGATGTTTAGTCCGCTACCGCTCAGCCAATTGGTGCGGGTAAACGCCGCTTCAGTCATATTCGCTTTGGAAAGACCGGCGATGTTCATGTACGAAGCTTCAACGCCCCGCACAGTGGACATGCCAGACCAGCCGAGGCCGGAACTCCGGCCCCAACCATTCACCACGAGCTGTTGCGCACCCGCCTGCCCCTGGCGATCAGGGTTACCGGCAAATGCCACGGCTGATGACGCAAGTGCCAGGCTGAGTGCGATTTTATTCAGGTTGATCATTGGTTTTCTTCTCTTAGGTTGTTCTGTGGATCCGGATTAATAACTATCAAGGTCAATAGCCTGCATGATACCGTACCAGCGCACGACTTTCTCTCCAATACCGGGTGCATTGACGTGGATGATGTACAGACCGCTTGCAATTGGAACACTGGCCTGGTTCTTCAGATCCCAGTCTACAAAAGTGCGCTCATCGGCCTTTTCAATCCGGCGCACCAGCGACCCGCTCACATTGTAAATGCTGATGGTGCAATTCGGAGGCAGGTTGGTGATTTTCACGCGGGCATCGATCGGGCTGGTCTGATACTTGCTGTATGCGCGGTACGGGTTTGGAACCACGTTCACCAGGTCAAGCGACTTGCGGCCGTGTTCGGTGCTGATTTCAGGGGCAATATCCGCAGAGTTGAAGCTGTACATCGGCAGGTTGTTATTTACCGGTGTGGCAGACGTTTCCTGGGTAGTGTAGGCCTTCTTGATACGGATGCGGATCTTCACTTCTGTCGGAGGAACTCCGTCCTTTACCTCATATCCTGCTGCTGCCAGGGTTGGGATAACCCACATTACCTGTGAAAGTACGCGGCGCTTGTCAATCGTTCCCGGGCTGGCTCCTGCAGTAGCAGGCAACAACGTAGTCTGGTACGTGTTGAGTCCTGCGGGGTAGGGCTGACCTTTCACGGTGCGGTTCACGCCGAAGCTGTAACCGGTACCGAAGATATAGATGAAGTGCTTGCCACCGAGTGCCGGATAGTTGCCATTGTCGTTGAAGAAGGTTGAGGTCGGGTTCCAGATCATGTCACGACCATTCTCGCCGGGCAAGTAGCTGTCTTCACCGAAAGCGATGTTCAGACGCTCACCTGTTTCGAGGTTTACAGCATAACCCGGGAAGAAGCTGCGGCCCTGACCGGCAGCGGGCTGCAGGTTGCGGTCGCGGCTGGCTCCCCAGCGCATGTTGAATTTATCCATCTGACCTTCAGTACCGGTTTTCACTTGTTCGTCGGCCATTTCGAGCACGATACATTCACTCCATTTGCTGCGATCGGGTGTAATCACAAGATCGATGCTTGCAAGTTCTGTCAGCGGATTATCAGATACGGCACTGTTTCTCCAGGCAAAGCCGAAGGTGTTGCGGTTGGATGTTGCATCGAAGGGAGCCCGTGCCGTTAAAGCGTAAGGAGCAACGCGTCCACCCCAGATTTTTTCGAGGCTTCCATTCGGATCAAGCGGGTTGGCGTTGGCATCGAGCATGTCGTGTTCATAGGGAGAGAAGGTTGAACCACGCCCTGCGTTACCGGAGCGGATCCAGTTCTGCCAGATGTTTGCTCCCTGGGCTGCGTCATTATCGGTCACTGCTGAAAGCCACTGACGTCCCGGATCTTCCCAATCCACACTCCATTCGATCAAACCGTTCTGCACATCGCCGTTCGGATTGTCGCCGGGGTTTGAAACCTGTTCAGCTTCGATACTCAGGCCCCAGTCGGCAAGCGACACGCGCTGGTTGCGGAAAGTCGGGCTTGGGTTATTGGTAACCGCAGGACGTCCTTGCAGCGACTCGAACTTGTAGTTCATCGTGGTATCGCTGTATACGCTGTCGCCGGTGGTCTTGTTCACCAGAATCCAGAAACTGAGTTTGGTAATGGTGTCTTTAGGCGTGGTATTGGCTGAAGGACGACGCTCGCGGAAAATCAGTTCGAAATCGCCCTTGGGAACTTTCAGCGGATCAACCACTTTTACTTTCACCGGACCGTTGCCGCCCATGTACACAGGGTTTGGCGCGTAGTTGTTGGCGAGAATCTCGTCGATGGTTTCCTTCGAGAACTCGAGTACATTTCCACCGTTACCACGGCCTTCGAGGCGCTTCAGAGCAGGGCCCGAGCCGTAGCCCGCATTCAACTTAGTACCAGAATTTTCAGGATCAGTTTTGTGGGGAATACCACGCAACACCTGGATGTTCCGGCGACCTGCGAGGAACTGGATG
>CANHTS010000119.1 GCA_947463435.1 Flavobacteriales bacterium | reverse complement strand
CGTAGCTGAAATTCTCCAGCCCAATCCGCTGAGTTTCCTGCGCATCCTGCTCGCTACCACCATCGGCCAGGTTTTATTCTGCCCGTTTGTAACACCCTTTCGCTGGCAACGCATCCTCTTCACCTGGCTGTTGCCGGTCAATCTGTTCACCGTCACCTGGGATGGTTTGGTGAGCGTCCTGAAAAGTCCGAAACGCAGCGATTATGCGCTTTGGAAGGAACAGGCGGAACAGACAGGAGGTGAGGGAATCGTTCTGGATGCCGGCGACTTGTTCCTGCCTGTCCGGCTTTTCATCGCCTGGCCAGCACGCAAAACATAAGCCGGAGAATGCGGTTACTTTGCAGCCATGCCCGCACCTGTTCAACCGCTGCGTTTTGTATCGATACTCTGGCGTTTTTCCAGACCCCATACCCTGGTCGGAACTTTCTTCAGCATCTCGGCGCTGTACATCCTTTCGGGCTTCGGCAATCCGGATTTCAACGCGCGTCTCGGTGAAGCACCTGCCCTGGGCATCTGGGCCTTGACATTGCTCTGTTGCGCGGCCTGCAATATTTACATCACCGGACTGAACCAGTGGGCCGATGTGGAACTCGACCGCATCAACAAACCCTGGCTGCCTATTGCATCTGGTGAACTCAGCCGGAATGCAGCGCTCCGGATCTGCCTGGTTTCGCTGGGCATATCGCTCGTGCTGGCCTATTACCTTTCGCCCTGGCTGTTCCTGCTCATAGCCCTGATTTCGGCCATCGGCACGGCTTATTCGCTCCCGCCCCTCCGTTTCAAGAAACACCATTTCGGCGCAGCCACGGCCATTTTCCTCGTGCGTGGCCTGTTGGTGAACATTGGTGTGTTCATCCATTTCCGCCTGGTGTTATTTGCCGGTGAAGCGCCCTTCCCAGGCTGGATGTGGCCTTTGACCCTTTTCATCACCTTGTTCAGCATCGCCATTGCCTGGTATAAGGATATTCCGGATGCCGCAGGCGATGCCGCATTCCGCATCCACACACTCACGGTCAGACTCAGCGCCCTGCGGGTTTTCCGGCTTGCCGGCGCCTTACTCAGCCTCGCTTACCTGGTGCTGATCCTTGCTTTTGGACTCGGCATCGGCGTGGAACAGAATTATGTCGGGGCTGCCATTCACGGCGTGTTGCTTCTGTTCTTCTGGACTTTTGCCAGCCGCGTTGTGGTGGAAGACAAACAGGCCATCAAACGTTTTTACATGACTTTCTGGCTGCTCTTTTTCCTGGCCTATATTGCTTATCCCCTTTCTCTCTATTTCCAATCCTAAATCCATAAACTCCACACCTTCCAACCATGAACAGCGAAAACGCAACGTTGACTTACAGCGCCTACTGGAAAAAAGCCATGTCTTATGCGATGTACCGCAGCACGGTAAGCGACCTGCTGGCGCGTGGGCTCACGACGGGAACCCACCAGAGTCCGGAAATGCTGGATTATGCGCGTCTGAACGACCACCGCATGGACCGCGTGGAAAAGCGTTTTCAGATGCTGCCTGCCTTGCAGGAGAAGCTTGACCAATTGAGCGAGCCGCTGCATTGGCTGGTTTTGAGTGAAGGCTGGTGCGGCGATGCAGCGCAAAACCTCCCGGCACTGGAAAAGATTGCAGAGCACAGCCACGGAAAAATCAACCTGCGGGTGTTGCTGCGCGATGAAAACACGGAGTTGATGGATCAATGGCTGACCAATGGCGGGCGCAGCATTCCCAAGCTGATACAGCTGAATGCGGCGTTTGAAGTAACCGGAAGCTGGGGACCGCGCCCGGCCGAGGCTCAGGCTATGGTGTTGGCGGCCAAAGCTGCCGACGAAGACCACCATGTTTATGCGGAGCGCGTGCACAAATGGTACGCACACAATAACAGCGCCGATTTGCAGGGTGAAATTCTGGAGCTGTTGAAGGGGTAGCGCGCGGTGGTGTCGGTCGTCGTCTTCTCAGGCGTCGATTTTGGCGTATTTGGCGTGGGTTTCGATGAACTCGCGGCGCGGTGGCACATCGTCGCCCATCAGCATGCTAAAAATGCGGTCAGCTTCAGCGGCGCTGTCGAGCGTTACACGCTTGAGTGTGCGGCGTGCAGGATCCATGGTGGTTTCCCAGAGCTGTTCGGCGTTCATTTCGCCAAGACCCTTATAACGCTGCACGTTGACAGAATCATCTTTTCCCCCGCCTAGAATTTTCACGGCCTCCTCGCGATCGGTTTCGTTCCAGCAATAGCGCTGCTCTTTCCCTTTTTTAACGAGGTAAAGCGGTGGTGTGGCGATATACAGGTAACCGCTTTCGATGAGTTTCTTCATGTAGCGGAACACCAAGGTGAGGATAAGGGTTCGGATATGGCTGCCGTCCACGTCGGCATCCGTCATGATGATAACCTTGTGGTAACGGAGTTTTTCGAGGTTCAGTTCCTTGGCGTCGTCATCGGTGCCGATACTCACACCCAAAGCAGTGAAGATGTTGCGGATTTCTTCGTTGTCGTAAATCTTGTGCTCGAGCGATTTCTCAACGTTCAGGATTTTACCGCGCAAGGGAAGAATGGCCTGGAATTCGCGGTCGCGGCCTTGCTTGGCAGTTCCGCCCGCTGAATCACCTTCCACCAGGTAAATTTCGCATGCCGATGCATCCGTCTTGGAACAATCGGACAACTTGCCCGGAAGTCCCATGCCGCTCATCGCGCCCTTACGCTGCACCATTTCGCGCGCCTTGCGGGCTGCGTGGCGGGCCTGGGCGGCGAGAATCACCTTTTGTACAATGATTTTCGCTTCTTTGGGATGCTCCTGCAAGTAGTTATCAAGCATCTCTCCCACAGCAACATCCACGGCGCCTGAAACTTCACTGTTGCCGAGTTTGGTCTTGGTCTGCCCTTCAAACTGGGGCTCCTGAACCTTCACGCTGATAACGCCGGTCAAGCCTTCGCGGAAGTCATCCCCGCTGATTTCAAACTTCACGTTCTTCAGGTGGCCCTCCTTCTCTGCGTAGTTCTTGAGGGTACGGGTGAGCGCACGGCGGAAACCGGCCACATGCGTACCGCCTTCGATCGTATTGATGTTGTTAACGTAGGAATGCAGGTTTTCGCTGTATCCGTGGTTGTACTGAATAGCGACTTCAACCGGAATACCTTGCTTCTCCCCTTCCATGTAAATGGGTTCCGGGATGAGCTTTTCTCTGGTTCCGTCGAGGTATTGAACAAACTCGCGCAAGCCGCCTTCGCTGAAGAATTTCTGGCTGCGGAAGCTGCCGTCTTCGGCCGGTTCGCGCTGATCGGTTAAGGTCAGGTTGATTCCTTTGTTCAGATAGGCCAATTCGCGCAGGCGATTTTCCAGTGTTTCGAAGTTATAAACGGTTGACTGGAAGATGCTGCCATCGGGTGTGAAGGTTACTTCGGTACCGCGTTGGTCGGTTTCACCCACCACTTTTACATCGTACAAGGGCTTTCCGCAAGAATACTCCTGTTGCCAGATTTGGCCTTCACGAAAAACCCGCACTTTCAGGTGGGTAGACAGTGCATTCACGCAACTCACACCTACACCATGCAGACCGCCGGAAACTTTGTAAGTATCTTTATCAAATTTGCCACCGGCGTGCAAAACAGTCATTACCACTTCAAGGGCAGAGCGTTTCTCCTTGGTGTGCATGCCGGTTGGAATGCCACGACCGTCGTCGAGCACACAGATGCTATTGTCTTCGAGGATGGTAACATAGATATTGCGGCAGTGGCCGGCGAGTGCTTCGTCGATCGAGTTATCTACAACTTCGTAAACGAGGTGGTGCAGCCCTTTGGTGCCGACATCGCCGATGTACATGGCAGGGCGTTTGCGCACGGCTTCCAGGCCTTCAAGCACCTGGATATTATCGGCCGAATACTGATTGTTGTTCGTTTCGCTCATGGATCTTCAAGAACCTTATTCTAAGATGGTTATTTGAGCCGTGAAAATACCACTCAAACCGCGCGCGACGGGCATTTGAGGCGTATTGTTATCCACACGTAACCAAGGGCGCGGGGCTATTCCGCCAGGCGCCAGTATTGCCCTGCGGCTTGCACGTATTCCACGCCTGAGAGCAGGTATTTGCGCTGGTATTCGATCTCCTTGAGGCGGCTTTCAACCCAGCGCAGTTCGCGGGTATTAACGATAAAAAGATCACTTTCACCAGCGTCGAGGCGGGCCTGCTCTGCCTGGTAGAGGCGAAGATAGCCATCCACTACGCTGCTGTATTCCGTAAAAATGCTGCTGTAATTGGCGAATGTGAGCGAAGTAGCACGGAGTTTATTGACTGTCTCGAGTTGTTTAAAATCATAGCGCAATCGGGCTGATTCAAGCGCCAGGCCTGCGATTTTGTATTGGGCGCGTTCCTGCCGCATAAAAAGATTCAAACCGGCATCGATGCCCCATTGGTAGTTGTTCCAGAGGCCCGGACCGGGAATAGATGGGTTGAAAAACGGCTCTGACAGCACATTGTATTTCAGGCGGATATCGGGAAGCAGGTTCTGTTGCTGGAGGCGCAGATCTACCTCCGCTGAACGGATTTTAAAGAACTGTTCCTGCAAACCAGGCTGGAGTGTGCGCAGATCGGCTTGCATGCGGTTGAGCGGCCAGCTTGCTGCCATGGAATCTACCAATGCGAGGCCAAGGTCTGAGGGAAAGACATTGTCGTCAGGCTCGAGAGGCTCTCCATTGTTGTTCCAGAGGTGCACCGATAACATCATGCGCGATTTAAACAGCTTGCCTTCGGCATCGCGCAGGGAGATCATAAAATTGCGCCTGAGCACATCGGTTTCCAAGGTATCAATTGCCGCTCTTGCTCCGGCAGCCACTGTGTTCCGCAATTGGGAAAGGCGCAGTTCTGTGAGTTTGACAGCTTCTTCATACAAGCGCACTTCCAGCCAATGGGTGTACCAGCTGGCATAATCGGAGACCACTTCGGCAAAGAGTTCGTTCAGCATGCTCTGGCGCTGGAATTCAGACTCCTGTACCATGAGCTTTGCCTTGGCAAGGGCAGTTCTGCGCCGGTCGGTAATCAGGTCGCGACCCAGGGGTACACTCACGCCGGCATAGGTTAAACCATTGGCCGGAAGGCTATTATCCGGATTCAGGAATTCACCTCGGGCCTGTTCCCTTCCGGCAAAGCCTTCAATCCCAAACCAGGTCGGCACTTTCAATCCGGCATCGAGCAATTGGTAGTACTCTTTACCTGCGTAATACTTATTACTGCTTTGCAGGTACAGTTTCGGATCGAACATGCCCCTGGCCAGGCGCAAACCCACATCGCCGCGGTTGACGACGATATTTCCCTGGCGCAGCATGGGATGGTTCTGCTGCAC
This sequence comes from Flavobacteriales bacterium, assembly GCA_947463435.1. GTDB lineage: Bacteria > Bacteroidota > Bacteroidia > NS11-12g > UBA955 > REEB481. Next base: position 2,695 of record CANHTS010000119.1, on the reverse strand, counting down.
ATAGCGTATCACTGCTGGCAGCGTGAGCCGCAGGGTATCAGCCGCCGAGATCCAGCCGGCTGCCAACAATCCAATGCTCAGGAGGGCTGCTCTTTTCATGGTTTCTTGGCTGCGCTTTCTTCTTTTGCCTTTTGCAGGTTCTTGCTTTGCTGGGTATAGAAATCGGGCGGGAAGCCATTCAACTGTCGCCAAAGCTCATACCAAACCGGCACGCTATTGAGCAAGGCAATGCCACGTGCTCCGCTGCCAACCCGCAGTTGCTCCGGCCATTTCTTGTCGTTCGGACGCGGCGCCACCAACACGCGGTATTTGCCATTGGCCGCGGGGATATTGTCAACCGCCACCACTTCGCCGGGGAAGGTTCCATAATTCAGTGCTGGCCAACCCGAAAAAACCAGTGCCGGCCAGCCGTCGAAAAGGAAACGCACCTTATTGCCCTTGTGCATCAAGGGCAGGTCCATCGGTTGGATATACATTTCTACGGCCAGTTTGTAATCGGCGGGCAGGATGGTGCAGATGCCGGCGCCTTCCTTCAGGGTTTCACCCAGACCGGTGGTTACAGCGCGGGTGATGATGCCGTCTTGCGGTGCCGTCACATAGTAGAATCCGGAACGGATGCTGTAATTGCTTTGGGAGTTGCGTAGTTTGGAGATTTCAGCTTCCGTATCCATCTGGGCGGAGATAGCGCTGAAGCGTTCGCTCTCGGCCTTGGAAAGTTTTTCCGCGTATTCGTTGGTAAGATTGCGTTGCTCAAACTCGGCGTTTTCCAAACCGGCCAGCGAGAAGTTAACCTTGTTTTCTGCTGAAATCACCTTGGCCGAAGTTTCCTGCAGCTTCAGACGGCGGCTTTCCACATCCAAAGGAGATTTCAGGCCCTGGCGCAGCAGGATGGAATCACGCTCAAAGCGCGTGCGGGCAATGCCGTAATCGATGCGGGCTGCCTCGAGATCGGCCCGGTCTGAATTCAGTTTCAGCTTTTCCTGCTCCACCTTATTGCGCGCCTGGCGTATTTTCAGATCGCGCAGCGCTTCCAGGTTGTTGATCTGTTGGTTGATGGCTTCCACTTTCGACCCGTAACTCATCAGCGAGTTTTCCTTCGCTTTCACCTGGATATCGGTCTGGCCAAGCAGGTTCGGATCGAGGTAAGCATCTTTAACTTCGGTAATGTGCACAATGGTATCGCCTTTGCGCACCCAGTCACCTTCCTTCACATACCAACGTTCGATCCGGCCGCCGATGACGGTCTGCACCTCCTGCGGCCGCTGATTGGGCAACAGCGCCGTAAGGGTGCCGTCGGCCTGGATGTTTTGCGTCCAGGGCAGGAACATGAAAATGATCACAATGATGAGCAATGCCCACATAAGGCGGCCGAAGCCCTTGCGCGTCCAGATGCTGTCGTTCAGCAGGGTGCGGCATTTCAGTTCCGTCTGAACCTGTTCGTGTCCTTGGTTCATCATATTAGCTCCACATGAAATTGTGAATGGCAGCGGGCACTTTGCCCGATTCTATCTTTCCGTGATCGATGAAGGTATCGCGGGTTACTTCGATGCAGCGATCCATGGCTACAGCAACCGGCACCAGGTTACTGACCACGATGGTACTTGCGTTTCTCGATTGAAGGAATTGCAGGATATGGTCGAGTTCATCGCGATCGAAGGCGTTCCAGACATCGTCGATCAGCAACACAACCGGATGGTGATACAAGGCCCTTGAGAGTGCCACCTTGCGCACCACGTGGTTTGGCACCTTTGTGTCACCGTCAAAGAAGCAGTTCAACCCGTCTTCCTGCCCGCGGATAAACTCCTCCAGGTGCAGGCCTTTGAGCAAGGGCATCAGCATGCGCTCTTCGTTGTGTTCTGAAAGGGATATATTCTCTACCAGGGTTCCCTTGAAGATGCCGGAACTCTGCAGGGCGAGACCAACGTGCCGGCCATATTCGTGGAATTCAGCGCTGGTCAACGGAACGCCATTCACCATCACCTCATACCTTGAATCGTCCAAACCGCTGAACCATTTCAGTATTCTGGTTCTTCCGGTGCCTGGCTTACCGCAAAGGCAAACCATTTCGCCCGGCTTCATTTCAAATACCATACTGTGCGTCTGCCGGTCAAAAATGCTGAGCTCCGGTGGTTCGTTCATATTGATCCGCACACCACGCGATTCATGTTCGTGCATGTCGGTCACTTTCCCGATTTTCTCCAATGCGATTGCAGAATCGTAAATCAGTTCTGCACTCATCACCACCTTTTCCAATGAATCGAGCAGCAGGATGATCAGGATTTCAGAGGCTATGAACTGACCAAGACTGATTTGCTCACCCACCAGCAGGAAGCTGCCGATAAAAAGCAGGGCGGCCACGAGCAGCGTTTTTAGCCCGACTGCCAGCATCAGCTGTGTAAAAAGCACGCGGAAATGGCTGCGCCTGCCAACAAGGTAGTTGTACACATTGGTATCGGTGCGCTGAATATGGTAATTCCGCTTGAGCTGCAGGTTGAACACATTGCGGTTCGATGCAATTTCTTCCAGCCAGTTAGCGGTTTCAAACTTGAAATCGCTTTCGTACCGAGAAGAGTTGATACCGCGTTGCCAGGTGGCGCGCAGGATAAAAACCACCACAATGACCAGCACCACACCAATGGCCACGAACAAAGGATGGTACAAGGCCAGCAACAGCACCCCGAAGAATATCTGGAGT
>CANHTS010000118.1 GCA_947463435.1 Flavobacteriales bacterium | reverse complement strand
GACTTTCATAATCTCCGTATAACGCAACCTGCCCATATATGGATCATCCTCGAACCAGGGGCGCGGACGCTTGTCGAGGCTGCGGATGCGGATGTTCATTCCGGCCGGAAGCTCTTCAGGTGTCAGCGGCGTGGTTTTACGTGTAACCGGATGGTGGTGGTTGTACGGCAGGTCTTTCAATGATTCCGGCCGCATCGAGATCAGTCGCAAACGCCCGCCCTGCGCGTGGATGAACCACGGATGGCTATGTGGTAACTGCAAATTCAGTCCCTTTATCTCAACGGGCATCAACTCCAGACCACGTCCATCCTCTGACTGTACCTTTAACCCATCCTTCGCAGCAGCCTTGGTGGTTTCAGCTTCCAGGTCTGACTTTTCAGGAACAGCCGGAAAAGTGGCCACTCCCGCAGTTAGATGGTCGAGCATCGCGTACCAATCTACCAGATCCGCCATCATCACCTTCATTTTCTGCATCATCAACCAGATGGGGCGATAGTTCCGGTGTCCCAGATGGCGCTGTACCTGCAAAGCAGAAATCGATTTCTTCTGAAAAGCAACTACACCAATCGCGTAAACCCAGTAACGGAAAGGGAGTTTCGAGTACTCCAACAGGGTTCCACTGCGCAGCGTGGTCTCAGACTGGCATTGTTTACACCGGTATTTCAGCTTTGAAGGGAGCCACAGATGTTTATTGCTGCCGCAGCGGTTACAGAATACACCGTGCTTATCCCGTAAATTCTTCCACAAAAGGATACAGCGTTCTTCGGTGTTGTAAGTTTGGATAAAAGTAACAAAGTCCATGATTAAAAGTGATCAGAATACAGGCGCAATATAGGTGTAACGACATACACCGAAAAGGCCAATAGTCGGCTTATGCCTAATCTGTCCTGAAATTACACGCTTATAAACGTTTATTTATTCATATATTAGCTACACAAGACTATTCCAGCCCATTCCGTCTTCCCTCCACCACAGCATCCCATATCCCACATCTGAATTCCATTATGGAATCAATCACCCATTCCATCAGACTTCGGAATACCCCCAACGAAACAAAACAACTCCCTAATAGAAAACCCATACCTTTAGTTCCCTTCCGGCTCTCACTTGATACCAAGCCCCATAAGCTTCTCTATCGCATGATTTGGATTGATGCTCCTGAATCCTTTCAAAACCGGCCGTTTCGGTTAAACAACAAAACGCTTAATGGCGCAACGCGAACGCAGAGCCATTAAGTTGTTAATGGCAGACGATTCATTTAGACTCCCAGCCGCCGAGAAAGGATCTCCGTTGTCTTCTGAAACAATACTTGCGGCGCATACTTCCGCCAGCTGATTTCATCCAGCTCGCCGCCGAAGTTCACGTAATAGTCGATGCTGTTCTGGCGGAATTCCTGCAGTACATGGTCGCGGAAATTGAGCATCGCAACCCAGCCGTCTTCGCATTCCTGATACCATTCTTCGTAGTAACAGTCGTCGCTGGCATGGAAGTTCAGCACGTTTTCGCCGATCAGAATGAACTTCGAAATGCCTTCCTCCATCATCAACTCTGCCACTTCGCGCTTGAAGAGCATGATATCATTGTAGATGGCATCGTTCCATTCACCGATCATCTCGATGATCGCGAAGCCCTGCTCGTAGTCCGTAAACAGTATTTTGATGTACAGCGTCTGCGATCCGAAGCTGTCCCACTGCGGGTGTATCAGGTGATTGTACACCTTGTGTGTGAACACGAACTCGCTGTATTCCCTTTCATAGAAGGGACTCCGTTCGTCTTCGCTGGCATTGTAGAGGTGTTGCCAGAGATAGTAGGGCTCGATCGCGTGCACGCTGCAAAATTACGCGCCAGGCCGGCTTGCCTGTCGTAACATTGCAACAGAATCGTGAAAAAGGAGAACGCCGGGCAGGGTACTTTTCTGCGCAACCTCTTCCGTTTGCAACTGCTCAACTGGGCAGTAAAACCGCTGTGGATACTGGGCGTTGAGACCCTCGTTCAGAATGCGCTTGGGGAAGCCGTCTACGGTTCCTATTTTGTTGTATTCAACTTCAGTCTGCTGTTTACTATCGCACTCGATTTCGGCATGAACAGCCTGATTACCCGCGAACTGGCATCGGGTGTTCCGGCGCATAGCCTCTGGAACCGCAGCCTCCGACTGAAGGCCGCTTTCAGTTTGTTTTACCTCGCCATCACAGCTTTACTCGGTTTGGCCCAGGGCATGGAGCCGGCCTTATTGACGGCTGTCTTGCTCAGTCAACTCGGACTGCAATGGATTCTCTTCTTCCGTGCTTTCCTGCAAGGCACCGGCCACAGCCGGCAGGATGCCTGGTTCTCCATTGCCGACCGGCTCGGGGCCATGCTGTTGATTCTGCTGGTATTGCAGGCCGGTTGGATGGAAGGTGGCCGCGGATTGCTCACTTTCGCGCTGTCTCAAACCTTTTCATACGCCATTGTGGCCTTGTTGGCCTTCGCTTATGTGCGCAGCCTGCTGAAACGCGGAGCCGATGAAACCACCATGGCTGTGAGTGCGCGCAGTATTCTGCAACAAGGCGCCGGACTTGCCTTGCTCAGCCTGCTCATGGTCTTTTACACACGGCTGGATGCGCTGATGCTGCGCTGGCTGCACCCGGATGGATTCTTCCAGGCGGGATTGTATGCCCGCGGTTTTCGTCTGCTCGACGCAGCGCTGATTTTCCCCATCTTGCTTTCCACTTTGTTGTTGCCTGCCTTTTCGGGTGTGGGAGAGAAGGAGAGGGAACGGGCAGGGAAAATTGCAGGCATCAGCATTCGCCTGCTCCTGGCCATGACGGCTGCCGTGGCCTTCGCGGCACACAGCTGGGGAAATGAAATCAGCCGATTGCTGAATCCGAACGGACTGGAAGCAGAGCACCTGGCCACGGGCAATATCCTGGCCTGGCTGCTCACCGCCTGGATTCCAATGAGCCTGATTTATGTCTATGGAACCTGGCTGACAGCCCAAAGGAAAATCCGCCTGCTCAATCTGTTGGCCGGTGGAACCTTGCTGCTCAATATCGGGCTCAATGTTTGGCTGATTCCTGATTTTGGGGCGGAAGCAGCAGCCTGGAATATGCTGATTTCGCAAGGGCTGTTCGCCTTGGGTTGTGCCGTGGCTTCCGGACTCACAAGCCTCCAACAGCTGCCGCGTCTCCTGGTCGGGCCGCTGGCCGGAATTGTTTTTTTGTATTTCCTGGGTAAAATGCTCCTGCAAACCCAATGGCCTTGGTACGCGCAGGCGGTGGCCGGACTCAGTGCCTACGGATTACTCCTGTTCGCGACCGGCTATCTGCCTTTGAAAGGAATCCGCTTCAAGACACAGGAAGCAGGGCCGGAATAATCCCTATTTTCGCCCTGAATTCAACGTTCATGGATCAACTGGATTATAAACCGCTCACCGCCGTCGACGTGGTGCAGTTCTTCTGGCGCTGGCGCAAATGGATTATCGGTGCTACCCTGGTAGCCGGGATTGCAGGCTTTGTGGCTTCGATGCCCGTTTTCATGAAGCCGCGATTCAAGGCCACGCATATCTTTTATCCAACCCAAAACAACTCCATCGCCGACGCATTGTTGCAAGACGCGAACCAGCGGCAGAAAGACCCATTGCAGTTTGGGGAGGAAGAACAGGCCGAACAAGCCCTGCAGGTTTTGCAGTCGTCTGCGCTCATGAGCCGCCTGGTGCGAAACTTCAACCTGATGAAGCACTACGGAATTGACGTAGCCAAAGAAGCCTGGCCACAAACAGCCTTGCAGGCCGAAATCGATGCACGTATCGCCTTCAGTCGTACCCGTTACCTGTCGATCCGCATCGACGTGCTCGACGAAGACCCCAAGATGGCGGCAAAAATTGCCAATGGTATTGCGCTGTTGTACGATTCAGTGAAAACCGAGATCCAGCACCAGGTAGCCGGTCCGGCACTCGACATCGTAGAGCGCAACCTCCGCGCCAAGCAGCAGCAAATCCAGCAGGTGCGCGACGAAATGCGTAAGCTGGGCGAACAGGGTATAACCAACTACGAAGAACAAAGCCGCGCCATTGCCGAAGAAATCTACAAAGCCCAGGCTGCCGGACAAACCGGTAAACTGCAGACCCTGCTGGAAGCGCAGCGCAACCTGGCTAACAATGGCGGTGCCTGGCTCAGCCTGAACGAGAAAATCAGACTAGAGGAAGAGAAGGAAAGCAATATCAATGCGATGTACGAAAAGCGGAAGATCGACGTAAATGAAAAGCTTTCGCATAAGTTCACCGTAAGCGAAGCCACCGTTCCCGAGCGAAAGGCATGGCCGGTGCGCCGCCTCATCGTGATGCTCGCCATGATGGCCGGCTTCGGTTTCTCCGCTGTCGGACTCCTCTTTTTCGAATTCTACAAATCCCGCCTGGCTAAAGTAGCCTGATGGACCAAAGCCGGGCACATATCGGTGGCTGGCGCCACTGGCTGTTCATCGCGCTGGTGGGAACGGCCTGCGGACTGGCAGCGGCTTTTGGCGATCCCGTCATTGCTGCCATATTGCCCCTGGCGCTGGCCTTGCTGGCCGCGGCTTTCCACCGCCCGGATTATTTCCTGGTTTTTGTAGCCTCCTTGGTGCCCTTGAGCATCGGGGTGAACGACATCGGCGCCAACCTTGGGCTTTCCCTCCCGACCGAGCCGCTGATTTTCATCGCCCTCGCCATCTTTGCCGCCAAGCTTTTCCTCGGCTTGCGCATCGATGCCGAAGCCATGCAGCATCCGATGAGCCTCGCCGTGCTCTTCTACCTCATCTGGATTTTTGTTACGGCGCTCACCAGCACCATGCCACTGGTTTCCTTTAAGAATGCCCTGGCACGAACCTGGTTCATCGTTCCCTTCTATTTCATCTTCCTGCACCTGTTCAGGCAGCGACGTTTAATTCACCTGTTCCTCATCGGCTTCACCGCCGCGACGCTCATCCTCATCCTCTACACGCTCGGACAGCATGCGAGGGAAGGTTTCCTGCGCAGCTCCTCGTACAGCATCATGTGGCCTTTCTTTCCCGACCACGGGATGTACGCCGCTACGATAGCTTTCTGTGTGCCCATCCTGGCTGTTTTTGCCTTCGGCGGAGGCTGGTTCGGCATCAACCTCAACTGGCGCATTGCTTTGACGGTCGTTCTGGGCATTGTCTTGTTCGGCATCGTGGTTTCCTATACCCGCGCTACCTGGCTCAGCCTGGTGGCTGCTGCCGGCGTGTATGTATTGTTCCGGTTGCGGATACCTTTCTGGAGTATCATCACAGTGTTGGTGTGCACGGCAGGCTATGCCGTTTCGCAGGAAGAGCGCATCCTCTACGAACTGGAACAGAACAAGCAAGGCAGCGACGACGAACTGGAAGGCCATGTGAAATCCGTTTCCAATATCTCGACCGACCCGAGCAACCTCGAGCGCATCAACCGCTGGAAATGTGCGCTGCGCATGGTGAAAGTGCATCCCATTACCGGATTCGGTCCGGGAACCTATGTGTTTCAATACGGACCCTTCCAGCTCAGCAGCGAGGAAACCATCATCAGCACGCACAGCGGCACGCTCGGCGACGCCCACAGCGAATACTTCTCGCACCTGAGCGAAACCGGCATTCCAGGCTTCCTTATCTACCTTTCAATCCTTTTCATCGTATCGCAACGCGCCTTCAGGCTGGTTTATCAGCCGGATGACCGCCGCATCGCCCTGCTGGCCACCGGTATCTATCTCGGACTGCTGACCTATCTCACGCATGCCCTGCTGAACAACTACAGCGGCATCGACAAGGTAGCAGTGCCTTTCTGGGGCTTCTGTGCGGCCATCATTGCGCTCGACCTCGACTGGATGCGCCGCAAACGCAGGGCGGTTCAGCCATGACATCCGGCGGCCGGCGTTTCGGAATCGGTTTTTACCTCGCTGTTGCTTTTCTGGGCCTGAGCGCCCTGGCGGCCATTACCGGTACGCTTTGGCTGCCAGACCCGAGTCCGATGGCCGATGAAATCTGTTTGCCACTCGCGCGCATCTCACCGGGTACCCGCGTCGAATTTATCCGCTATGCACCTGCGAACGCTGGCAACAGCAATGGCAGTGGCAGCATTTTGCCTATCACAAGCTGGAAACAGGAGCAAGACAGCATGAAGGTCTTTCTCTTCAATGGTGAAGGCTCTCAGACCACTCCGGCCGCGTATGCCGTGCGCGATTTGATTCCCGCCCGCAACGGCAGCCTGGTGCATACACGCCGCTATTGGCTGGGCACCGATAAATCGGGAGGCGATATGCTCAGCCGTTTGGTAACCGGCGGCCGCATTTCGCTCGGCGTAGGATTTTGTGCCGTGCTCATCAGCATGATTATCGGTATCAGTGCCGGACTCAGCGCCGGCTATTACGGAGGCCGTGCCGACCGCATCCTCACCTGGCTCATGGGCGTGATGTGGAGCATTCCCAGCATGTTGCTCGCGTTGGCGGTCAGTTTCGCCCTCGGCAAAGGTTTTGTCCCCATCCTCATCGCCATCGGCCTCAGCACCTGGGTCGATGTCGCACGCATGGTGCGCGGGCAGGTGCTCAGCCTGCGCGAACGCGAATATGTGTTGGCGGCCAAGGTGCTGGGTTTGTCGGACCTGCGGATCATGCTGCGGCATATCCTGCCCAATCTCCGCGGCATTTTGCTGATCGTAGCCACCTCGAATTTTGCTTCGGCCATCCTGCTCGAAGCCGGTCTCAGCTTTCTCGGTTTAGGTATTCCGCCACCGGCACCCAGTTGGGGCGGCATGGTCCGCGACCATTACGGCATGATCGTCTCCGGCCCGGTTTACCTTGCCTTGCTCCCCGGTCTCACGATCATGGCCTCGGTGATGTCGTTTCATTTGATCAGTTCCGCGCTGCGGGATCGCTGAGCGGCGGCCCTCACATAATCCCTCACTTGGCGGCCACGGGGGCGCTGTTCCCTTTTTGGGAACTTTGCGTATCTTTGTGCTGTGCGGGTGATCGCTAAAAAGACGCTCAAGGAATTCTGGACGATCCATGGTGAGGTGGAGCAGCAACTGAAGGCCTGGTATCGGGAAGCGGAGGTAGCTGTATGGAAGACGCCACAAGACATCAAGTCGGATTATCCTTCGGCAAGTATTTTGGCCAATAACCGCGTGGTATTCAATATCAAGGGCAATCATTATCGCCTGGTAGTGAAAATCAATTACGAATTTTCACTGGTGTGGATACGATTCATCGGCACGCATGCAGCACGCATAGACGCAACATCAACCTAATGCATGGAACACAGGATCAAAAAAACAGAAGCAGACTACGCAAGGGCACTAGAGCGCCTGGAAGCGATCTTCGACAGCGATGCCACATCGGTTCACGCCGAGGAGCTGGAGTTGCTCGCCTTGCTAATCGAGAAATACGAAAACGAGCGGTATGCAATAGGTATGCCCGATCCGGTGGAAGCCATCAAATTCAGGATGGAGCAGCTTGGCTACAAGCAGAAAGACCTTGCTGCAGCGATCGGCTTAAAGAGCAGGGTCAGTGAAATCCTGAACCGCAAGCGCAAGCTGAGCATCGACATGATCCGCAAGCTGCACGAAAAACTCGGCATTCCGGCCGAGGTATTGATTCAGGAGTATTGAAGCGGAGACCCTTGTGATCGGCATTCATATACGAAATGTGGTCAGCGCACGGGTGAAGCGGCGACCTTCATGGTCGCCCTTTTCTGCTCAGTATTAAATTCAGCGAAGAAAAGGGCGGCCACCAAGTGCAACGGTGCGTTAGCCTGCCGGCTTGGCCAGCAGGCTCTCCAGCAGTGCGATCTGGCGGCGCAAGTCGGCGATATGGTTTTCGTAAGCCAAGCGTTCGGTGTCTGCCAGTCCTTGGATGTATAGCACGGAACTTGCGTTGCCGCCTTGTTGGTTGTAGTTCTGTTGGATATACAAATCGTCATCTCCGATTAATGACTGCAACGGCACTTCCAGCGCTTCTGCCAGCTGTTTCAGGCGTTTAAGTGAAACATTCTCTCCATCGTGTTCAAGACGAGAATAGGCCTGCTG
>CANHTS010000117.1 GCA_947463435.1 Flavobacteriales bacterium | reverse complement strand
TATTGTGTTTTCATGTGCATCCATACCCTTGTCTGCAAAAGGAGGCAAGAATAATGTAGCACCTGGAACGATAAAAATATATCCAAATCCGGCTAACCATGTATTGCATGTGGAATCCCTGCCCAGGTCCTGGAGCATATCGTTAATGGATGCGACAGGAAAGCTGTACAAGCGGTTCAATGGTTCACAGACAAACATTGCCATCAATACAGAAGATCTGCCTTCGGGTCTCTACATGATTCAAATTACTAACCTCGGTAACAATCACAGTGATGTACGGAAGATCATTATTGAGTAAAACGTGCTTGCTCTTGGTATGTCTGGCGGCAAGTGCTACTTCCAACGCACAACAAAGCAGAATAGTACCGCTAAATCTGTACGGAGGGGCGTTTGATATCGTTGAAGATTACGAAGGCGGTGTGCTGGTGCTTACAGATGCAGTTTTGTTGCGCTTTGATCCTGACTTGCGCCTGCTTTGGCATTCGCAGTATGAACACTTCTCGCACAAACACATCCGATACGATGCGCGCAACAAACTCTATATTGTCAGTTCGCAGCAAACGGAAGTTGGAGGCTACCGCATGTTGGCTTTCAATTTGAAGGGCGAACAAGTTTGGACTGCAAAGCGCGATGTATATAATTACCCGGGGGCCACCAACGACAAAATAGAAGACTTCTTGGTTGATTCTGCGAACGGCAGAATTCTGATTGTCGGCAAAACCTGGTATTATCAGCAACGGAGGCAGGCGTATTGGTCTGCCGTGGCCGATATGCAAGGGAATATCCTCCGCGAAGACCGAAGGTTTTACCGCAAAATTGAAGACAATCCTATTTCCTTATCAGGACTGACCAAACGCACAGATGGAAAAGGGTATTTTGCTTTTGCTACCGATGGTTTTGATACCTACGGTGCTCAGACCAAACTCGTGCGTTACGACAGCAACTTCAACTACATTGATTCCTTGCCTTTGTTGCCGTTGGACCGGGATCCTGAAACTTTGGAGCGAACAAATTACACTTGTTATGATTTCAATCAGATCAATGACTCACAGTTTTATGCCATCATTGAAACAAGTAGAACGTTAGGGAGCGAAACTTTTGTCTATATTTATGACATTAATTTTAACGTTGTCAGTATTCATAAAAAAAGTGAAAACATGGAGCTTTGGCGCAAATACAGATATTCAAAGAACTACGGAGCATTCAACCTACACAATTACCCTGGTTCTATTATGAAATCGAACCCTAATTATGAAAGGCTATGGGGAATTTCCATAAAAATCCCTATACACCCCAAACTACCCGAAGAGTTTCTGCCACACACGGAAGATCCAATATATGAATCCTACGTAATACCATCAAGCGACGGGGGATTTTACGGTTATGCCTGGCATTATAACATATCGGGCATACTTTACATCTTCAAGCTCGACAGCCTGGGCCGGCTTTACCCCAACCCGCCGCCGGAGCGGCCGGAGCTGGTAGTTCCTGTGCCCAACCCGGCGCGGGGGCAAATACGGTTTGATATGCCGTATCACAACCCGCCCTTGAATCCGCGGCATATTCGTGCCGTTTTCTACGATATGCAGGGCCGGCCTTGCCTGGAGGTGGAAGGCGATAAATACACGCAACACGATATCTCCGCACTCCGACCCGGTATGTATGTTGTGAAAACCAGGATCCGCGAAAATGGAGAGGAGCGAACCTTGAAGGTGATGGTGGAATAAGCCGCGATCTCGCCAAATTATTTTGCGCATGGAGCTGGTGGCCACGATCTGATTTGCCGGCGGCATCGTGTGTCGCCGCCAGAGGATTTCGGCCACCATGGATGGAGTTCTCGATTTGTTTATGTGTGCACGATATACGACCCGGGAAGGCCGGGTCGGGGTTCGCGCAACAATCGTGGAGCTATGATATTGGACCCGGAAAGGCCGGGTCCTTGAAATCCAGGAATGGGAAATTGATACGACGAAGCCAATCGAAGAATGTCTTTGCGCGCTTTGCGTGAAAAGAGCCAAAGGGTTCTCGCAGAGACCGCAAAGGGGAAAACACGCAGAGACCGCCGGTTCCGGATATTCTTGCGCTTAGGGTAGAGAGAATCCGGAGATAAGACAGGGCGGCCACAAGGGCCGCCGTTACTAATTCATCCGGTTCAGGAAGGCGGGGTTGCGGATTTCAGCGAAGATTTCGAATTCGCGCTCCTTCTCCCAGCTGTGCCGGTAGGCGCCCTTGACGCTGTAACCGCGCCCCGGTTGGTAAGCCAGGCGGTAGCGACGCTGCGTGAAGAGCTCGTCCGTCTCCCAGTCCGCCTCCATCACCAGAAGCTCCCCCTTGCCATTGTAAAACAAAGAAAAACGCTGCAAAGGCGTCTTTTCATCCCGGGCTTCGTACAACTCGAAACGACCGCCATCCGCAGTGCGCGTCAGCGTCGTATCCCAGCCATCCGCCCATTCGGCGCGGTTCAGGTCCACCCGCTCCCACAGCGCGAATTCGCGGTCCCAGTTCACGGTATCCCGGCGCTCTGTAAACACTGCATCGCCCCATTGAACCGTCTTTTCCACCGCCGCGTTCATGCCTTTCAGTGCCGCTTTCTCCGAGGTCAGGAAAGCCTGAACATTGAACCAGCGACCGGGGCTCGCATCGCCTGCGCCGTTTGCCGATGGTTTGCGTTCGCAACCCGTTGCCGACAGCAGCAGGCCGCTAAGCAATATCAAGGTTTGCCTGCGCATCAGAACAAAGCTTTGCCGTCCATTTCGGCAGGTTGATCCAATCCCATCATTTTCAGTATGGTAGGTGCCACATCGGCCAGTTTCCCTTCGTGCAACACAGGCCTGAGATCTTTGCTCACCAGCCAGCAGGGCACCGGATTCATGCTGTGTGCCGTATTCGGTGTACCGTCGTCGTTCACCGCGAAATCGGCATTGCCATGGTCGGCAATGATCAGGAAATCGTAGCCGTGCTCCAGGCCGGCAGTCACGAGGTCGTGCGTGCAGGCATCCACCGTTTCTACCGCCTTCACGATGGCTTCAAAAACACCCGTATGCCCCACCATATCCGGATTGGCAAAGTTGATGCACATGAAATCGGCCGCTTCCGAGCGGATCTTCTCCAGCAGCCGGTCGCGCAGTTCCGGAGCACTCATCTCGGGCTGCAAATCGTAAGTCGCCACCTTCGGCGAAGCCGCCAGCACCCGCTCTTCACCGGGGAATTCAGCTTCCCGGCCGCCGCTGAAGAAGAAGGTCACGTGCGGGTATTTCTCCGTTTCAGCCGCCCGCAACTGCTTCAGTCCGGCACGGCTGATCACCTCGCCCAGCGTATTCGCCAGGTTTTGGTCTTCAAACAACACCTTCACGCCCTTGTACGAAGCGTCGTAGGTGGTGAAAGTGATATAATCCAGCGGCAGCGTATGCATGCCGTATTCGTGCATATCGGTTTGCGTCAGCACTTGTGTCAGTTGCCGGCCGCGGTCGGTCCTGAAATTGAAGAATACCACCGCATCGCCCGGCTTGATCCTGCCTTCACCGCCAGGAGCTACCAGCGGTTCCATGAATTCGTCCGTCGTGCCCGCAGCATAGCTGTCGCGCAGGGCCTGCAGCCAGTCGCTGCAAGGTTCGCCTTTGCCGTAAACCAGCAGGTCGTAGGCCTTCTTCACCCGCTCCCAGCGCTTGTCGCGGTCCATCGCGAAATAGCGCCCCACGAGCGATACCAGTTTGGCCGGCGTATGGACCGTGCGCGCCAGCACTTCCTTCACGAAGCCTTCCCCGCTCTTCGGATCGGTATCGCGCCCGTCGAGGAAACCATGGATATACACTTTTTCCAACCCCTCTTGCTTCGCAATTTCACAGAGCGCAAACAAATGTTCGCTGGAGGCATGCACGCCGCCATCGCCCAATAAACCTTGTAGATGCAAGGCCCTGCCTTGCACTTTCACACGCCGCATCGCCTCCAGCAAAACCGGATCTTGCGCCAGCTGTCCCTCGCGGATACTGCGGTTGATGCGCACCAGCATCTGCCAAACCACACGCCCGGCGCCGATATTCATATGGCCCACTTCGCTGTTGCCCATCTGTCCGTCCGGAAGCCCCACAAACTCGCCATGCGTCAGCAGCCGGGTATGCGGATAGTTTTCGCTCAGGCTGTCGGTGTAAGGCGTCCGGGCCTGCCAGACCGCATCGCTGTGGTCGTGCCGCCCGATCCCGAAACCGTCTAGAATGATGAGGATGCTCTTGCGCGTCATACCCCGCAAAGTTACGGTGCCATTCAGGTTAATCGGGGCGCCTGATCCTCGCCTTCCGGGTTCCGTGCTGCGCACCGCTCCGGCTTCGCCTGCGCGCCTCCAGTCTCGGGGCGCGGCCCCACAGAAACACCCATGTGCCTGCTTCCAAAGGGCATCCGGCTCCCACGCAGCGCGCCAAAAAACACGACAAACCGCTTGATGTTTTCATTGAACCACCAGATACAATGGTGGGACCTCGCCCACCAGGGGTGCTCGTTTCGGCTAACGCACATGCCGGATTCGGCTCATTTGGGCGTGTTTTTGAGCCGTAAACCGCGTATTCTTGAGCTGAAACCTCTTTGAATCCTGTGTTATCCCCTGCGTATCGGCCAACATGGAACACCGGCAAAAGTTATCGGATTGTACCTTCAATCAAATCCGATGGGATAGCCGATAACAAAAAGAATAGCGCGGATTGTGTGCAACGTCCAGCTCATACAATGCCCCATCTCTTTCCGCGCCGCAGATTCCTTCGCCTGCGAAAACGCATCTGCTGTTCTTTGTAGTAAACAACCTGAGTGCTTTGAAAAAATATTCAAGTAGCAATACATCATTAAGGTAGATGACCGCGGTCACAATAAGGCAACAAACCGCACCGTACCTTTGTGCCCGATGCGCCGCCGCCTGGCCATATGTCTGCTTCTGTTACACCTGATCGGTTCGACCGCTTTCGGCGAACTGTTGCGCCTGCCTGCGCTGGTGCAGCATTATCAGGAACACCGCAGTGCGAACTGGTCTTTGGGCATCGAAGGCTTCCTTGCCTTGCATTACACGCCCGGCAGCGATCAACAACAGAGCGACCCGGCCGACCATGACCTGCCCTTCCGTTCGCCGGATGCTGCCGGTAAACTGATGAGCCTGCTCGCCCTGGCCGATCATCCGGCGGATGACGCAGAACACAAAATCGGTTCGCCGGAGCATTTGGCCTGCGCCGATCAAAACCTGCGCAGCCACGGCAATCCGGACCCGCAGCCGCGTCCGCCCCGAACCCGCGCCTAAGCTTTTTGAGTTTTCTTTTCTGCGCCCGTGGTAAAGGCGCTTTTTATTCATTTTAAATCCACACCAACCATGCTGAAAAGCATCATTGAGTTTTCTGTCCGCAACAAACTCATCATTGCCCTTTTCACCCTCGGCCTCACCGTCCTGGGTATTTACGAAACCAGCCGGCTGCCCATCGACGCCGTGCCCGATATCACCGACAACCAGGTGCAGGTGATTACCGTGGCTCCGAGCTTCGGCGCAGCCGACATCGAACGCCTGGTCACCTTTCCCATCGAACAGGCAACCGGCAACCTGCCCGGCCTGAAGCACATGCGGAGCTTTTCGCGCTTCGGGCTTTCGCTCATCACCCTTGTGTTCGACGACGATGTTCCCATCTTCACCGCCCGGCAACAGGTAAGCGAACGCTTGCAGGAAGTGCGCGACCGCATACCCTCCGGCATCGGAACGCCTTCGCTCGGCCCCGTCAGCACCGGCTTGGGCGAAATCTACCAATACGTCTTGCGCCCCGCTCCGGGGTTTGAAAGCAACTACGGACCTGAAGAGCTGCGCACGGTGCAGGACTGGATTGTGCGCCGGCAGCTGCTTACCGTGCCCGGCGTGGCCGAAGTGAGCAGCTTCGGCGGCCGGCTCAAAACCTGGGATGTGCAGGCAGACCCTGCCCAACTCCAATCGATGGACATCAGCCTGGCTGAGCTTTACGATGCCCTCGCCACCAACCACGGCAATACCGGAGGCTCCTATATCGAAAAAGGCCCGGAAGTGTTTTTCATCCGCACCGAAGCCTTGCTGCGCGACAGTGCCGACATCGCCCTGATACCGGTTACCACACGCCAGGGCCGGCCTGTGCTGGTACGCGATGTGGCCCGTGTCGTGAAAGGCCATGCCACCCGCTACGGCGCCATGACCTATAACGACCAAGGCGAAGTAGCCGGTGCCGTGGTGATGATGCTCAAAGGTGCCAACAGCAACGAAGTGGTGTCGGCCGTGCGCGAACGCGTCGAAGAAATCAAGTCTACCCTGCCCGAAGGCATCATCATTGAGGCCTTCCTCGACCGCAGTAAAATGGTTGGCCATGCCATTGATACGGTGAAGACCAACCTGATGGAAGGCGCACTGATCGTGGTCTTCATCCTCGTGCTTTTCCTCGGCAATATCCGCGCCGGCCTGCTGGTGGCATCGGTAATCCCGCTGTCCATGCTCTTCGCCGTCATCCTGATGAACATGTTCGGGGTGAGCGGCAACCTGATGAGCCTGGGAGCGCTCGATTTCGGACTGATCGTTGATGGCGCTGTCATCATCGTCGAAGCCGTACTCCATGGCATGCACCGCTTGCACCTGATGCCCGGTGCCCGGGGAGGAAAACCCGATCGCGAAACCATGAACCGCCATGTGGGCCATACCGCAGGGCTGATGATGAACAGCGCGGTGTTCGGGCAGATCATTATCCTCATCGTATACCTTCCCATCTTCACACTGGCCGGCATCGAAGGGAAGATGTTCAAACCCATGGCGCAGACCGTGGCTTTTGCCCTCCTGGGCGCCTTCGTGCTGTCGCTCACCTGGGTGCCCATGATGAGTGCCTTGCTGTTGCGGAAAGAACACAAACCCAATTTTGCCGATCGCTTTTCGGATCGTTTGAGCCTCTTCTTCCGGCAACGGCTGCTGCAGGTGTTGCGCATGCCGCGGCGCAGTATCGCAACCGTGGCCGTATTGGCGCTGGGAGCGGGGTTATTGGCTGCGCGCCTCGGCGGTGAGTTCATCCCCGCTTTGGAGGAAGGTGACTTTGCCGTTGAAACACGCCTCCTCACCGGCAGCAACCTGCAGGCTACCACTGCAGCTACCCAACAAGCTGCGGCGCGGCTGCTGAAGTTTCCTGAAGTGGAGAAAATCGTCACCAAGATCGGTAGTGGCGAAGTGCCGACTGACCCGATGCCGATGGAGGCATCCGACCTCATGGTGATTCTGAAAGACAAGAAACTGTGGACTTCTGCTTCCACATTTCCGGAGCTTGCCGATACCATGGGCAAGGCGCTGGCTGAAATTCCCGGAATCAGCACAGGCTTTCAGTTTCCTGTTCAGATGCGCTTCAACGAACTCATGACCGGCGCGCGGCAGGATGTGGTTTGCAAGATCTTCGGCGACGACCTCGATACCCTGGCTGCTTTGGCCGGTAAACTGGCGCTGTTGGCAGCGGCTGTTCCCGGCGCGGTGGATGTATATACCGAACAGGCCACCGGCATGCCGCAGGTTGCCATCAGCTACAAGCGCGAAGCCATGGCCCGATACGGGGTGCGGGTTGAAACGGTGAACGACGCCATCCGCACTGCCTATGCCGGCAAACAAGCCGGTACCGTTTACGAAGGCGAACGCGGCTTCAGCCTGGTGCTGCGCCTCGGCTCCGCGCAGCGCCGCGACCCTGAGCAAATCCGTCTGTTGCCCATACCATCGGGCAGCGGATATATTCCCCTGGAACAACTGGCGGATATCGAAGTGAGCGAAGGACCGAACCAAATCCAGCGGGAGGAAGGACGGCGGCGCATCATCGTTGGCTTCAACGTGCGCGGCCGCGATGTGCAAAGCGTTGTCGAGGAATTGCGCGGCAAAATTGCCGGAAAGCTGCCCATGCCTGCCGGCTATTACGTGCGCTATGGCGGTACCTTCGAAAACCTGCAACAGGCAAGCCAACGCCTGATGATTGCCGTTCCCATCGCCCTGGCCCTCATCTTCGTATTGCTCTATTTCGCATTTCATTCCCTCGCACAGGGATTGCTCATCTTCACCGCCATTCCGCTCT
>CANHTS010000116.1 GCA_947463435.1 Flavobacteriales bacterium | reverse complement strand
GAAGACAGCCGAGAGAAATGGAATTCAGACA
The DNA here is from genome assembly GCA_947463435.1 of Flavobacteriales bacterium. Taxonomy (GTDB): domain Bacteria; phylum Bacteroidota; class Bacteroidia; order NS11-12g; family UBA955; genus REEB481. The sequence goes on along the minus strand of CANHTS010000116.1, from coordinate 8,149 downwards.
TGAATTGGTCGGAATTCGATGAATCAAATTTTAATTTTATAAGTGATTTTCTGAAGTCAACGGTTACCGATATAAGTACTGCTTACAACAATTTAGTTGGTAACTTGATTACGCCAATCTTGAATATTGTTAAAGACAAAGGAATTAAACTTGACGAACTTGTACCGGTATATCAAAATGAAAATTCAGGATTTCAAGGACCAATTAGTGGAAGTACTGCATAAATGGCCAGTTGCTAACACGGGTTTTGCGTCAGGCGGGCTGACGTGAAAACTTGAGGCTTTGTGCTTCTAATAAACTTTAGCGATAAATTGAAACTTTGCGTTCTGAAACCCGCCCGTACGCAAAGCCCGAAAACGTGTGTGACTTGAAGTCAATGAGCATTGAAACAACTCAAAGACATGCTGATGTGCTGATGGGAGACCGACGGAAGTCGGGTGTCCTCCCGAAGGCGCCTTTCCGGAGGAGCCTTCAAAACGGCCCATGTTGCTGTGCCGGAAACTGCACAGTAATAAGCGATGGGTTTAAAAGCGAGGTGCAAGAACCTCGCAGTTGTGGTATGATGAGTTGAACGCAAGTGAACCAATGATGAAGCCTCGTAAGGGCAAGACGGAGAGAAAACAGGGTGGTTACGTTTGCATCCTGGACAAGCACAGCGGACGCCGGATGACTGGCTGTGTCTCTCCCGGGGTTAAGTTGGCAAGACATCATACCGGGCGGCACGTCGGAACAAGTGAAGTCATCGTTATTTCGCCAAACCCGCCGGAAGGCAGGGGGAAACGAACACCGTGGTTGCGGTGCAACGATGGCGGCAGACCAATCCGTAGTAGTGATGAAGCAGCTGTAATGGTTGTGGAGCGAAGGGCTTGGCATGTTTGTGTTTCATGGAACATTTACAACCGCAAAACGGGATGATGAACTACTATGAAACGAAGTCGCAACCAATTACCAAAGTGATGGTATGGCAGGCGTATTGGAAGGTAAGGAAGAACAAAGGCAGCGCCGGAGTTGACGGCATGACGTGGGCAAAGTTGGATAAAAACCTGCCTGCACAGCTGTACAAGCTCTGGAACCGCCTGAGTTCCGGCTCCTACCATCCAATGCCCGTCAAGTCTGTTGAAATTCCGAAGAAAGACGGGGGAGTACGCCCATTGGGCATTCCCACCATTTTGGACAGAATAGCCCAACAGGTAGTCAAAACCCATTTAGAAAAGCAATTAGAGCCGCTGTTTCATGATGCATCTTTCGGGTATCGCCCGGGCAGAGGCGCACATGACGCGGTGGCCAGAAGTCAGGCCAACTGTTTCAACCACGACTTCGCCATCGACCTCGACATCAAAGGTTACTTCGATACCATCGACCATGAGCTGATGATGCGTGCGTTACGGCAGTATTGCAAAGACAACTGGGTTCATCTGTACGTAGCGCGTTGGCTGAAAGCCGACATCATGCACGAAATGAAGCTGCGCAAGCGTTCAACCGGCACACCGCAAGGGGGCGTGATCAGTCCTTTACTGGCAAATCTGTTCCTTCATGTGGTGCTCGACCAATGGATGGCGATCAACCATCCTGAGAAGCCATTTGAGCGCTATGCAGACGACATCGTAGTGCATTGCAAAACCGAGAAACAGGCCATATTCATGCTGAAGGCCATTACAGCCCGCATGACAGCCTGTAAACTCGCATTGCACCCGGAAAAGACGAAAATCGTAAACCTGCGGGGCAAGGCTGAAAAACGCTACCCGAAGAAGTACGACTTTCTGGGTTTTAGCATACGCCCGGTATGCCGCGAAGTAAACGGAAGGAGAATGACACTACCCGGCACGTTTGTGAACCAAAAGGCAAAGCAGGCGATGCGCGAGAAGTTCAGGCAGATGGAGATACACAAGCAGCGGGGCAGCTTAGAAAGTCTGGCCAAGGTGCTGAATCCAATCATCCGCGGACTGGTCGCTTACTTCCACAAATTCTGGCATGCGGGCATGCGCGACGTATGGAACGGATTAAATCATCGGCTCTTGAAATGGGTAAAATGGGAAAAGGGGCTGTATAAATACGCCTCTGTGCGGTGGCTCAAGCAGCAACACCGGCAACAACCCCATCTATTCGAGCATTGGAAATTGGTTCAACCATGACTACATTAGCAGCGACGAAGAACATGAAGAGCCGTGTGAGATGAGAGTCTCACGCACGGTTCTGTGGGAAGGCAGAGGTGAAATTCCTCTGCCTGACCCGATTGACCTAAAGTCAATAAAAACGGAAACCTCTCAGCGACATGCTGCTTTCCACGATTTCCCAGGCTTTTATACCTTTTCCGATCCCATCAGACCAAATTCTTTTTTTTGGGTGTTCAGCCCTTCTCCTCTTTCCATCCATGCTTCCCCGTCAGCGGCACAAAGCGGAAATCGCCCAGCACTTCGTGGCGGATGCCATCGGCTTCGCGGTACACGCGCACCATCTTCTGGTCGTTGCGGCCATGGCCGACAGGTATGACGAGGATGCCGCCGGGCTTCAGCTGTGAAACCAGGGTGGAAGGCACAGCCGGCGCGCCGGCTGTGACCAGGATTCTGTCGTATGGCGCCTCCGGCAGATAGCCTTCTGAACCGTCGCTCTGCAACACTTTTACCTTGCTGTCTAATAATTTGAGCGTTTTTGCAGCAAGCGCCACCAATGCCGGGATGATTTCTACGCTTACTACCTGCAGTTGCATGGCCTCCAGCACCGCCGCCTGATAGCCGCTGCCGGAGCCGATTTCCAATACTTTCATACCCGGCTTGGCCAGGAGCAACTGGCTCTGGTAAGCAACGGTATAGGGTTGTGAAATGGTCTGGCCGCTCAGGATGGGAAATGCCTCGTCGCGGTAGGCAAACTGCCTGAATTCGGGCGCGAAGAACAAATGCCGCGGAACCTGTCGCAGCGCAGCCAGTACCAAGGGGTCCTGTATGCCTTTTTGCTGCAATTCTTCGACCAGTTCGCGGCGTCGGGCCTGATAGATCGCGCTGTCTTCCGGGTGGCTGTTTTTGAACATGGGTTGATAATTCCGGCAGCGTCCAAGGGCCATTGCCGTTTCACTTTTGTACAAGCGCAAAGAAAAACGGAGCATGATAAAAACCGGTGTGTTCGCTTCAAAAAGGCGAATTGAGCATTACGAACAGCAGTTTCAATCGCTTGCAGCGGTGTCGCTGGCAGGGTATCTGGATCCGGATGACCCGGGCAATCTCGACCCGGCCGGCAACCTCTTGTACCTCGAAGACCTGATGCAGCGCGTCGACGCAGTGATCGTTGACCGTTTTACCGGTCCGCTGCCGGCCGGCCTTTTCAATACCCTGCTGAAACGCGGCAAGCATGTGATGCTCGATGGCTTCCTGCTTTCAGACCTTACCGAATTGCACGCCCTGAAAGAATTGAACCAGGAAGCGAGAGTCGTTTTCCAGGTTTCAGGTGCATCGGCATCCAAACCCGTTTTCAAGGCCGCAGAACCGCAAATGCAACAGGTGCAGCTGGTGAAGCTGGAGAAATTCACGCCCTCACTGGCAGTAGGCAATTTCGCCCGCTGGCTGCATTTCACCACCTGCAACGAAATCGATCTGGCCCTGCGGCTGATCAAGTCTGATGTAAAAGCGCTCAAAGCCAAGCCGGTATTCATGTTTGGCAACCAGCCCGACCTGATCAATGTACACGCAGAGTTTCACAACGGCGCGGTTTTCCAGATGAATTTCGGCCGTATTCCGTCTGAAACCGGCTGCCTGATGCGCGTGTTCAGCCGCGATCGCTACTACAAGCTGCACCTCGACCAGGGCAGTTGGTCTGAATGCAAGGTGGCTGAAACGCCGCAAATGAGTTTCGATATGGACGATGTGCCCGCTCCGCCCGTTAATCAATTGTCGGAAGTGGAGAAAGCCGTTCCCTGGTTCGATGCCGGCAAAGCCGATTTGCGCCATTTTGTCGACAATATCCTGCTCGACCGCAAGCCTGAAACCGGGCTGGAAGAACTGTACAATGTGTCGGCGCTCATTCAACAGGTAAAACATCAACTCTCGCGTAACTTCGTGTTTGAGTAACTTCGCACCCGATGCGAAGGGTATTCCGCCGTATAACGCTGGCATTGCTGGCCACAGCCTCCCTGTCTTTTCCGGCCTGTGAACTGATCAATCCGGACGAGGAAGTGCCGTCTTTTCTGTTCATCGACAGCTTTTCGTTCTCGACCGTTTATGCCTCCCAGGGCCTGGCCAGTTTCGATTTGCCCGATGCCCATGTATATGTAGACAACCGGTTTATTGGCATTTATGAGCTGCCTGCCACCGTTCCGATCATGGCCAGTGGAAAGGTGAAGGTGAGCATTTTGCCCGGTACACGCGAAAACCTGCAATCCATTGCCCACCGCTATGTGCGGGTGCTGCGTTCATTCGATTCATCCATCACCCTGGTGCCCGGTGAATTGCAGCGCATCAGTCCGCGCACCAGCTACCGCGACAATGTGCGCTTTGCATGGATGGAAGACTTTGAAGACAACAGCAATTCGCTGGTGTTCACGTCCCGAAGTGCACGCGATACCGTGTATATCATGGAAGGGAATGCAGAATGGAATTATCCCATTGGTGTCAATTCAACCCGCACCCTGCACTTCGATCTCGGTGCCAGCGATTCCTTCAAACTGATGGAAGTGAAATCGTTCAACACCTTCACAACCTTGCCCAATGGCGGGCGCGATACCTATCTCGAACTCGATTACCGCAGCAATGTGCCCATACAGGCGGGGATGTTCAAGTTTGTCAATTCCCTCTACGAACAGGTGCCATTGGTTGTCTTGCCTTCCACCAACGGCCGCTGGCGCAAGGCCTACCTGAATTACGCAGCCGAACTGGCAACGCTTCCTGCCAATACGCCCATCGAAATCTATTTCGGCATCATCAAGCAGAGCGGATTCCTCGATGCACCGCGCGCATCGCTCGACAACCTTAAACTCAGTTACCTCGAGTGAACCGCCGGCTACAGGTTTTCAAGCATCTCTTTTCTGATTATGCCGCCGCCCTCCTGGCCTGGTGGTTGCTGTTCCTGTTCAGGAAGGAGTTCATCGAAGCCTCCAAGCACGGGTATTCCATTGCGGTCGGCAACGACAGCAACCTGATCCTTGCGCTGATCTTCCTGCCGTTCTGTTGGCTTGGTTTCTACGCCTTCACCGGTTACTACAAAGACATTGATCGCCGTTCGCGCTTCCGTGAATTCTGGCAAACGCTCTACACCGGCACCCTGGGCGTTTTGGTGTTGTTCTTTGTTTTCATCCTCGACGATTCGGTTTCAGACTACCGCGATTATTACCGCTCTTTCCTGGTGTTGTGGTCCTTGCATGTCGGTCTCACCTTCACCGGCCGCATGCTCATTGCCGGAGCCAGTATCCGGAAAGTACAGCGGCGGAAAATCGGGTTCCCAACTTTGCTCATTGGCAGCGGGCCTTCCGCTTTGCGCATTTTTGAAGAGCTGGAAGCCGCGCCCCGTTCCGAAGGCTTTAAGTTCATCGGGTATATCGACAGCAGTGCAGGAAGCAGCTTGCTCGATCAGCGTTTGCCGTGTTTGGGGAGTTTGGATAAGCTGCAGGCCGTAATCCACGAACATGGAATTGAAGAAGTGTTGATTGCGGTGGAAGAACATGAGCACGCCCGTGTTCCCGAGCTGGTGAATCAATTGCAGAACGAATTTGTGCGGCTGAAAATCTTGCCCGATGCCTTCAGTATGGTAGTCGGACTGGTGAAGATGAACAATATCCTCGGTGCCATTTTGCTGGAAGTCGATTTCGAAGTCATGCCCGAATGGCAGAAATCCGCCAAAAGGCTGTTCGATATCCTCTTTTCCTTGTTCGCGATTCTTATCGGCACACCTGTTTTGCTGGCCATTGCATTGTGGATTCGTTTCGACAGTGCAGGCCCGGTATTTTACCGACAGGAGCGCATTGGTTACAAGGGCCGTCCATTCCGCATCATCAAATTCAGGACCATGCGCCCGGATGCTGAGAAGGCAGGTCCGCAGCTGTCGGCCGAAGACGATCCGCGCATCACGCGCAGCGGCCGCTTCCTGCGCAAGACCCGGTTGGATGAGCTTCCCCAGTTTTTGAATGTTTTACAGGGTGATATGAGCGTGGTCGGTCCGCGCCCTGAAAGGCAGTTCTTCATCGATCAGATCGAGCGCCGCGCTCCATATTACCGCCGCCTGCACCGCGTGAAACCGGGCATCACCAGTTGGGGTCAGGTAAAGTATGGCTATGCGGAGAACGTAGACCAGATGGTTGAAAGGCTCAAGTACGACATGTTGTACCTCGAGAATATGTCCTTGGGGCTCGATATCAAAATCCTTCTCTATACCGTGCTCATCATGATTCAGGGAAGAGGGAAATAATCCTCCGGTGGCCGAGCGCCAGATTCCAGTCATACTGCACGTTACTTTCCTTGAGCCAAAACGAAACACTTACTTTTGTGTTCTGATAGTATTGCTATCTAAAGCATGGAGTATCTCTTTCGTCATTTGCGCCTTGAACCCGATGCGGCTTTGTACATCAAAGACCCGCAGCGGAGCGAAACAGGCCAGGCCTTGCTGCGCTGTGGAGCGCGGCTGATGGCTGCAGGCGGAATAGAAACCTTTACCCTGAAGAAGCTGTCTATCGAAGCCGGTTGCACCGAGGCGACCGTTTACCGCTACTTTGGCAACAAGCATCAGTTGCTGATGTATATGATGAATCTGTATTGGGGTTGGTTGCTGTACCATGCGAAACTGGAAACCGCCAATCTCGACAACCCGCGCATGAAGCTGCAGCGCATCATCCGTTTGCTTTCCGGCCCCTTGCCATCGATGCCTGATGAGGAGTTTGCGCGCGATTTGTTTGCCTTGGTGCTGAGTGAAGGCGTAAAAACACATCTCAACTACGCCACCGGCAGCGAATGGAAACAAGGACTCTTTGAAGGATATGAGCGCTTTGCCGCCCATGTTGAAGCGTGCTTACGGGAATATGCGCCAGATTACGCGTATCCCATGGCCTGGTCGGCTACGTTTATCGATGCAGCGATGCAGCAGCAGTTTTTCCTTCGGCATTTGCCCCATTTCACTGAACTTGCGGCTGGCTGTTCCCCACTTGAGAACTTCCTCATGTCGCTGATACCCACCCAAGAAACGAAAGTTCATGGCTGAAACCCATATCCAATATAAACCCTTGCAGCGCATCTTCATGCTCGTGCGGAGCGAGAAGCGCAATGTGTATTACCTGTACGCGTATGCCGTAGTGTCCGGTATCATCAACCTGTCCCTGCCATTGGGCATTCAGGCCTTGGTGGGACTGGTACTTGGCGGCAGGCTTTCATCCAGCTGGTTTATCCTGGCCCTCGTGGTAACACTTGGCGTGGGGTTGGCAGGCGTTACCCGACTGGCCCAGCTCTCGATTGTTGAAAATGTGCAAAGAAGGCTGTTCGTCAATACCGCCTTTCTTTTTGGCAAGAATCTCGTGGCGTCGGCCTACCATGAAAAGAAGTACAACAACCTGAAGGAACTCAGCACCAAGTTCTTCGATGTGATTACCCTCCAGAAGAGCTTTACCAAGCTATTGTTGGATTTCACGGCTTCGGTACTCCAGATATTCTTCGGGGTGCTGTTGCTGGCCTTGTACCATCCTTTGTTCGTGGCCATTGGTGTGGTGCTGGTCATTGTGGTGGTTTTTATCCTGCGCGCCACCTGGCAACGCGGTATCAACTCTTCGCGGTATGAAAGCGATTTCAAGTTTGAAACCGCTAACTGGCTGGAAGAAATTGCATCGAACCGCAATGTGTTTAACCTGCAGCTCAAGCGGAATTACCATATCCAGCGCACCGATACCAATGTGTACAACTATCTTGTTGGCCGGCGCAGCCATTTCCGCGTGCTTTTTACACAGCTGATGCTGGCGGTCGGGCTAAAAACGCTGCTCGTGGCCGCCCTGCTTTTTATCGGCAGCTTCCTGCTGGTGGGTGAGCAAATCAGTCTTGGCCAGTTCATAGCATCTGAAATCCTGATCATCCTGCTGCTCGATTCACTAGAAAAGGTGGTGATGAGTGCAGAACTGATTTACGATTCTGCTATCGCATTGGAGAAAATCGGGAAAGTGACCGACATGCACGAACATGAATCGCGTGGT
>CANHTS010000115.1 GCA_947463435.1 Flavobacteriales bacterium | reverse complement strand
GTTGCGGCGTACCGGGCAGGAACGGAGAATTCTACTTTCATGCCGTCGGTTTTCGTAAGGGTGCCGAGGATGTCCTGGCTGCTGACAAAGCTGCCTTCACTCACCCGGCGGAGGCCGAGTTTGCCTGCAAAGGGCGCGCGTATTTCGCACAACGCCAGCCGGGCCTGCACGCTTTCGCGGTCGGCTTCCAGACTTTTGAACGTCTGCTGTGCGTTTTCGTATTCGTCGGCACTGGCACCACCAAGTGGTTTGAGGGCGGCCAGGCGTTGTTCGCGTTGTTGGGCAAGTTGTATCTGGGCTTCAATCTTTTGCAGCTGTGCTTTGAGGTCGGCGTCGTTGAGCCGCGCCAGCAACTGCCCTTTCTGCACCATGCTGCCTTCCGGCATCTGCAGCCATACGATGCGGCCGCCGGTTTCAGGGCGCAGGTCAACCTGTTCTTCGGCCAGCAAGCTGCCTGTAACCGAAGCATCGCCTTCCAATCCGCCGGCCTGCGCGGTCTCTGCCTGCACGGGTGCCGGTGCTTTGTTGCCCGCCGGTCCGCCTTTGCCAGCCTCCGTCGCTTCCCCTTTAAACACCCAAATACGCAGGGCGATGGCCACCAGCAGGAGCAAGATGGCTATGCTGATTCCGCCTAACTTCTTCACGCTGCTCAGAATTTACGGGCGGGGGGGAAGAGGTTGCTGCGGCGGGCTTCGGTTTCGCGCTGGTAAGCCGCCCATTCCGTTTCAAAGAATCGGTTGATGCGGCTGCATACTTTTTCGGTTTCTCTTTCGGCGGTGCGGATGGCATTCATCGCGTTCTCACCGGGTGCGTTCTCACTCTGCATGGTCAAACTAAACGCTTCCCAGAGGTAATGGTTCAGGCGCAGGGTTGCGTCTTCGTAAGCCCGGAAATCGCGGGGCAACATGAACAACAGCTTCAGGTTAGACAGGCTGTCCTGCATCACTTTCGTCTTCTTGTCCAGTTCCTTCCGCACGCTGTCGGGTGCCAGCCAGAAAGATTCTTTCACGGCGACGATGGTCTTTTCAGCCTTTTTGAGCGCTTCGAAGGCTTCGTACGCGCGGTTGACAGTGGGCTTGAACTTCTCTACAGCTTCGACCAGGGTTTTGTGTGCAGAAGCGTCCCAGGTCTTGCGTGGATCGGCTTTCACTGTTATCCAGGCAGAATCGGCCAAGCTGCCATTGCGCAATACGAGCTTGTAACGGCCCGGCGGAACAGCCATGCCTTCGGGCAAATCGGCGTTGTCTTCGGGTGTGTAATGGGAGGGGAAACGGAAACCGTCACCCATCAAACGCCAATGAATCTTATAGAATCCGGTCGAGTCGTGCTTGAAGCGGTGCGTGCGGATTTTGCTTCCGCTTTCATCGTACACCTCACCGGTGATGGAAATCTTATCTGCCTTGGCATCCGTTTTCTTCACCCAATACTGCAAAGCTGCACCATAGGGCTTGTTGTCGCCTTCGTAGAAAGCATCGGCCGGAAAGCGCAGGCCGGCAGGGCGGTTGTAAGCAGCCAATACGGCATCGGCAACAGGCAGCAGGCTGATATTGCCGGCGAACATTCCGGTTCCCTTGCGGGCGTATTCGCGGAGCGGAAGTATCTGATCGATCACCCAAACAGAGCGGCCGAAAGTGCCAATCACAAGGTCGTTTTCGCGGGTCTGCAGCTGCAGATCGCTCACCGGAACAGCCGGGAAATTATTCTTCCAGCGCGTCCAGGCATTGCCGCCGTCGAAACTCACCCAAAGGCCCTGTTCGGTGCCCAGGAATACGAGTTTTTCCTCTTCCGGATCCTGCAATACGCTGAGGCAGTGGCCGCGCACTTTCTTGCCGTCGGCCATGCGCTTCCAGGTCTGACCGAAATCGGTGGTCATGTACAAATAAGGTTCCCAGTCGTTCTGGCGGTAATTGTTGATCACAACCCAGGCGGTGCCTGCGGCTTTTCCGGGCTGGATAAACGGAATCCAGGCGCGTTGCGGAGCACCGGGCAGGCGGGCGATGAGGTTGGTCCAGGTCTTGCCGCCGTCGCGGGTGAGCTGCAGGTTGCCGTCGTCGGTTCCAACCCAGATCACCTGCCGGTCTGCCGGCGATGGCGCAATGGCGAGGATGGTGCAGTGGTTTTCGGCATCTGTGGCGTCGACGGTGAGCCCGCCGCTGAGCGCTTGCTTCTGCTTGGAAGTGTCGTTCGTGGTAAGGTCGGGGGAAATGATTTTCCAGGTTTTGCCGCGGTCTGGACTGTAATGCACGAACTGGCTGCCGTAATACACGGCATCGCGTGCAAAGGGATCGGGTGCCAGTGCCGCATTCCAGTTGTAGCGGAGTTTGAGGCCTTCGGGATGAACCGGGCGGATATTGTGGGTCTTGCCCGTGTTCAGGTCGTACAAGGCGAGGTTGCCTCCCTGCGACATGGCATAGCCGATTTTTCCGTCTTCCGTAACCGGAGCTACATCAAAGCCGTCGCCGAAATACACTTCCTGCCAGTCGCTGTTGCGGATGCCACCCTGGCGCCAGATATAGCCAGGCCCGATCCAGCTGCCGTTGTCTTGCAGGCCGCCGTAAATGTTATACGGTAACTGATTGTCGACGCGCACGTGGTAAAACTGTCCGAGTGGCAGATTTTCCGCAAAGCGCCAGGTGTTGCCGCCGTCGTAGCTGATGTTCAGCCCGCCGTCGTTCCCGTTGATCAGAAAATCTGGATTGTCGGGATTGATATACAATGCGTGGTGATCCGGGTGCACATGGTTCCAGTCGGCCAGCACCTGCCAGGTTTTCCCGCCGTCTTCGCTGCGCGATACCTGGCTCCAAAGGCTGTAAATGCGGTTTTCGTTTTTTGGGTCGCAGTGGATTTCGTTGTAATAGAATGGGCGGTTGCCGAGGTTGGCATCGTTGGAAAGTTTCTGCCAGCGGTAGCCGCCGTCGGTGCTGCGGTAGAGGTCGATGGTTTTCGATTCCACGATGGCATATACGATATTGGGTTTGCTGCGCGAAACGGTCAGGCCGATGCGGCCGAGGGTTCCGGCAGGGAGACCGTCTTTGTCCGTGCGCCGCGTCCAGGTCTTACCGCCGTCGAGGGTCACGTACAAGCCGCTGCCCGGTCCGCCGCTGCGGAATGTCCAGGGTTTGCGCTGGTAATCCCACATCGCTGCGAAGTACTTATCCGGATTCGATGGGTCGGCTACAAGCTCAGCACAGCCCGAGGTATTGTTGGTGAAGAGCACGCGTTCCCAGGTCTTGCCGCCGTTGGTGGTTTTATATACACCGCGTTCTTCGGAAGGTCCCCAGGCAGCACCATGCGCTGCGACATAGACGATATCCGGATTGTCGCGGTGGATGAGGATGCGGTGGATGGTGCGGGTATTTTCCAGCCCCATCTTCGTCCAGCTCCTTCCGCCGTCGATGCTCTTGTAAATGCCGTCGCCGCTGTTGTGGCTGTTGCGCGGATTGCCTTCGCCTGTGCCGGCCCATATCACAGCGGGGTTGTTCTGTTGGATGGCTACGGCGCCGATACTGGCCACCGGCTGTTCGTCAAAAATGGGTTTCCAGGTGATCCCGCCGTCGTCGCTGCGCCAGGCGCCACCGCTGGCCGTGCCGATGATGATGGTATTGGGTTGGGAACGCACCACGTCGATGGCGGTGACGCGGCCGCTCATGCCTGCCGGACCGACACTGCGCGGTTTCATGGCCTGCATCAGGGTTTCCGGGCCGGTTTGTGCTGTAAGTGGAAGGCTGCTGAGGGCCCATCCCAAAGCTAAAAACAGGATACGCATTGGGCAAAGATACAGCCCGTTCCCGCCCTGCCTAATGCCGGAAAACGCAGGTTATCAGTTTTTTCTAAGGCTCCATCGACCGGAAAGGAAGGTGTCGGCGATGGTGTAAACGAGCCAACCAGCCGGTCCGGCCATGAAAACCATCGCCTGTACCGGTACCACCCAAATCTTGCTGTAGCCTTTGTGGTGCGCTTCCAGGCCGATGCGGGCTCCGATGAGCAAATCGAAGGCGAGGTAATGGAGCCAGCCGGCCAACAACAATCCATCTTGTGCAAACAGCTTTTTTACTTCGGACAGGCTGCTGAAACCACCATCGGTCTCGCCCATGTAAGTGCCGAGCAATACGATGTAAGCGATGGCGAGCAGTCCGGGTACCCAGCCTTTGTGCACGAGGTTGCGGGTAAAAGGCGCTGCGGGAAGGAACATGGCGGGTATCCAGCCGATGAGAGCCAGCAATCCGGCAAGGTTGAACAGGGTTTCGAAATTCATGGCGTTCTGTTTGGGAACGGGTTGGAGTTATTCAATCAGGAGTTTTTGCGGCACCTGTCCTGCAATATGCAAGAGGTACCAACCCGGAGCTGTTGTTGGCAGGGGGATGGCTTCGCGTTGGTGCAAGGTTCCCGCAGCAAGCACACGGCCGCTCAGGTCGAGCAGGCGATACGCGGCGGGAGCTGACAAGCCTTCCACCGAAACTTGATCACGCGCCGGATTGGGATAAATGCTTATGCTTTCCACCGCGTTTGCATGGATGGAAAGGGCAGGATCTGCATATACATCCTTGCAATTCGTCGGAGCGCTGAGCGGCAGAATGCCACAGGCGCGGAACGTGAAGTTTCGGCTGAGCGACACATAATGTCCGATGGCTGTTTTTTCAGCGGTGGTGATGCTGTCGCGCATGCTCCAATTGGAAGAGGGAAGCAGTGTCACAGAAGGGAACATGGTCTGCCCGGGTTCATCCACATGGCCCAGGCCGAGCGAATGGCCCATTTCGTGCATCAGGACATAGCGGAATTTGGCTTTGCCCGATGGCGGAGTGCCGGTTCCGAAATACCAGTTCTCGCGGGTACCGAGGCGGATAAGCTGCGTCTGGATCGTGAAGAAAGTCTCGGAACCGAGGATGCAGGATGTCCAGAGCCGGTCGTTGAAGCCTACCACGCCCAAGGCCGAATCGGGAGCAATGAGGTGGATATTGGAACCCAGGTTCAGCGGCGTATCGGTCAACAAGGGCGCGATGCGGTAATTGACGCCCGTTTTGCAGCGGAATTCACGCACCACTTCGGCAATGGCATTGCGCGCCTCCGGCAGGTTCCAATAGCTGCGGTGGATATACCAGGTGATGCCGCCGTTGCCGTCGCGTGCGCTAAGCAGGTCGTATAAGAGCGGGTTCACCTGCCGGTAGCCCAGGTTGGCACTCACGTGCAAGGTGTCAGCAGAAATGCCTTCCTTGCCAAGCACCACCACCTTGATTTTTCCGTTGAAGGCGACGGGCATTTCAAGCTCAATGCGCGTATCGGTCCAGCTCAGGTAGCGGTAGCTTTCTGCAACAGCCGGCGCATTGTACTGGCCATTGTCTTGCACAAAGGCCACATAGGAATTGTTTCTGCTGCTGCCGAATCCGCTGCCATTGATTTGCAAACGCGCACCGGTGCCTCCGATCATGGTTTTCGGCGTGAAGGATGCAATCTGCTGGGCGTGCAGCGCGGTATTCCCGGCAAACAAGGCAATGAAAATCAGGGGGAAAGTGGGGAATGGTAGTGTTCTCTTCATGAATGCAATGAAGCGGCAATTTAAGCAGCGATTGCATTTCCTGCTTACTCCTGCATGAATCGGGCGGCGACCACGGCCAGCCAGCTGCGCGGAACGAAGCGCGTACTAAAGACCAACAGGCGGTTGAGGCGTCCGTGGATGATCACCGGCTTGCGCTTGAACAGTGCTTGGAGCGCTTCCTTCGCAACCGCAGCGCTGCTTTGCGCTCCCATGCGCACTAAGCGCGAATTCTCGGTGCCTGCCCGCCGGTGGAAACCTGTATCTACCGGACCCGGGCAAGAGGCAGTAACGCTGACGCCGCTGCCCTTCAATTCGTGGTTCAGTGCCTCCGAAAAGGGTAGTACGAACGATTTGCTCGCGCCATACAATGCCAGGCCCGGAGCGGGTTGAAAAGCAGCCAGGGATGAAATGTTCAGTATATAGCCTTTGCCGCGTTTGCGCATGCCAGGCAATACCGCATGGCACAATTGCACCAGCGTTACCATGTTCAATTGCATCATACCAGCATTGGTAATTGCGTCTGAGTCGCAAAAGGTCCCTGCTGTTCCGAAGCCTGCATTGTTGATCAACACAGCCGGTTCCATTTCTTTCAACTTTTGTTCAAGAGATGCAAGCCCCTGTGGTTCCGATAAATCCGCCGTCAGATATTGGCTGGCGATGCCATGACCAGCCGACAATTCTTTGCAAGCTTTTTCCAAATCCTGGGCATTGCGGGCGACCAGGAAAAGGTCATATCCCCTGGCTGCAAGCTGTCTGGCAATGTCCAGTCCGATACCTCCTGACGCACCTGTTACCACGGCGAGTTGTTGTTTCATCCAGTAGATAACTATTCTTGACCCCGTTTTGTTTAGCGCTCCCAATCTAAATTATCGAGATTTAAACACTTACACAAAATCACGCTAAAAGGCGGTTTGTTTAAGTGTTGTTTTTTACCTGAAAATATATGTGCTTTCGGCCTTTATTTATCATTTTTCGAATGCAAATGGCATAGGAGTAACAAAATGGGAGTATAATGGAATAAAATAACACTTAGTGGCACAATTAATTGACGAAATTGGGTGTTGATTTGTAAAAACCTGAATCGTTGTATTTAGGTAGTTTTCTACGTCATTCAATTAAAAATGTGTACATCAAAACGTCAACAAATTTACGCGTATGGACTCGGGTGGTCCGGTATGCAGGAGCAGTGTTTAGCTCCGGGTCTTGCGGCCTCCGGTGCCAGGGTTGAAAGCGGATTGCGCATTTGGAGGTTGCGCAGTTATGCGGATTGAAAAGCGGGTAATCCGGAACATCCGGAAGCTGCGGGAATTGCGGCTGCTTTCAAGGGAACAAATGGCCAGCGAGCTTACGCTCAGCATTTCTGGTTATGGACGGCTTGAAAGGGGTGAAATCGACTTAACGCTCACCCGCATGAAGCGCATTGCCGATATCCTGAATGTGAACCTGACCGAGCTGCTGGATTTTGATCCATCTACCGTATTGCACAAGAGCAACGGGACGGCCAAGCCGCAGTTCACGCTCTCGGAAGACGAGAAGCAATTGTATTACCGCGAAAAATACATCTCCATGCTCGAAATGGAATTGGAACGCCTGCGTGAAGAAAACAGGGAACTCCGAAAAACCATGGCATAGCTTTCAATATTTGCTGCACTCATAAAACCCAGTTTCGGCTCACACCCACAGCAGGCATCAGCACACCGTCCACCTGGAGGATCGTCATCTCCATATTTACTTGCCGGATTCTGATGTTGCCGCTTACACCCCAGGCATTCGGCGAATAGGAATAGCTCCGTGTATCTCCTACACTCCTTCTGATCCAGAATGCCTGGCTGCACAGGCGTGGCGTGATGGTCAGGCGCGCATGGTCATTCATTTGAATGGTAAAGGGCATAAACACATCCGCATGCGTGATGCCCGCAACCTCCGGATTCATGGCGTTCATACTGCCGAAAATCCGGATAGAGCCGCGCGAAAGCACAAAACCGGCATCGCCGCCCAGGGCAACATTGAACTTCGAAGCGGCCGGCAGGAAAGCATATTGTAATCCACCCCTGCATCCTATCCCTCCGAGGATAAATGGGAAATTTATACTGAGCCGTCCGCTCAGGTTGTTCTTCAGATGGCCCTGGGCGCCTGCGCACAAGTTGGGCATGATGTTGAGCTTGTTTGTGTAATATACATTGCCGGCCGTGGAGACCGAATCCAGCCGCGGCGCAAACCCGGTTCCCACCCCCAGATAGGAAACACCTTCACCCTTTTGAAAAGGAATGGCATCGTGCATATAAAGGTTATGGCTCACGGCACAGGATTGCAGCACCCATGCAAGTGCAAACCCGATGCGCATGGGAATGAGGTGTTCCTCTTCATAGAATGTTATGATGGCGTCATTGCGGAATTAATTATGATTGACAGATGATAAAAACGGTATTTGGTTAACATGCTGGCGCTGTTGTCAATCCGGCCGGCAATCAGCGCCCATCAGGGTGCAGTGAGTTTTTTCCGTTGAATGAAAAGCGGTTGTGCCTTCAGTGTATCGTTCCAATGCCGGTATTGGCGTTGGTTTTCCTTCCCCAGTTTCAGGGTGCGGAATATTTCGCCGGTGTATATGCAACAAGAAATCGCGCCGCTGAACAGGGCCATGCCATTGG
>CANHTS010000114.1 GCA_947463435.1 Flavobacteriales bacterium | reverse complement strand
GCAGGATGTAAAGGCATACGTTGGAATGTCCGAAATCGTCCATCCGCTCAAGGGGCCTTTGCGTGAGCAGGCACAAGAAGCTGCGCATCGCACGGCCGTGCATGCAAATGAGGATGGTTTTTTCTTCCTTGCGGGATAGGATTTTTTCCAATCCAACAGCCTGCCGGGTCTGTAATTGACGGGGTGTTTCACCTTTTTCAACCGCAAAATCCAGATCGCCTTCCTGCCAGCGCCTCACTGTTTCCAGAAAAAGGGCACTGATTTCGGGCGAAGGTTTTTCCCCTTCCAATATACCCCAGTTGATTTCATTCAACTCGGGGATTACCTCGGTGGGCAGGCCCTGCTCCGTGAATCCGGCCACTGTTTCGCGCGTGCGACGCAGCGAACTGATGTACACCTTATCGAAAGGCACCTTGTGATAGTGCCTGAAAAAGGCAGCTGCCTGCTCCCGGCCGGTATCGTTGAGCGCAGTATCGACGCCGGCGCCCTGCACGATGCCAAGGCGGTTGTAATCGGTTTCTCCGTGTCGGATGAGGTAAATTGTTTTTCTGACCGCGGGCGGGCTATTTTGCAGCAAAGTGAAAGACGTCTTTTTTGACCCCGCGAATATAAGTGTAGCTGCGCTCAACAAGCATTGCGAAGGCACGCTCAACACTGCACTCGGCATTGTGTTTACCGAAATCGGCGACCATTGGTTGACGGCCACCATGCCTGTGAACGAGGCCACCATCCAGCCGCTGGGCATGCTCAATGGCGGTGCCAGCATGGCTTTGATTGAAACCATCGGCAGTGCGGCCGCCAACCTGGCAGTAGACCGTAAGCGCTATGTGTGCTTTGGGCTGGATATCAACGGCAACCATATCCGTCCGGCGCTGAAAGGCCAAACTGTTACGGCCAAAGCAACGCCCTTGCACATCGGCGGCACGACGCAGGTTTGGGAAGTGCGCATCACCGACGAAAAGGCGCGTTTGGTCTGCGTGGGCCGCATCACCATGGCGGTTAGACCATTGGAAGCGAAGCGATGATCGGCAAGGTCTGGTTTCGGTTTCCGGGGGAAGAATCGGTTTGCTTGAGCGGTCAGACCGCCGTTTTGCATACAGCACCACGCGAAGCGGGTTTTCTGTTTATGCCCTTCGACCGCGACATGCCGGGTGTGTGGATCAACGGCGAAAAAACCGAAGCCCAGGCTGCACCGGGCCGCTACAATATTCCCGAGGCCAATCAGGATTATCTGGAAAGTGACTATTACAACCGAGCATCGTATATGGCCTGGGTGGAAGAAGCCCGTGAAGCCATCCGCAGCGGCATGTTGGAAAAGGTTGTCACTGCGCGCAGCCTTTTCCGCGCCTTGCCACCGCGACCTGAAGTATGGTATCCTGCTGCATGCCAGGCTTATCCGGATGCAGCCGTTTGCCTGATCGATGCACCCCGCAGCGGCTTATGGCTCGGTGCCAGTCCGGAACCGCTTCTGCACTGGAAAGACGGAGAAGGTTACACTGTTGCTCTGGCCGGAACACGGCGCAGCGACGGCGCGGCATTCTCTGCCAAAGAGCAGGAGGAGCAAGCCTATATCGGTCGCTTTATTGAAGAAGTCTTCCAGGCGCGGGGTATCGCATTTGAGCGCGGCCCGGCGGAAGAAATTGCCCAGGGCAGCCTGCGGCATATCCGAACCCGTTATGGTTTCCGCTGTGCGTATGAGCAATTGTGGGAACTGGCGCGCAGCCTGCATCCAACGCCTGCCGTCGGGGGCTATCCGCGTGTGGCTGCCTTGCAACTCTTACAGCGCGAACGCACCGCTCGCAGCTATTATGCCGGTTACTTTGGCCGATGGACGCCCGATGAAATTTCGCTCTGGGTAAACCTGCGCTGCGGCCGTTTGTACCGCAATGGCATCCTGCAATACGCAGGTACCGGCATCACGGCCGATTCCGATCCGGCTGCTGAATGGCTGGAGACAGAAATGAAGCTGGGTGTGCTCGGAAAAATACTGGTTTAAAATGCGCCCGGGTTAGTCTTTCAGGTTCAGCCGGCGCGAGATATCGAGGTTGTAACGCACGAACTGCAACAGACCGCGGTCGTATTCCTCATTGCCCAGGCTGTTGCCATCGGCATCCAGCGCCTTGGGGGTAAACTGGCTTTCGAATATTTTGGCACTCACCACGCTTTGCAGGTTCATCACGTTGATGAGCTTGTTGATTACATAGCTCAGTTGCACTGCAGGAATACGCCCGCCGCGACCGGATGAAATCCCGCAGGTGCAAAACACCTTTCCGTCCCAGCAATCGAGGAACTGCTTGTCGCCGAATCGGTTAATGAGGTTGATGATTTCGGCACTCGGAAACCAGTTATACTCCGGTGAAAGCACGAAGATGAGCGAAGCATGGCTCATGGCATCGAGTACTTTTTGTTGGAATGGATTCAGGTTGTTGCGGTCGAGGTTATCGCCGTTGTAGAAAGGAACATCGTAATCTTCGAAATCAACCAGGTGGATATCGTTTTCAGGTACACCAAGCTCTAATAAACTGCGGCGTACGCCTTTGGCCGCGCGGAGGGTGTTGCTGTTTTTGCGTGAAGAACCGGATAAAATGGCGATCATGTCAGGTAGAACAAGCCGCAGCGGTTTTTGTTGGAAGTGCCGGCCTATCCGCGTTGGGCAAGGTTTGCCACAAAACGGTACAGATTGAAGTCGGGCTTGGCGGCTTCGGTTTCGAGTTCGGCGCGCAGCGCGGTATGCGGAAAGCGGCGCAGCCATTGTTCGCGCAACAGGTGCAAGGCTTTTTCGAACAGGAGTTCTTTCCTTCTTGCAGGAAGGTTGCCGTGGTGCCGGATGATGGCTTCGCCCAGCGCATCCACACCATCGCCGGTATCGCCGCGGGTAAGCAAAACCGGAATTTCCCAGGCGGCGGTATGGCGTTGGATGGAAAGCTGACGCAGCAAGCGCGCAAAAGATTCTGCCCCATCGCGGTCGGCCTTGTTCACCACGAACACATCGGCTATTTCCATGACACCGCTTTTCATGGTCTGTACTTCATCGCCGGCTTCGGGCACCATCACCACCACGGTTGTATCAGCCACTCCGGCAATTTCAACTTCACTCTGGCCTACGCCCACGGTTTCGATGACGATGCGGTCGTAACCGGCGTTTTTGATCAAATCGCATACCTCGAGTATCCGCGGCGAGAGTCCGCCCAGGCTACCGCGCGAAGCCATGCTGCGGATGAACAGGTTGGGATGCAGATACAGGCCGGCCATGCGCAAACGGTCGCCCAACAAACTGCCAAAATTGAAGGGCGATGTAGGGTCGACCGCGATCACGGCAACGCGCAAACCTGCATCCAGCCAACGTTCGGCGAGTGCGTTGACGAGGCTGCTCTTGCCGGCACCCGGAGGGCCTGTTATGCCGACTACCGGAACATCGTCGCGGTAACGCAGGAGCTGTAAAATTTCCAGCCCGGTTGGATGATCGTTTTCAGCCAGCGAAATGGCCCTGGCTAAGGCGCGCTGATCGCCTTGTTGCAGTTTGCCGGCCAGTTCCTGTGCATCCATGCCGCAAAGAAAATCAGCGCAAACCGAATTCCACCTTGCCGAGGCGCAACCCGCCCCATCCGGCCTGGTGTACCGTAACGTTTTTGCCGATTCGGTTGGTTAACACCTGCGGCGCTTCCAGGAAGGTATGCGTATGCCCGCCCAGGATCAGGTCGATGTTTTCGCTAGCTGCGGCGAGCTTCTTGTCGTCGGGCTTGGCTTCGGCGTAACTGTAGCCGAGGTGGCTCAGGCAGACCACGATGTCGCAGCGCAGCTCTTTCTTCAGCAACCGTGCGGTATTGTTGGCACTGGCATAAGGATCGGAATACACGATGCTGCCGTAATGTTTGGGTGAAACAAGGCCGTTGAGTTCGATGCCGATACCGAAAAGTCCGACTTTGATGCCATTGACATCCTGAATTTTATAAGGCTCAATTTTCCCGGCGAGGGGAGAGCCGCTGAAATTGTAATTGGCGTTGAGGAAAGGAAAGCCGGCGTAGGGCAGCATATTGGCCAGCCCTTCGGCGCCATTGTCGAAATCATGGTTGCCGGGTGTGCTGGCCGCGTAACCCATCTGCGTCATCAATTCAAACTCGGGTTTGCCGGCGAAGCGGTTGAAGTAAGGTGTTCCCTGAAACACATCGCCACTATCGAGCAGCAACACATTGGGATGTTGCTTGCGGAGGTCATTGACCAGTTGCGCGATCTTGCTCAGACCGCCCTGCCCGGCGAACTTGGGGTCGTTGTCGGGGAATGGATCGATGTGGCTGTGGATATCGTTGGTATGCAGGATGATCAGGGGCGTCAATTTCGAGGCACCCAGTTCCTGTATCCAGCCCGGCAGCAGCAGAATGGCACCTGCGGCGCTGCTGCGCTTAAGAAATTCTCTTCTATTGAGCATAATCAATCCTTCCCATTTGCGGTTGTGGTATTTTTTGTCCGGCTGCCCCGAGGCTGCGCAAGCAGTCTGCAAACACTTCCCGGATCTTGAGCCGGAGCGGGAAAACGGCTTCCGGGTTGCGGAAGAAATCCATCTTGTCGCCGCCATTGGCCAGGTAATCGCTGGTAGCGATAAAATAACTCCTGCGGCTATCGAAGGGTTTTCCACCCAAGCTGGCTTCAATCCAGCCGCCTTCTTTATTTAGGAGTAGATGCATTTTGCTCACCGGTTCGCCCTTTCGCGAAGCGATGTAATCGAGCATTTTTGAAACCTGTTCGCCTTTTAGTTTCAGCACAACGATTTCATTCTCAAAGGGCATGATGCTGAAAACTTGCCCAAGGGTCACATTTCCGGCGGGGAGGGGAGCGCGGATACCGCCGTTGTTGAGCAGGCAGGCATGAAGAGGGAAACCGAAGCTGTCGAGCATGAAACGAAATGCGCGCTGGTATACCACGTCTGCTAGCAAATTACCGAGCCGGCCTTCCGGGCGACCCGGCTTCATGAGGCTGTCGTTAAAGGCCAGTACTTCGCTCATTTCCTTTTCGATCTTAGTCCGGTAAGGCTGAATAAGCCGTTCAGCGGCGCTGTCGGCAGGAAGGCCTTGTTCAATCCGCGTATGGCCACCACCGACATAGATCAGCTTTTCGGCGCAGGCAGAAACAAACAGCAGCAGGAGAAGAATGACCGGTGCAAATCGTCGCAGCATCATGCGGCAAATTTCAACCAAAAATGCCAAGGCGCGTTGTCTGGTAGTCGGATTTGCGGGTAAAGGCTGAAATCATCCGTCAGATTATGCAGAAGCGTCCACCTTGGCGCGCTTGAATGTCTAAACTGGAAATTCAAAGTTATGATAATCAGGAGTTTGCTTAAAGAGGGTTTGGGCAGTTTTGAGGCTTAGTGGACGCTTCCGCCTAATCTGAGATTTTGTGGCTGAAACCACCCATATCACCGCAGAATTATCGCAATGTGTGCAATCTGTTTACTGAATGATAAAGTTGCTTCGCTTGAATTACCGATTTTTGCAGCACAAAAAACACTCCCATGCGTATGCTTTACAAAAACCTGTTGTTGGCCGTGGCTGCTTTCTCCACTGCCGGCGCCCTTTCCGCTCAGTGCAATGAACTTTTCATCAGCGAATACGTGGAAGGTACAGGCAACAACAAGGCGATTGAAATCTACAATCCGGGCAACCAGCCGGTAGATTTGACCCAGTATCGCCTAACCCGTTGGCAGAACGGAACCAGTACCTGGCAGAACAATTACAGCGATACGCTCAGCGGAACGCTGCAGCCCAATGGAGTGTTGGTTTGTATTCTCGACCGCCGCAATCCGAACGGTACCGGTGTGGATACGCCCGCTGCCGCTGCCCTGCAGGCAAAAGCCAACCTCTTCTTGAGTGCAGACTACAACCGCAACTTTTCCATGAGCTTCAACGGCGATGATGCGGTAAGTCTCGACAAGCGCTCCGGCAATGCCTGGGTGCCGGTGGATATCTTCGGTAAAATTGGCGAACGCCCATCCAACGCATGGACCGATTCATTCCCTTACAACATGGGTATCGGTTTGTGGCTGAGTGCTAACAAGACATTGATCCGCAAGTCGAACGTTACCGGCGGTGTGCGCACCAACCCAACGCATTTCAATGCCAAGGCACAATACCTCGTGTTCGGTGCCAATACCTTCGATTCACTCGGTTCGCACATTTGCGATTGCAATAAGTTCGCAGCTTCAAGCGCGTCTCTTCCTGCTGTGGAATGGGCTGTTTTCCCCAATCCCTCGAGCAATGGCAACCTGACAGTGATGGCGGAGTCTGATGGCATTATCAGCCTGTTCGACCTTTCCGGCCGTCATATGCATCCTGTGATCCGCCTCCGCGCAAACGGACAGTGGACGATCGAAACCACAGGACTGAGCAAAGGTGCTTATATCCTTCAGATTCAATTGAAAGATGGACGCCGCGCTTCCTCCCGCGTGAGCATCGACTAAGCACTGCATGAAACCCGTCTTTCTGCTTTCGGCCCTGCTCTTGCTGGCGGGTGCTCCGCTCAAAAGCCAGGATCTCTTGCGCGGCAGCGTGAGCGATGCCTTTTCGGGAAATCCGATTGCTGCAGCCAGCATCCGCACCAGCCAAGGGGCTGAAATTAAAACCGACCGCAACGGCAGTTTCCAACTTACCCTGCCGGCCGGCCGACACGTGCTTTTTGTTGAAGCCGGTCAGAGCTATAAAAAGGACTCCGTTGTGGTAACCACGCCGGTAAGTCCGCAGTTCCGGCTGGATATCGTTCTTGAACCCAGCAGCCGCGACCTCGATGCCGTGCGGATCGTGGCCAATATCGCCGACCGCCGCAAAACGCCCATCGCGTTTTC
Source organism: Flavobacteriales bacterium (assembly GCA_947463435.1). Taxonomy (GTDB): domain Bacteria; phylum Bacteroidota; class Bacteroidia; order NS11-12g; family UBA955; genus REEB481. The sequence goes on along the minus strand of CANHTS010000114.1, from coordinate 1,361 downwards.
AAACCTGAATTCCCGGAAGCTGAACGAAATGATCGGCAGCCAGGATATGCCCATGGTGCTCAACTACACGCCCGGTGTCTACGCCACCCAGCAAGGCGGTGGCGCCGGCGACGCGCGCATCACCATCCGCGGCTTCAACCAGCGTAACATCGCCGTGATGATCGACGGTATTCCGGTGAACGACATGGAAAACGGGCAGGTGTATTGGAGCAATTGGTTCGGCCTGGCTGATGTTACGGAACTCACGCAGGTGCAGCGCGGTCTCGGTTCTTCGCGTATCGCCAATCCCTCGGTTGGTGGAACCATGAACGTAATCACCAAAGGCATCAGCAGCGAAGCCGGTGGAAGGGTAACCCTCGAAACGGGAGACAGCCGCTACCGCAGAAGCTCATTCTCTTATAACAGCGGCAGATTGCCCGGCGACTGGGGCTTTACCCTCGCCGGAACCTACCGCGAAAGCAATGGCTACGTGAACGGTCTGTACGACCGCATGTACAGCTATTTCTTTAAAACGGAAAAAGACTTCGGTGCCCACCATAATATCTCCCTCACGGCCATCGGCGCACCGCAATCGCACGGACAGCGTAGCTTCCGCGCCCGACTGAGTGTGTACGATACCGAATTCGCTCAAAGACTGGGAGTGGATTCGGTGATCGCCAATACCGCCCGCAACCAGGGCATCCGCTACAACCAGCACTACGGTTACCTGAACCGCGCCACCGTGAACGGTCCCGGGGATACAACCTTTGCCGTCAGAGAAGGCTTGAACGAGCGGGAGAACATGTTCCACAAGCCGCAGTTCTACCTGAAGCATACCTATAAGAAGAAGCGTTTGCTGATTTCCAGCACTGCCTATGCTTCATACGGTCGTGGTGGAGGAACCAGCAGCCGCGGTGTTGCGCAGGTTCCATTCGTTAACGGACTTTACAATTTTCAGGACGCGTACTATCAGAACCGCTATGGATCTGCATTCGTTTCTGCTGTTGACCCTGTGTATCATCCAACAGAAAGCAAATCGCGTGCAATCATTTCCCGCGCGGTGAACAACCACAACTGGTTCGGTTTGTTGAGTACCTTTCAATATCGTCTTCCCAAGAACATGACGATCTCGGGCGGTGTGGATTTCCGCACGTATAAAGGTATCCATTACCGCGAAGTGTATGATCTGCTGGGTGGGGATTACTACCGCCCGGATGGCCGCGACACTTTCCCCTTCGCGCCGAGCCGGTTGTATCGCAAAGGCGATAAGTTCGCTTATTACAACGAAGGCTATGTGCGCTGGGGCGGCACTTTCGCCGAATGGGAATATACAGGCAGCAAGTTCAGCGCCTTCTTCAATGCCAGCGTGACGCGTTCGCTTT
>CANHTS010000113.1 GCA_947463435.1 Flavobacteriales bacterium | reverse complement strand
GGCCAATAGTCGGCTTATGCCTAATCTGGCCTGAAATTACACGCTTATAAACGTTTAATTATTACTTTACTACCTCCACGTACTTTCCCAGCCCACCCCTCGCCTCCACCTACACCCCCATTCCACCTCATCCTATATCCCGCATCTAATTTTCGTTGCACAGCCAATCACCCGTCCCAACAGCCGGCAGAATAGCCCCCCCAACAAAAGACAACAGCTCTCCAACGGAAAACCAAGAACTTTCGTTCACCTCCGGCTCACTTCTGATTCCGAGCTTGGATAAGGTTTCAAACGTATGATTCGGGTTGTAACATTCCCGCAGCAATCGACTCTTCCGCAAAGAGATCGGAAAGCTTGACCGATCAGGGCAATACCGTGCAGCGGATGATCTTCACATCGCTCGCCGGACGATCGTTTTTACCTTTTCCACCGCCAAAATCCTTTCCAGCGTTTCGAAGCCTTCAACCAACTGACCGAAAACGGTGTAATCTACGTCGAGCATCGGCGCACCGCCTTGCTGTTCGTAAAAACTTGACCGATCAGGGCAATACCGTGCAGCGGATGATCTTCACATCGCTCGCCGGACGATCGTTCTTGCTTTTTTCCACCGCCGAAATCCTGTCAAGCGTTTCGAAGCCTTCAACCAACTGCCCGAATACGGTGTAGTCGCCGTCAAGCATGGGCGAACCGCCCTGCTGTTCGTACAAGCGCTGTACCCATTCCGGATAATCGAGCTTGCGCTCCTGGCGGAACTTGCGCACCTGCGGCTCGATTTCAGCCATCATGCGCGCAAACGCTGCCTGATCGCCGGATTGCTTGTACATCTGGAAGCGAACCTGATACGAATCGTTGGCCGAATCGTTCAGGAAACGCGTGGTGCTGATATTCCTCCTGAACTCTTCTAACTGCGGACGGTCGATCGGACGACCTGAAACGATATAAAACTGACTGCCCGAACTGAGCTTATCCGGATTAACTTCGTCGCCTTGCCGCGCAGCAGCCAAGGCCCCGCGCAGGTGGTAGAGCGTATCTACAATTTCAGCCGGCACGCGGATAAACTCTCCTTTCGAATCTTTCGGACCTCCCTGGCCCAGAGATTTATCCGGCGCGGCATTCTTCGAGTCCGGATCGCCTCCCTGAATCATAAATCCGGAAATGACACGGTGAAACAGCAGGTCGTTGTAAAAATTGTTTTTCGCCAGGCGGATAAAATTCTCCTTGTGCTTCGGTGTCTGGTTGTAAAGCGCCACTACCATACTCCCCAACGTTGTTTCAATTTTTACTCGGGTAAGACCTTTGAGTGCATTTGTGTCGGGCCAAACCGGCAAAGGGCCGGATGGCTTCACCACTGCAGGGTCAGGCTCACCTGTACCATACTTCTTCTTGCCTGTGCAGGCAGGCAGCAGCAGCCCGATGGCAAGCATCCCAACGAGGCTGAAACGCAGCAATTGCATATATTTTTTTGTCATAGACTGAAGGATTAATCCAGTAGGTTTTCGCGTTCAAAATACTCCACCACATGCTGTCGCAGCATGGTTTCCTGCTCAAAGATGCCAATATTGGGCAAGGGGATGGCTTTCTCCCATAAGGGCCAACCATCCTGATCCACCCCTTGAAGTGTATAGAATCCACTGTAGCTCAACAGCTTGCACACTGCAATATGCATCAGATTCACTTTTTCTTCTTTGCTGAAGTTCTTCTCAGGCAGAGCGCCCAGCTCCCGAATGCCAATCAGAAACAGGATAGCATTCAGATCGGGCTTCTGTCCGAACTGCTTTTCCAGCCTGGCCACTACCTGATTCCAGCGTTCCCGGGTTTCCTGTTCCACAAGCGCGAAAGTAAGACGCAGAGGCCAATCCCCGGCCCTGTGTTAATTTTCAGTTAGATTTGCACAAACATGGCCATTAACCTGCTATCACAACTGCTTGCACAGGGGCGTGAGTTGCGCGACCTGGTGGGCTTCAATCGCAGGAAAGCACTGCGCTTTCAGGAGAGCCAACTCAAAAAACTCCTCTATAACGCACGCAAAACTGCCTTCGGCCAAGCCCATGGCTTTGAAGAAATCCTGTTGGCAGGTGATGTCTACGCAGCCTTTGCAGCCCGCGTTCCTGCCGGCGACTACTCGGCCATGTATCCGTGGTGGCAGCGCGCCTACAATGGGGAAAAAGATGTAACCTGGCCCGGTCAGGTGAAGTTCTTCGCCATGAGCTCCGGAACTACCGAAGCGGCTTCCAAATACATCCCTGTCACCCGCGACATGATCAAATCAATCAACCGTACCAGCGCCCGCCAGGTGATGTCGATCCTCAAAACGGATCTGCCTAAAGATTATCTCGCCAAACAGCACCTGATGATCGGCGGCAGCACCGACCTCAACTTCAACGGCACCGTGTGGTCAGGCGATCTCAGCGGCATCACAACCTCCCATATCCCTGTCTGGTTCCAGCGCTTTTCCAAACCCGGTAACGAAATCAAGAAACAGCGCGACTGGCATGAGAAACTGTCACTCATCGTCAATGAAGCGCCCAAATGGGATATTGTGATGATCGCCGGTGTGCCGGCCTGGATCAAGATGCTGTTTGAAATGATCATCAAACAGCATCACCTCAACTCCATCCACGATATCTGGCCCAACCTGTCGGTCTACGTGCACGGAGGCGTGGCCCTTGAACCTTACCGCAAAGGGCTCGACCGCCTCATGGGCAAGCCCATCATGTATTTTGAAACCTACCTCGCCAGCGAAGGTTTCCTCGCCTATCAGTCCCGCATCGACTCCGGTGGTATGCGCCTCAATTTCCGCAACGGCATATTCTACGAATTCGTTCCCTTTAACCGCGATAACTTCAATGAAAACGGGGAAATGCTGCCCAAGGCCCAAATCGTTTCCCTGGCCGATGTAAGCCTCGATACGCCTTACGCCATCCTCATCACCACCTGCTCCGGAGCCTGGCGTTACCTGATCGGCGATACCATCCGCTTCACCGACCTCGAGCAGTGCGAAATCAAAATCACCGGACGCACCAAGCACTTCCTCAGCATTTGCGGCGAACACCTTTCCGTCGATAACATGAACCAGGCCATCGCCAGGCTCAGCGAAGAGTTCGACGCGCCATTGCCTGAATTCACCGTCAAAGGCATTCCCTACCAAGGCTTCTTCGCCCACCAATGGCATATAGCCTGCGACGACCCGGAAGTCGAAACCGAAGCCCTCAGCCGGCGGCTCGACGAACTGCTCTGCGAACTCAACGACGACTACGCCATCGAACGGCGCCATGCCCTCAAAGGCATCGTGGTGAACCTCGTTCCTTCCAATACCTTCATCGACTGGATGGAACAGCGCGGCAAACTGGGCTCCCAAAACAAAGTACCACGCGTGATGCCCGATGCCCTCTACCAAAGCTGGCTCGATTATCTGGACCAACGTCATGGAAAACCGGTTGCTCATGGATAAGCACAACCCGGCACTCGAAAACCTGCCCATCGAAGACATCATCGCCGGCATCCACGCCTGCGACCGCCAACTGGCCGATGCCGTTGGCCATGCCTTACCCGCCATCACGCGCCTCGCCAAAGCAGCCAGCAACTGCCTCGAAAAAGGCGGACGACTCTTCTACCTCGGCGCCGGCACCAGCGGCCGCCTCGGCATCCTCGACGCCAGCGAATGCCCGCCCACATACGGCGTTCCGCACGACCTTGTGAACGGCATCATCGCCGGAGGAGATACCGCCATCCGCCGCGCAGTGGAATTTGCCGAAGACGATACCCAACAAGGCGTGCGCGACCTGCTGGCCGCCGGTTGCACCCCAAAAGACTTTGTGATCGGCATCAGCGCCAGCGGCACCACTCCCTACGTACACGGAGCATTAAAAAGTTGCCGCGAACGCCATATCCAAACCGGAAGCATCTGTTGCCGGCTCCATGTGCCCATTTCCGACATCGCCGAATTCCCCGTTGAAGTCGATACCGGCGAAGAGTTTATCCACGGCTCAACCCGCATGAAAGCCGGCACCGCCACCAAAATCGTCCTCAACATGATCAGCACCGCCTGCATGGTGAAAGGTGGCCGCGTGCTCGGCAACAAAATGGTCGACATGCAGCTCAGCAACAACAAGCTCATCGAACGCGGAACCCGCATCCTCATGGAAATCGCAGACATGCCCGAAACCGAAGCCCGCGAAACCCTGCTCCGCTACGGCAATGTCCGCAAAGCCTTGGAAAGCCTGCGTCGACCCTGAAACGTCGACCCTCGTGGTCGACCTCCCAATTTCTACGTACCGTTGTTTTATTTGGCGAGCCCTTTCCCTGCAGCCGGGCCGGGCTATCCGCTCCAAGTCCTCACCACCTCATGCTTCGGTGGCTCCGGGCTTTCCGCTTCTATCCCTCTCGCGGCGCAGTGTAAGACCAGAACGCGCAAACAGAAAAAATACGCTGATACAAAAAGCTGACTTTTCTGAAACCGCTTAAACACTTGAATTCGTTAAATTCGTATTTCATGTTTATCGAAGGTTCCTGATGGTTTTGGGCATGTCCGAATACCGACGGCAAATCGACTGAACACGGTAAAACACCCGAAAATCAGCAATAAGAAATGGCAACCTTGCATCCTACATTCATTACAGACGAAAACGGAGAAAAGCTCTCTGTGGTAATTCCGATTCAAGAATATTACCAACTCTTAGAGGACTTGGAAGAACTAGAAGACATCAAATTGTATGATGAAGCGATTGCCGCAAATGAACCTTCTGTATCCATGGAAGAAGCCTTCGAATGGATTGAATCCAAACGCAAAGAAAAGAAGTAAATGGCCTATCGGGTTACCTTACGAAGGCCAGCAATGAAGGCCCTTGAAAAGGTCAATGAGCCTTATTATTCCTTGTTAAAAGATGCCATTCAAAGTCTGGCCGACAACCCCAGACCAGTCGGATATATAAAACTAAAGGGACGAGAGGCATATCGAATTCGCGTGGCTGATTACAGGATCATTTACGAAATTTTCGATCAGGTTCTCCTAATAGATATCATTCAATTAGGCCACAGAAAAGATATTTATAAGTAAGTAATGGCAGCGAAGTGCAGTCGCGACTCTTTACTTTCAGATAAACCAGGAGTTCTCGAGCCTCAACGCAACCTGCAGGGTATCAGCAACCCACTCAATCCTCCAGCGGCAACAGCTCCCAGGTCTTGTCGGCGAGGAGGCGCACCTTGGCTTCGCATTGGGCAAAAGGCATTGAACGGCCCCATTCTTTCGGCGCAACCATACTGATGGTATGCCCGCCTTTCTTGCGCTCATAAAAATAATACACGTTGCCAATCACAGGCTCAAAAGGCAAACCGGCCTCATAAATCCGACGGCTTACTTCCAGCCTGCGCTCGATAGCCCGCACCTGCTCCATGATCAGTTCAGCCTGCTTGCGCAATAAATCCATCTGCTGCTGCGCCTGATAGGTCATCGCTTCCACGGCGACTGCAGACAGCTGCCGCTTGTCGATCGCAGCAATCGGCGGACTGCTCACGCTCAGCGCATACGGCGCAAATGAGGCATCGCCCTGGTAAATGGCTTCGCCTGAATGTTGCTCTTCTGGATTCATGGACGGTATATTCCTAAGATGAACAAACGGAATGCCCGCAGGTTTGACCCTTCAGTAAGGAAGCCAGCCTTTTTGCCGCATCAATTCGGCAATCTGCACGGCATTCGTAGCTGCACCCTTGCGCAGGTTATCCGCTACCACCCAACAGTTCAAGGTATTCGGCTGCGAAGCATCGATCCGCAGACGGCCAACAAAAACTTCGTCTTTGCCTTCTGCCATCAAGGGCATCGGATAAACACCGGCAGCAGGATCATCTTGTAGCACCACGCCTTCAGCCGACGACAAAATATGCCGCACCTCATCGAGTGTAAAACTGCGGGAAAATTCAGCATTCACGCTTTCGCTGTGGCCGCCCATCACCGGCAAACGAACCGCCGTGGCGGTAATGGCCAGATCGGGAAACGACATAATCTTGCGCGTCTCGAGGATCATTTTCATCTCTTCCTTCGTGTAACCATTGTCCATGAACACATCGATCTGCGGAATGATATTGAGGTCGATCGGGTGCGCATACACCGGCTGCACCGGCACAGGCTCTGAAGGATGCATGCGGTTATGCGTCTCCGCCCGCAGTTGATCCACCGCCTTGTAACCGGTACCGGTAACCGACTGATAGGTGCTGACAACCACGCGCTTCAAACCGAACGCGCGGTGCAGCGGGGCGAGTGCAACCACCATTTGTATGGTGCTGCAATTCGGATTAGCAACGATGAAATCGCTTTCCTGCAATACTGCACCGTTCACTTCGGGCACGATGAGGGGAATACCCGGCTCCATGCGCCAGGCAGATGAATTGTCGATAACCCGCGTACCCACATCGCGGAAAAGCGGTGCCCAGATACGGCTCACGTCGCCGCCCGCTGAAAACAGCGCCAGATCGGGCTGCATTTCCAGCGCGGCTTCTGCCGTGCACACTTTCCAGCTGCGGCCTGCAGCCTCCACTTCACGTCCTGCCGAAGCAGCAGAGGCTACCGGAATCAGCGTGTCAAATGAAAAACCGCGCGTTTCCAGCACCCTTAGCATGGCAGAACCCACCAGGCCGGTGGCGCCAACTACGGCAAGCTTCATTTTTTGCCGGTCTCAGCAGGAGGCTTGATCGGCCCCTGATGCGGATCGTGATGCGGCTTCTGTTCGTTCTGAACTGGATCAATTATTGGTGTTGGGTATACTTCCTTGATATCTCCCTGAGCGGGTGCAACATCGGCCTGAGGCGTCTGCTTCTGCAGGGCATCAAACAAGGAATCTTTTACCTTGGCATCGAGTTCGTTCATCGAGTCTTTCTCCTTATCAGAGAAACTCGTCTGGTTCGAATTGCAGGCGCCCAGGGCCAGTAGGGCAATGGCTGCGGTTAGGATGGTTTGGCGCATAGGTGTTAACTTTATGCAAATTAACTGCATGAGGGGAAATGTATTGCCTCCCCGCCTTGCAAAATTGCGAGAAGCTCTCTGCGCATCAGTTTGCCATTATCGCTGAGCGGCCATTCAGCCGTGAAATACAGCGCCTTGGGTGAACTGTAGCGCTGCACCGATTCACAGATTTCCTTCAGGCGCGACCACTCCGGCTCAAAAGCAGCACCCTGTACAAGCAGCGCGCAGCGTTGACCGAGTTGTGCATCCGGCACACCCAGCAGCGCAAAAGCCCTGCCTTGCAAGAGCCCGGAAGTCTGCAAGGCTGCTTCCACCGGTTCAGGTGCAATCTTTACACCCCCGCTGTTGATCACATGGTCCAGCCGCCCAATAATGCGCAAGCTGCCATCCGGAAGCCATTCCGCAGCGTCACGGGTATGCAGCCGGCCCAGGTCGGGAAAGTCCTGTAAATCGATATACAAGTGCCCGTCTTCCGGGTCGATGCCCGCTTCCACCCCTTCCAACAAACGAAAACCTGCAGCTCCGGCCGGGCGCAACGCAATGTGCGAGGCTGTTTCCGTCATGCCGTAGGTGTGAATGAAGGAAACTCCCGCCTCCAGGCACGCTTTTTCCAAATCCGGTTGCACGCTGTCGCCGCCGAGCAAGATCACGCGAAAACGTCGCAGGCGCTCTACACCGCCGCTTGAGCGCATAGCAGCATACAGCTGGGCCGGTGTGAGCGATACGATGCTGAAAGAATGATCTGCCGGTAAAGCGCTGATCGGATCAACCGAAGGCGTATGCACCGTCATCGGAATCTTCCAAACCAGGCTGCGGATTACTTGCATGAAACCCGCTGTTTTATCGAGAGGCAGGCAGATCAATTGATGGTCTGTCGGCTTGACTGCGATCGCCCGGCCCGTTTGCGATGCGCTCCAGGCAAGCAATGCCCGGCGGTGGTGGATGGTCTTGGGCGAACCTGTGCTGCCGGAAGTGGTGAAACTGAATCGCTGTTCACCGGCTTCCCAACGGCGCGCGATGTCTTCGGCATCAGGCATGCAACCAGAACTTCACCGCTTCCATGAACTGCCCGATATCGTCGTGCGAATTGTAGATATGCGTGGAGACGCGCAGGCAGTTCACTTCGTTCTCCGGCACATAACGCACCGTAATCTGCCGTTTGGTCAATTCGTCTTGAAACGCCTTGGGATCCCTTTTCCGGAAACGGAAGGCCACCTGGGCACCGCGCGAAACATCCTCCACCGGGG
>CANHTS010000112.1 GCA_947463435.1 Flavobacteriales bacterium | reverse complement strand
TGTTGACCCTGTGTATCATCCAACAGAAAGCAAATCGCGTGCAATCATTTCCCGCGCGGTGAACAACCACAACTGGTTCGGTTTGTTGAGTACCTTTCAATATCGTCTTCCCAAGAACATGACGATCTCCGGCGGTGTGGATTTCCGCACGTATAAAGGCATCCATTACCGCGAAGTATATGATCTGCTGGGTGGGGATTACTATCGCCCGGATGGCCGCGACACTTTCCCCTTCGCACCGAGCCGGTTGTATCGCAAAGGCGATAAGTTCGCTTATTACAACGAAGGCTATGTGCGCTGGGGCGGCACTTTCGCCGAATGGGAATATACAGGCAGCAAGTTCAGCGCCTTCTTCAATGCCAGCGTGACGCGTTCGCTTTATCAGCGCGCAGATTACTTCCGTCCTGTAAACGGCGGCCCGGAATACACCGGCTGGACCGGCTTTACCGGTTATACCCTGAAAGGCGGATATGGCCGCAGCCTGGGCCGCCGCCACCGCGTTTTCGCCAATGTAGGCAGGCTCGAAAGGCCGCAGCGCTTCAACAACGTATTCGATAACCGGAACCGCATCGCCCGCGATATCAAGAACGAAACAGTCAATGCCATCGAAGGCGGTTACACCTATCGCAGCCGGTATTTCTCGACCGATATCAATGTGTACTACACGCAATGGCTGAACAAGCCGGTCGACAACCTACCGTCTTATGTAGACCAGGATGGAAACATCTTCAGTTACAACATCAACGGCATCCAGGCCCTGCACCGCGGCATTGAATGGTCTTTCGCCTATAAACCGGTAAGTTGGTTTTCGTGGGAAGTGGCCGCTACCCTGGCCGATTGGATCTGGAATTCAGGCGCCCGTGCGGAAGTGCGCGACGACAACGGAAACGTCGTTGCCATTGTTGATTTCAGTGCCAAAGGCGTACATGTAGGCGATGCAGCCCAACAGCAGTTCAGCTCCATGCTGCGCTTCGAACCGGTAAAAGGTGCATACATCACGCCTTCTGTGATCTGGTTCGGTAAGCAGTTCGCCGACTTCGATCCTTCAGCCCTCGTGGGTCCGTTCAAAGACCGCGAAGCCTGGCGCATACCCGATTACGCGACGTTCAACCTGGCATACGGTTATACCCGCCGATTTGGTGAGTACAGCCTCGGTTTGTTCGGAAACGTCTTCAATATCCTCAATACCATTTATATCAGCGATGCCCAGCACCGCAACCAAGGCTCGCCGGCCGCCACACTCAACCCTAAAAACGTGGAAGTGTATGTAGGGCCGGGCACGCGCTGGACGCTGGGTTTGCGCTTTGGATTTTAAAACAAAAACAACATGAATCGATACAAAAGCATCCTCCTGAGCGCAGCCACTTTGCTGTTTGCGCTGCAGGCCATGGCGCAGGCAACCTTGCCCGCATCCTGGACGTTCACCAGCATGACACCACCGCAAGGTTGGTGGAAAAACCTGGCGGTTGTCGTCGGTGCTGAAACCTACACTTCAAGTGCCAACTATTTCACCGGCCCTAACAGCTGCAGGCTCGACGGCACCGGCGAAAACGTCGGTGTGCGCTTTGCAGCCAAACCCGGCAAAGTGAGCTGGTATATCCGCTCTACCGGCACCGGTACGTTTCAGGGTGCTTTCGATGTGCAGGAAAGCGTTGACAGCGTGAACTGGACAACACGTTTCAGCTATACCAGTGGAACGAACATTTCCTCTGTGCGCCGCGACAGCTTCACCGCCAGTGCCAACAGCCGTTACGTGCGTTGGATTTTCAGCACCAAAGCATCCGGTTTCAATATCGCCCTCGACGATGTAGCCGTAGAAGAAGCAGGCGCAGGCGATGCCGCAGAACTGCAAGTGCTGTATCGCAACCAGGTGCTGCTCAACAACCAGGAATTGTTCATGGGTGATACAGCCAGGTTCCAGCTCATCGTGCGTAACCGTGGTAAGGTGAACAAGCTCGATATCCAGCAACTTCGTGTTACAGGTATCGACAGCACTTCTTTCAGCGCTTTTGGTCCGCAAAGCGTTAACGCGCAAGATACTGGCCATTTGTATGTCGACTTTAATCCCAAAGGCGGCAACGGTACCTACCGAGCCACCTTGCAGTTGTTCACCAATGACAGCGCTGTGCGTCCTTTCCTGATCCGCTTCCAGGGCGTAAAAGGCAATCTGGCATCTGAACCTACCGGACGCGCAGGCAACCTGAGCTTTACACAAGTGCTTCCCTACCGCCTCCGCATGAGCTTCACAGCCGGTAACAGCAATGCAGACCGCTTCCTGGTGCTCATCCGTGAAAATGCTGCAGTGAACAATAAACCTGTTGATGGTCAGACTTACGAGCGCGGTATGTGGATTGGGAATTCACGCGTAGCCTTTGTGGGTGCTCCCGGAACTGTAAACTTCGACCGCATCATCGCCAACCGTACTTATCACGTGGCGATTTTCGGTCTGAAAGGCGGTGCAGGATTCGAGAACTACAACGATACCGCCGCCATTGCTTCCCAGCTTACACCGGGTAAGAATACCGGCACCTATTACAACGGTATCAATGTAACTTCCTCAACCCTGTTGCGCGATCTCTACAACCGCACCCGTCCGCATTTCCAGGTGTTTTATTCCAATTATACGAGCACATTCGGTGAGCCTTTCTACAGCTTCGACACCACCAATGAACGCAAGGTGCTGCGCTGCCAGTACAGCGGTTTCACCCAGGTATTCAATCCGCCCCTGGCCTGGACGCCCGTAACCCGTATGAGCCGCGAACATATCTATCCCTACAGCTGGATGGGTATTACCAACCAGGATTCTGCCAACTACAGCGACTTGCATGTGCTTGTTCCCGTGCACCAGGATAGCGTCAACGCTGTGCGTTCCAACTTCCCGATGAATGTGTTGAAGACCATTGTCGTGCAGTTCCGCGACGGCAAATTCGGTCTCGACAGCACCGGCAACGCCGCCTACGAACCCCGCGACGATATCAAAGGATTTGTGGCCCGTGCCATGTTTTACATGTGTGTGGCCTACAACCGTCCGGGTGCTGTTTTCTCCATTCCTTCGCCCCTCGATCAGGCCATCAACCGCCAGAGCCAGATTTTGTTGAAGCGCTGGAACGAGCAGTTCCCGCCTTCGGATTTCGAAATTGCACGCCACGAATTCGCCGCGAGCATCCAGAATAACCGCAATCCTTTTATCGACAACCCCGACTGGGCTTGCCATATCGATTTCACCGCCATGAGCCATATCGCTTCGCCAAAAACTCCTTGCGGTGGTGGTCCGGCTTTCCCGACTGCTGTTACTGCTCCGGCATGGCGCGATATCAAAGTGGGTCCGGTTCCGGCCGACGACGTATTGAACATCGATGCAGCCGCGTTCCAGTCTGCGCAAATCCGTGTGAGCCTCTACGATTTCAATGGCCGCCTGGTGTATTCCGGCAAACATGAGAATGGCAGCTTCACCTTGCATACAGCGCGTTTCGCAGCCGGTAACTATCTGCTCGCGCTCGAAGGCGATGCTGAGCACCATTTCCGTCAGGTAGTGGTGAAGTAATAGCCGCTCAAGACCCTTTTTACAAGGCAATACAAAGGCCGTCGGTGGAAAACATCGGCGGCCTTTTGCTTTCCGGCTTGCCTACTTTTGTTCGGTATGGCGGGCAGCATACGCGCATTGGCATCGCAGACGGCGGTGTACGGATTGAGCTCCATGGTTGGGCGCTTTATCAATTTCCTGCTGGTTCCGCTGTATACCGCGCGGCTGGCCGGTGTGTCCGATTACGGGGTGGTGAGCGTCATGTTCAGTTATGCGGCCTTTCTCGGTGTGTTATACACCTACGGAATGGAAACAGCCTTCTTCAATTTTGCCCGCCGCGAACCCAGGCCGGAGCAGGTTTTTGCCACCGGTTTCCGCGCATTGGTGTTTTCCAGTCTGGGCTTTTCCCTCATCGCCTTTCTCTTTTCCGGATCACTGGCTGCCTGGGCAGGATATCCTGCGCATCCGGAGTATATCAGCCTGTTCGCCGGAATTCTGGCTGCAGACGCTCTGGCCGCGCTTCCTTTTGCCTGGTTGCGCTTCAGAGAAAAGGCACTTCGCTTTGCGTTTATCCGCCTCAGCGGCATTTTACTCAACGTGGCCATCAACCTGTTTTGCCTGTTGGTTTTGCCCGAAATGGCGGAAAAGGGCTGGGTGGATGCAGCTTGGGTGAAGCCGGAGTCGCTGGTCTTGTATATCTTCCTTTCCAACTTCATCGCCAGTTTTGCGGTGCTCTTGCTATTGCTTCCCGAACTGCGTATGGCAATAAGCGGCTGGAACAAGATGCTGTTCCGCGAAATGTTCCGGTATTCCGCGCCGCTCATTTGGGTCGGATTGGCTGGTATGGTGAATGAAACCCTCGACCGCATCCTGTTGAAACAGCTGCTCGATGGCCAGGTGGCCGATTACGAAGCCGGTTTGTACAGTGCCTTTTACAAGATGGCCATGGTATTGAGCATTTTCGTGCAAGCCTTTCGCTTTGCTGCCGAACCTTTCTTCTTTTCCCGCAGCAACGAAAAGAATGCACCGCAACTCTATGCCCATGTAATGCGCATCTTCATCTGGGTTGTAGCGGGAATGGGATTGGCCACCCTGTGCTTTGCCGATTTCATCGCACCGCTGCTGCTCAGGCGCGCCGAGTATTTTTCTGATGCACGCGGCATGGGCGTGGTGCCGATCTTGCTCCTTGCCAACCTTTTCCTGGGTGTTTACTATAACCTCAGCATCTGGTACAAACTCAGCGGACAAACCAAGCTGGGCGCAAGGGTGGCGATTGGCGGCGCATTGGCCACGCTGGTGCTGAATATGCTCTTCATACCGTATTTCAGCTTTGTTGCCTCCGCCTGGATTACCCTGATCGTGTATGCGGCCATGGTAATAGCATCCTGGTACATGGGCCGGTCCTGGTATCCGGTTCCGTACCACTACGGCAACGGCTTGATGGCTTTGGTACTGGCTGGTTTGGCCTGGTTGGCATTCAGCTCAACCGGACTTACAAGCACAGACGGCATCATGTATTGGTTGGTTGGAAGCTGTATTGTCCTGGTTTATGGCGGTATTGCATTCCTTTCAGAAAAAAAGCAATGGCTATGGAAAAGCTCCGAATAAACATCATCAACCGTTCTGCCTTCGCGCTGCCGGCTTACGAAACACTGCATGCAGCGGGTATGGACTTGCGTGCGAACATCAGCGAAACCATCGCCCTTGAACCCGGGCAAAGGATGCTGATTCCGACCGGATTGTTTGTGGCTATTCCGGTAGGCTATGAAGCGCAGGTGCGACCCAGGAGCGGACTCGCCTTCAAACATGGCATCACCGTATTGAACAGTCCCGGCACGATCGACAGCGATTACCGCGGCGAGATCAAGGTTTTGCTCATCCACCACGGCGATGTTCCATTTCCTGTACAGCCTGGCGAAAGAATCGCTCAAATGGTGGTAGCCCGACACGAATCGGTGGTTTGGGAACCCGTTGTGGAACTTGAAAGCACGGAAAGAGGCGAAGGCGGTTACGGTTCCACCGGAGTCTGATGGGCTGTTTACAAGAACTTAAGCTCAAAATGGCGTTATTTGCGGCAAATTCAATCTGAACGAAATGATGAAGGTGATTGTCCCCATGGCTGGCATGGGGAAACGGATGAGGCCCCATACCCTTACTACTCCGAAGCCACTCTTGCCGGTGGCAGGTAAACCAATCGTACATTGGCTGATAGAAGACATTGCGCGTGTTTGCCGCGACCGCATCGACGAAGTAGTGTTCGTTATTGGCGAATTCGGCGAAGAAGCTGAAAAGCAATTGCTCCAGGTTGCGGAACAAATCGGCGCCAAAGGCCGCATCTGCTACCAGGACGAACCCCTGGGAACCGCCCACGCAGTGCTTTGCGCTGAAGACAGCCTGGATGGTGAAGTGATTGTTGCTTTTGCCGATACCCTGTTCATGGCTGATTTCGAGCTCGATAAGTCGCGCGATGGCATCATCTGGGTACATAAGGTGGAAGACCCGCGCATGTTCGGTGTGGTGAAAATCGACAACGATGGAGTGATTACCGACTTCGTGGAGAAACCCGCCGAATTCGTTTCAGACCTCGCCATTATCGGCATCTACTATTTCCGCGACGGAGCCAACCTGCGCAAAGAGCTTGAATACCTGATCGATAACGATATCAAGGAAAAAGGCGAATACCAGCTTACCAACGCACTCGAAAACATGAAGCAGAAGGGCTTGAAGTTTGCGCCCGGTGCGGTGACCGAGTGGTGGGACTGTGGTAATAAAGACGCCACCGTTTTCACAAACCGCCGCCTGCTGGAAACCCGCAGCGCCCAGTTCAGCGTGGATGCTTCGCGCTTCAATGGGGGAACTGAAATCATCGAGCCCTGCTACATTGGCAAGGATGTTGTGATTACAGGATCAAAGATTGGCCCTTACGTGTCGATCGGCGATCATACCCGGGTGGAGAATTGTGTTGTGGATAACTCAATCATCCAGAGCCACAGCACATTGAAGAATATTCGCTTTACCAATAGCATGATCGGCAACCACGTAAAACTCGACGGAGCCAGTCATGAATTGAGTATCGGCGATTATTCCACCCAAAACTAAATGCAGCGAATCCGCACGGCACTAACAGCAATAATCTTCAGCGGTCTGTGGTCGTCGTGCGGCATTTTTCAGCCCAAAGCAAGTCAGGAAACCGGTCGTGGCCCGGCCGGCGTTACTGAAGACGGCACCGAGGTGCAGTTTTCTTCCGCATTTCTTCAGGCCAATGCCCAATACCTGTCCGGCAATTATGATGCGGCTTATCTGGATTTTCAGAAACTTGAAAAAGAGCGCCCCGATCTGGCGGCTGTGCCTTGGCGTCTGGCCGAGATAAAGCTGGCCCAGAAGCAGGCCGGTGCTGCTGTGGTGCATATCAGGCGCGCCACAGCCTTGGATCCGGAGAATACCTGGTATCGGGAAATCGAGGCCAAGGCACTGGAACAAAGCGGAGAATACGATGGCGCACTGTCGATCTGGTCAGACCTGCTTCGCCGTTTCCCTACACGCGCAGCCTATTATCAGGAGGCAGTACGCCTTTGCCTGAGCCGCCAGAAGTACGATAAAGCCGTTGAGGTACTGAATTTGCGTGAAAAGCAATTCGGTATGCGCGAGCAAACAACCGACCAGAAAGTGCGGATCCTGAGTGCGCAGAGTAAGTTCACCGAGGCGGCAGATGAAGTAGCCAGGCTGCGCGCCAAGTATCCCGATCGCCAGAAATACCTGCTTTGGGAAGCCAAGGTTGCCCAACAGGGAAGGTTCAACGACCGGGCATTGAACCTGCTTGCGCTTTTCCTTCGGTCAGATCCTGAAAATGCAGAAGCCTTGGGTCTGCGCGTGCAGATTCTGTCAGGCCGGGGAGATTACCTGCGTTATTTCGCAGCCCTGAAACAACTTACCGCTCATCCGGCCCTGGCATTCAACCAAAAACAATTCTACCTGCAAGCCTGGGCCAACGACCTGGTGAATCCGCTGCGCCGCGACAGTACAGCAGTATTGGCCGCTATCGTGGAGCGTTTGCACAGCGACGTACCCAATGCCTTGTTGTATTGTGGCGATGTCTGGGCCGCAGCCAATGAGCACCAGCGTGCCGCTGCATTGTACCGCAAGGCGCTTGACAGCGGGCAGGCCAGTTTCGATTTATACGAAAAACTGCTGCGCTCACTGGAACGTTCAGCCAGTTTTGTTGAAATGGAGCGCGCTGCGCAGCAGATGACAGACGATTTCCCTTCGCAACCTGCAGCCTGGCGTTACCTGGCCTTTGCGCGCTACCGGCAGTTCAATTATACAGGCAGCGCCGAAGCTTGCAGAACCGGACAGGCCTTTGCGCTCGACCGCGACGATAAAATCAAACTTGCCAACTTGTTGGCCCAGTCTGAGTTCAAAGCCGGAAGGTCGACTGAAGCCATTGCCATCCTTGAACCGATCTACAATGAAAATCCGACAGAGCGCAGCATCGCCAATAGTTATGCGTTTATGCTGGCTGCGGCGGGAAAGCGTTTGGAACTGGCAGCACAAATAGCCGAACGCCTGGTAAAGGAACAACCCGAAAATCCATTCTTCCTCGATACCTGGGGTTGGGTTTTGTTCAAATCGGGCAATCCGCAGCAGGCGATTGCATTTTTCGAAAAAGCCATCCTGCTTGCACCCGGAAAT
>CANHTS010000111.1 GCA_947463435.1 Flavobacteriales bacterium | reverse complement strand
TTTCGGGGATTACGTTCGCCGTAATTACCGGTTTCTGGAGATTAGCATCAAACTCCGTGGTTTCAGAAATGCTCAAACACCTGTCCAACAACAACCTGCAGGTTTCGAGCAATTTCTGGCGCAATACACGGCAACAGGAAATCTATTACCTCGAAACAGAAGGAAAGGAACTACGGGCCTGGGAAATCAAATTCAATCCGAACGCGCGTTTCCGTGTACCACCTTCTTTTGAAGCCACTTACGGCGTCAAACCTACCTTGATACACCGGAAAAACTTCGACACCTGGCTGTGCGACTGATCAGCGCTTCATTACCAGCCAGACACCGGCCAGGCAAAGCAGCAAGCCGCCGATGATATGCCAGCCGAATGGTTCATTGAAAACCAATCCCCAGCCAACCGACACAACGGGAATAATGAAGGTATTGGTGCTGGCGAATAAAGCCGTCGTACGCTGCACCAGTACGTTGAAAACCACAAGCGAAAGCGCTGAACCTACAATACCCAACAGAGCCATATAGGCCAGCGAAGCCCAAGCTGTATCGGGATGTGCCGCCATGGATGCACCCGGCGACGTCATCAAAAAGATCGGCAGGGCGAGAATAGCCATGCTCAGCAGAGGGAAGGCACTTACAACGAACGAAGGCAAATGGCTCAACCTGTTTTTGATGAGGTTGATATTGATGCCGTAGAGGATGGTTCCGAGGATAGCCAACAGTCCACCTAGCGGATTCATTTCAATATGTTCCTGGCCGGCGGTATGCAAAATACCAGGCAGCAAAAGCACTACTGCACCGCTCAATCCGGCCACCACACCCCAGATATGCCTCGGCAGAATATGAATGCCGAAAAACCAGGCCCCGAAAAGCAATGTAAACATCGGAGTCAGACTGTTCAGCAAACCGCTGATACCCGATGGAATCATGGTTCCGGCGGTAGCGAACAACAAGGCCGGAATGCCATTGCCGATGAGGCCCGACAAGAACAGGAAACGGTATTCTGAGCTCGGCACCTTCTTCCTGAAATACCAAACCACCGGAATCATAAAGAACCCTCCGAACATCAGGCGCAGGCAGGCTACCTGGATCGGGTTGAAAGTTTTGAGACCCAGCCAGATGAGGATAAAGGAAGAACCCCAGATCAGGCCCAGTATGATGACGATGAAAAGGGGAAAAAGGCGGTGTTGCACGGCGGCGCAAAGTTAGGCGGCCGGAGGGCGAATTCGCTGTTAGCGATTATTGGTGAATCAATAGCCTTCCTGGCGCAGGGCGATGTCCATCTCCCGCTGCAGGCGCATGGCTTCAGCACGGGCTGCCTCGGTATAATCTTCGTCGCGCGACGCGTACAGGATCGACCGGCTGGCATTCACCAACAAACCGCCGCTATCGTTCAATGCGGCACCGGCAACTTCGTGCAAATCGCCGCCTTGCGCGCCCACGCCGGGAACCAATAAAAAATGTTCGGGGATGATGGTGCGGATATGTTCCAGATGCGCGGCTTGCGTGGCCCCGGTTACAAACATCAGGTTATTGGGGTTGCCCCAGCGACAAACCGTTTCAATTACATGTTCATACAGGCGCTTGCCCTGGCTTTCCAGCATCTGAAAATCGGCGCTGCCGGGGTTGGAAGTAAGTGCGAGGCAGATTACCCATTTGTCTTCGAATTCGAGGAATGGCCGCAGAGAATCTTCGCCCATATAAGGCGCCACGGTGATGGCATCGAAGCGCAGTTCATCGAAAAAGGCCCGCGCATACATGGAGCTCGTATTACCGATATCGCCGCGTTTGGCATCGGCAATGGCCAGGCAATCACCGGGAATCAGGTCGAGCGTTTCGGCCATGGCTTCCCAGCCACGTGCGCCGTATTGCTCATAAAAAGCAGTATTGATCTTATAGGCCACAGACAGATCGGCCGTGCAGCGGATAATATCGGTATTGAAATTCACCATGCCGCGGATATCGCGGTCCAGGGAAACCGGCAGCCTTTCGATGTCGGTGTCCAGTCCGGTGCAGAGGAAACTGCGCTTGCGGAAGATATTCCGGCTGAGTTCTTCGCGGGTCATGCTTCAAAATAAGCGCATTGTAAGTAAACCGCCATTTGCATGTACTCCAGATAACAAATCACTAACTTGCCGCTCATGCGTGCATTGCAACTTCTGGCCTTCACTTTTTTCGCGACGCTGCCCTCAGTTTTCGGGCAGTACGTGCGGATTGGTGACGGCGCTTTCGGCAATTCAAATGTGGCCGGGCCGATGAATTCGACCACGGTCAACAATGCCTGGGGCCGGTATGCCTATATCTGGCCGGCCTCCCTGCTTGGAAACCTTCGCCATGGTGACACCATTTTCTCGGCCGAGTTTTACAAAGACAACAACGTGAACCTGCAGGGTTCTCCCATCTTCACCATTTGGATGAAGATGACCGACAGCACGCAATATGGCACCCGTCCGCTGTCGTTCAGCACAGCCACCGGCATGTCGGGTGCTAAAAGGGTTTACGACCGCAACCCGGGCACCGACGCATCGGGTAACGACGGCTGGAAGCGATTCCCCTTCCACCTCGGCGGCTTTGTGGTGGACACCACCAAAGGAAAAAACCTCGAGGTTTTCATTGAATACATCCAAACGGGAACGCAAACCCAGAACATCCCCTGGTTGTACGAAAACCGCTTTTCCATCACCTCCTTGTTTATCGGCCAGACGCGGCTTCAGACCGGCACCGGGACTCCGGCCGATTCGCTGCGCACATTATCAGATGTGCATCCTTCCATGATCCTCAATTATCCGCGCGCCGACCGCGATTTGCAGATCATGAAATTGTATACCCTTGGCAAACTGCCGGTACCATTGGGAAACCCGGATACCATTCGCGCTTTGGTACGAAATGTAGGCAAGCGAACGTTGACGGGCCATAAAGTGGAAGTGCGCAGCCGTGGGGCCAATGTACTGCGCGACAGCGCAACCTTACCAAACCTTGCACCGGGAGAAGAACGTTTTGTAAACCTCGGTTCGCTCGATGGTTCGCGCATCGGTATGGATACGCTATTGGCTATCTCCATGCGCGATGGTAACAAGAGCAATGATACCGCCAGCAGTTTGCGCATAGCCACTGCTAATGTTTATTCCTATAAAGACCCTGCAACTCCGCCTGCCGGCGGCGGCATCGGCTTCAACGGCGCCACAGGCGATTTTGTGGCGCGTTTTTCCAGCAATACAGCCAAAGCGATTAACCAGATTACCGTAACATACGGCTTCGGCGGTCAGAATTGCCGGATTGGCATTTGGGAAGCCAATCCGCGCACCGGAGCACCCGGCCGCAACGTCTGGACCAGCAGCAACTTCACCACCCAGACCGGCAATGTGGTTATTCCCGTGTGGCCACCCGTGAGTGTGAGCGGAGTATTCTATGTAGGCGTAAGGCAAATTGCAACCCAAAACGTGGCTTTCGGTTATCAGATGGAAGAACCTGTTCGGCCAACCCATTTCTTCTACGCCACACCCACCGGTGATACCAATTGGGTCGATTTTGCGCCCGGAGCGCCTTTCCGCTTCCTTATCGAGCCGCGCATACAAGCCGATTACGACGTCGCCGTAACGGCAGTCAACGAGCCGCGCAACCGCGATTCGCTCGACAAATACGCCATCAAGACCATCGCCCCGAAGGCAACCATTTTCAACTATGGCGCCAAATTCGCCGACAGCATCTTTACCACATTTGAAGTCTGGAATTTCGGAACCCGCATTTACCGCGCTACGCGGATGGACACGCTGAGCCCCGGTATCAGCCGCCGCATCACCTTCGACAGCACGCTGCTTCCATCTGCAACAAGCGAACACCAGGTGATAGTTTATACCAACCAACGCCGCGACCAAATGCGCGACAACGATACCGCCCGTTCGGTTTTCATTCTCAGCATCAAGCGCGATGTCGCCATCGATGCCATTTTTGAACCTTCGCAAGCCAATTACGAACTGAACCTGGATACCATTTTCCCCATCGTTCGGATCCAAAACCTGGGGGTGGACCGGCAAGGACCGTTCAATGTGCGGGCCGAAGTGCGCCGACGGGGAACTGCCCTCTTTACCGATAACAAGAGCTTTACCCTGAACGGCGAACAAGGAACGATCGCCCAGTTTGCTCCTTATGTTTGCCGCGATACCGGACTGCTCGAATACCGGGTGTATCACGAGCTGGCTGTAGATCGTTTCAGGGCGAACGATACGCTGTCCTTCTTCTTCCGCGTCAACAACAGCAATGATGTGGGCTTCAGCAAAGGCATCCTTCCGGCCAAAGACACCGTACTCTTCCCTTCGGGAACAGCCATCGCACCGCGCGCCTGGCTGAACAACTACGGCATCATCAGCCAGACCAACAACTTCCGTGTGAGTTGCCGCATCTGGAGAGGCAATACCCAGGTTTATTCTGATACGCAGCGCGTTCCGGCATATTATGGCCCTCCGGGCATGATCACCTTCGCCCGACGTTTCGTTCCCAATGTAAAAGGCCCTTACCGCATCAGTTTCCGCGCTTTCCTGCCCGGCGACCAGGTTCCGGCCAACGATTCCCTCGTGTACAATTTCCAGGTTGGATTGAACCACGACCACCAGGCGCTGAGTGTTGAATTCCCGCGCCGCGACAGCACGTATGGTATCGGCAGCGGACCGTATCGGGTTCGTGCGCGCTTCCGCAACAACGGTTACCTGCGCCCGGTGTCGGTTGTTCCTTTCACTGCACAGATACTCTACAACGGCACGGTGGTTTACACGAGCATCCGTTCAACGATCATCGATACCGGCGAAACCCGGCAGATTTTGTTCGACAGCAGCTTCATTCCCAGCCTCGTGGGGCGCCATGTGGTGCGGGTATTTGCATCAGAACTCGACGATACCTTCCGCCGCAACGACACCTTCTACTCACATTTCTTCACTGAACGCAGCATCGATGTAGGCGTTGTTGCCATCCTGCAACCGCCGGCCGGCAAAACTTACCGCATCAAACAGGATGCGCTTTTCGCCCGGGCACGCATCGTCAATGAAAGCAAAGCTGCTGTTTTGACGCCATTCCAAACTGCCTTTGAAATCCGCGATCCGCTCAACCGCATTGTATTTGCGCGTTACCCGACCGATACCATTGGTTTTGGCATAACGAAGGAAACCATCATGCCCGATAGCTTTGTACCGGAGCGTCCGGGTAAACACCGGCTTTGGGTTATGACCCGGCTTATCACCGACCAAAACCGCTTCAACGATACGCAGTGGATTGATTTCAATGCAGAGGCCACCACCGATGGCAGCATCCTGCGTTTCGCCACGCCCGATTTCAGCCAGGAATTCCGCGTTCCCGGTGGTTTGCGGCCTGCAGTTTGGGTGAAGAACACCGGTAGCAGCGCGATATCCGGCTATAGCATCGACTTCCGGGCCTTTCCGGCAGCCGGCGGCGCCAATGTATGGCAAGACCTGAGCGCAGGAACGGCACTCAACCCCGGCGACAGCGTGCTGATCAATGCAGGCAGCAACTGGAACATCAGCCAGGCAGGAAATTTCCGTGTGGAAGCGCGCCTCAGCCTAAACGGCGATGTTTTCAGTGGAAACGATACCCTGAGCGGATTGCTGCGCGCAGTCGATCCAACCGGATTGCGGGATATCGCCTTCCTGCAAGGCAGCCGACTCTATCCCAACCCGACAAGCCAAACAGCCAACTGGCAACTCGAAAAAGGCCAATGGAACCCTGCAACGCGCGTGCGTTTGATGCATACCGACGGGCGCAGCGAATGGCTTAGCGGAACACGCTCGGCCAATGGCACGGTGCTGAGCTTTGACATCGCGCGCCTGTCATCTGGCGTTTACCTGCTGGAAGCCATCCAAGGCGAAGCGACTGTGCGCGTCCGCCTGATGGTTGAGTGAGCGAATACGATTCAGATTGCCCCGCGGGCCTTTAACTCCAGGTACTTGTTCACCACGGCGATGCTCAGTTTATCGGGCGTGGTGAGGATGGACTGGATGCCGTATGCCGCCATTGTTCCGGCTATCTGCCGCTTGTCTTGCACAAACTGCTGCGCGATAGTGCGGGCAAAGAGGTCTTCTTCATTCTCAGCTTCGCCGTAGGCATAGTCGGTCAGCTCCTTGTTCTCGAAGAAGATGGGAATGAGCAGGTGTTGCATATTCAAACGGCGTAGCACCGGCAAGGCGCGTTCGAGGCTGTGCATGCTTTCAAAATTGGTATACAGGAAGAGCAGGCTGCGGCCGCGGATGAGGCGACGCACGGCATTGTACAACAGCTCGGGGTCTGACTCCGTTTGCCTGGGTTTCTGGTTGTACAGCATCTCCAGGATCAGCCCCATTTGTCCGCTCTTGCGGTCGGCCGGTAAAAACCCGCCCAACTTATCGGAATAGGTAAGCAGGCCGGCCTTGTCGTGTTTCTGCACACTCACGTTCGAAATTACCAGCGCGGTATTGATGGCGTAATCCAGCAGGCTGAGGCCTTCGAAAGGCATGTGCATGGCCCGGCTCTTGTCGATCAGGCTATACACCGGCTGGGCGCGTTCGTCTTCGTATTGGTTGACCATGAGCTGCCCGCCGCGGCGGCCGGTGGCTTTCCAGTTGATAGAGCGGATATCGTCGCCCTGCACATAGTCTTTGATCTGTTCAAACTCGTAACTGTGGCCGATGCGCCGCATTTTTCGGATGCCGTAATGCGTGGCGATATGGGGCAGGCTGAGCAAGGAATAATGCTTCATCTGCCGGATACTCGGATACACTTTCACGCTGCACGGTTCTCCGAGCGTAAGCCGGCGCCGCAGCAAGCGCAAAGGCGAATCCATAAACACCTGGATATGGCCGAATGCATAAACGCCGCGTGTGTTCGGAGTAAGCGTATAGACGAGGGTTTCTTCTTTGCCGGCATCAACCTGGACATGGCGGCGGAAATCGCGGATTTGCAACTCAATCGGAATTTCGTCGATCACGACCAGATGCAAGGGCATGAACGTGCGGTTGCGGAAGGTGATGCGCACGCGGTTGGCATCGGCAAGGCCCCAATGGGAAGCAGTTTTGCGCTTCGCCAGCAGCGGCCTGCCGGGCAGAAAAAGGACGAATGCGTCGAGCAGCAGGAGTCCGGCGGCGGCGAAAGCCATTCCACGGGCTACAGGCAACAGATCATTGTAGCGGTACGACAGGGCAAACAGCAGAAACAGCCCTCCCGGCAAAAAGAAGAAGGCATTGGGAAGAAACAGACTGAAGCGGCCCCGCAAACGATGCATCAGCGTGGAACTTCTATTTCGCGGAAAATCTGGTTCACCACTTCTTGCATCTCCACGCCGTCCATTTCACTTTCAGGTTTGAGGATGAGGCGGTGGTTGAGCACGGCAAAGGCAATCTGCCGGATATCGTCGGGTGTGCAGTAGTTGCGCCCATCCATGGCTGCGATGGCTTTGGCAGCCTTCATCAGGGCCAGACCGGCGCGGGGCGAGGCGCCGAGGTAGATATCCGGATGGCGGCGTGTGGCATCGATAGCCGCGGCGATATAACGCAGCAAAGGCTCTTCCATGTGCACAGCTTCTACGGCGCGGCGACAGGCTTCGATATCGGCGGCTTCCAATACCTGCTGTATATCGCGCACCACTTGCTGGCGAAAATCGAGGCTGAAGCGGCTGAGGATCTGAAACTCCTGCTCGAGGCTCGGATAACCGACGCGGATGCGGAAAATGAAACGGTCTTGCTGCGCTTCCGGTAGGCGGTAGGTGCCTTCCTGCTCCACCGGATTCTGAGTGGCGAGCACCATAAACGGCTGCGGCAGGCGGTGCGTGATTCCGTCGATTGTCACCTGCTGCTCTTCCATCACCTCGAACAATGCTGCCTGGGTTTTGGCCGGAGCGCGGTTGATTTCGTCGATGAGTACCAGGTTGGCGAAAACTGGGCCTTGCTTGAACTCAAATACCGAATCGCGGACATTGAAGATACTGCTGCCCATAACATCGGCCGGCATCAGGTCCGGTGTGAACTGGATGCGGTGGAAGCGCAAGGCAGTAGCGCGCGACAAGAGGTTAACAGCCAGCGTTTTGGCTACGCCGGGCACGCCTTCAATCAGCACATGGCCATTGCAAAAAAGGCCGGCCAGCATAAGGCGAACCATTTCTTCCTGCCCTACCAGCACCCGCGCGAGCTCGGTCTGAACCTTGCTGGCAATGTCGGCGGTGGGATTTTCACTGGGTGTATGCG